>NZ_CP158298.1:300000-437185 GCF_040256395.1 Deinococcus sonorensis KR-87 | reverse complement strand
GCTGGTAGTACACCTCGAACTCCTCGCGCTGGACCGCACGCTCCAGCGCCTGATGGCGGTGGAGTTTCTCGGCGGCGTCGACGCTCAGCTGCTCGGTGTGGAAGCACGCCCGCTCACCCCCCTGCTGCTTGGCGTGGTACATCGCGATGTCCGCCGCCCGCAGCAACGCCGGCACGTCCTTACCGTCACGCGGATACACGGCGATGCCGACGCTTCCGCTCACGTTCAGCGTGTGCCCGCCGAGCTCGACGGGTTCCTGCAGCGCGGCGAGCACCTTGGTGGCGATCAGTGACGCGTCCTGCGGGTCGTGAAGCTCCGTGAGCAGCAGCGCGAACTCGTCGCCCCCGAACCGGGCGACGGTGGCTTCCCCACGCACCAGGTTCGAGCAGCGCGCGGCGATGACGCGCAGCAGTTCGTCCCCCACGTGATGACCCAACGAGTCGTTCACGTGCTTGAAGCGGTCGAGGTCCATCATCAGGAACGCCACGTGGGTGCCCTGGCGGTTGGCGTGACGGATCGCCAGCTCCGCGTGATCCAGGTACAGCGCCCGGTTCGCGAGGCCGGTCAGGGCGTCATGATGCGCGGCGTGCGAACTGCGCCGGTCTGCCTCACGCCACTTGAGGATGGCGAGGCGCAGTTCGAGTTCATCGATCACCACCGCAGCGAGGTCAACCAGCAGCGCCCGCTGCTGCGGCGTGTACGAGCGCGGCGTCCTGTCGACCGCGCTCAGCGTCCCGATGCGGTGCCCGTCCGGACTGACCAGTGGCACGCCGATGTACGAGCGCACGGTGAGGTCATCAAAGATGATGGTCTGATGCGCAAAGCGGGCATCGAGCGTCAGGTCCGGAACGACCAGCACGTCCGGCTGCTCGATGGTGTGGGTGCAGACGCTCATGTGGCGGTCCTGCTGCCGGGTGAGCATGCCGTGCACCGCTTTGAACCAGCCGCGCTGCTCATCCAGAAAGTTGATGAAGGCGACCGGCGTCTGGAGGTGCGTGGCGACGAGGCGGGTGATGCGGTCGAACTCCACTTCAGGCAACGAGTCCAGCACCTCATACCTTCTGAGGGCATGCAGGCGCAGACGTTCCCTGCCCGGATCGACCGCCACGGCATCTCACGATAATTCTGCCGGCCGCGTGTCGAATGAAGCGCATGTCAAGTTCTGTTGAGGGACAGGCAGCCTGCAGTCCTTCGGGGCCAGCAGCCGACACCGTGGACAGAGCACTGGCTGGGGGAGCGCTCCAGCCAGGTCGGCTCGGCTTGCCGGAAGCGTCTCGCCCTGTCCGGGGTGCTCCAGACGGAGCGTCTGCACAACAGCGAGGGTCACCAGGCACAGTGATGCAGCCCTCGCCACGAGCGTCCCTCGAAGTGCGACCCACTTCCTGCTTCAGTTCCCAGTGCCCGTGTTCGCACGCCCGGCGCCGCTTCGTCAACGCCATCAGGTCATGGAGCTTCGCGGCTGGTCCTTCGGGGGTACCTGACGCTGCTGGGGCTTGGCCGGCAGCCGGAACTGTGGGCGGGTGGGATGGCCAGCATCGCGATCGCCGACTGGACAGTGCAGGACCAGGACAGCGCCCAGACGCTCAAGGGCGACCAGGTGGCGCTGTTCGGCGGGACGCCCGGGGACCGGCCGGAGCCGTACGCCGCGCAGGTCAAAGCGCCGGTGCTGGTCATTCAGGGCCGCCACGACACGCGCTGCCCGGCGCGGGGGATACTCGAGGACGAACAGCACCTGCGCGCTTGGGGAAGGACATCACGGTCGAGTGGTTCGACGCCGGGCACGGCTCGTCTGACGTGGAGCAGTCAAGCCAGCATCAGGGGCGGATGCTGCAGTTCGCGCAGTCAGTGCGGCAGGCGCAGGCAGAACAAACCGCCACCTGAACACGGCACGCCTGGGGGCCGGCTGACCCGGGGCCCGGCGTTCGCCGAGAGTAGAGCCCCCTCTGCCGCCGGGGGCGTCGCGGTCAGCCGAGGCCGTGCCGGAGGGTGTGCTGCAACGCCGCGAAGCTCTTCGTCTGCTGGTACTGGCGCACGGCCCGGATGAACGCCTGGAGGTGCGGCAGGTCCGCACGGCTGGCGTTCAGGAGCAGGCCGAGCTGGCGGGTCAGGGGGGTGGGCAGGGACCGCACCTTCAGGTCGATGTTGAGTACCGCCAACCTGGGCATGATGGCCACGCCCAGGCCATGCCGCACCATCGACACCATCACCTCATCCTCTTCGATCTCCTGCACGCGGGTCTCCTTTGGCAGGTGCCGGTGGAGATGCTCGTACAACCGCTGGTTGCAGGCGTGCTGGGACGGGGACACCAGCACCGGCTGGGCGCTCAGGTCCCGCCACCCGAGCGTGGCCCGCGCCTGACCGGGCGCCACCACCACCACGTGGTCGTCCTGAAGCAGTGGCAGGCGCCGCAGCGGCGTCTGCGCGGGCAGTTCCTGAAAGGCCAGGTCCGCCTGACCATCCTGGACGAGCCGCTCCTTGCTCGCCCCGGAGGTGCCGTCCAGCAGGTGCACCTGCAGGTCCGGGTGCTGCTGGCGCAGCAACGCCAGGATCGGGGGCAGCAGGTGAATGCCCAGGCTGCGGTACGTCGCCACCTTCAGGCTGCCGGCCAGCGCCCGCCCCTCGGTCAGCACCAGGCCGAAGTCCTCACTGTGCTGGAGGCTCAGCCGGGCGTGCCCCAGGGCCCGCTCCCCCAGGGCCGTCAACGTGAGGCCCACCGACGAGCGCCGGAAGAGCGCCTGCCCGCACTGCCGCTCGAGCGCCTGCACGCTCTCACTCAGGCTGCTGGGGGACATGTCCAGCAGGAACGCCGCCCGGCCGAAACTCCCCGCGTCGGCCGCGGCCACGAACGCCCGCAGTTGAATCAGGGTCGGGCCCGCCAGCATGCCCCAGTATAGAAAGCCGTCGGAGCCTCCGGTGGCCACGGTGCAGACCACCGGGTCCGCGCCGTAGGCAACGCGCTGATCATCCGTCAGACTCGAGGGTATGCTCCGCACCGCCCATCCGCCCGCCCCGCTCCCGGCGCTGCCGGCCCTGCTGCTCGCGATCCTGAGCGTGCAGGGCGGAGCCGCGTTCGCCAAGGTCCTGTTCACCCAGCTGGGGCCCGTGGGCGCGACCGGGCTGCGCATTGGCCTGGCCGCGGCGGTGCTGTCGGTGATCTTCCGCCCCGCCCTGCGGCGGCTCACGGCCGCCCAATGGCGCGCGCTGCTGCCGTACGGCGTGGTGCTGGGCGCGATGAACCTGCTGTACTACCTGTCCCTGGCGCGCATCCCGCTGGGCCTGGCCGTCACCCTGGAATTCGTGGGCCCCCTGCTCCTGGCGGCCGTCACGTCCCGTCAGCGACGAGACCTCCTGTGGGTCCTGCTGGCCGCGCTGGGTGTGCTCCTGATCGCCCCGTGGCGGGGAGCGGGGCTGGATGGCCTCGGGATGGTGCTGGCCCTCCTGGCGGGCGCCTGCTGGGCCGGGTACATCGTCCTGGGCGGCCGGGTCTCGCAGGTGGTCTCGAGTGGCGTGGGCGTCACCACCGGCATGATCGTGGCCACCCTCGCGGTGCTGCCGGCGGTCCTCATCAGCGGCGCGTGGACGGTGGTGACGCCCCCCCTGCTGGGCGCCGGGGCGCTCCTTGCGGTGCTGTCCAGCGCCATTCCGTTTACGCTTGAACTGATCGCCCTGCGAACGCTGCCGGCACGGACCTTCAGCGTACTGCTGAGCCTCGAGCCGGTCGTCGCGGCCCTGTTCGGGTGGGCCGTGCTGCACGAGGTGCTGCGGGCGAGCCAGTGGGCGGCGGTGGTGCTGGTGATGATCGCGAGCGCGGGCGGGGCCTGGACGGCCCGGCAGGCCCGGGCGGAGCGGCCCGACCCGCAGACCACGTCGGGCCCGGGCGTCTAGGACGGGGCGCGGGCCCCCGCAGCCCGCACCGCCACGCGGCGCACTCCCCCCCCCATCCCGGCGTGTGCGGCAGTGGTGCAGGGGAGGCGTGCGCTGCTCCGTCAGCGTACCGGTTGTCAGCGGTCTGCTCTGCCACCTCACCGGTCAGGGCGGCCTGCACGCAGGTGACGCACTCCCCGTGCGGTGACCGCCGCCCTGACCTGCTGGAGCCCACACGTGTGGCGGTCATCTGCCCGGTGTGCGCTTATGCTGGGTGGCGCTGGACGAAGGAGGGGGTCAGGGCGCCACGCCAGCCCGCATCACGACGGCCGACCACGCCCCGCGCGCGACCCAACGCGGAGGTCGATGGTTGGACCCCGGAAGGCACGCTGGAGCCCACGGTGGTGACCACCGTGCGCCCTGGACCTCAACTGGCCGGCGGAGCGAGCCGGAGCCCTCGTGACGGGCCGGCGGGTCGTTCCACGGTGCTCCGTCCGCCCGGGCGTCCGCGGCACCCCCGCGTCAACCCGCGCCCCACGCCGCTCAGTTTGTCCCTTACCCTTTGTCGCCCGCTCGAGGAGAACCCATGAAACGCACCCGCACCCTCCAGCTGACGCTGCTCGCGACCGCCGCCACGTCGCTGGCCGCCTGCTCGCGGTCCGTCCCGGCCTCGGAGTATCAGCGCCTCAGTTACAACTCCTACGCCGAATGCATACAGCAGTACCGCTTGATTCCGGAACTCGAACGCCCCTGCATCATCGGTGACCAGGGCTACTGGTACGGGCCGTATTACTACGGCAGCGGGACGGTGCATTACCTCGGGTATTCGCCAACCGGCGTGATCCTCACGCGCGGGGTGGTGTACAACACCGCGCGCCACACCCGGGTGATGTACCAGGAACCGAAAGCCACCGTGCTGGTCAAGAACGCTCCCACCACGCGCGCGGCCGACGCCACGCACAGCGGCGGGACTGCTGGATCACACGCGGCGGCCGCCACCACTGGGGCGGCGGCCGCCGCGGCCGCCGCGGGCAGCGTGCGGCGGGGCGGCTTTGGGAGCAGTGCGCGCAGCAGCGGCTCCAGCGGCGGCTGACATGCAGCGCCTGACCGTGCGCCCCCGCCCGGACGCCGACGCCCGGCTGCAGGGTGTGGCCATCGACTGGGCGGATCACGGCTACTGGCAGGAGCAGGCCGCCTATGCCTTTACCCTGGCGGAAATCGAGCGGATCGAAGCGGCATCGCAGACGCTCGTCACACACCTGCTGGACACGGTGGGCTTCGCCATCGAACAGCGCCGGCTCGGGGACCTCGGCATCCCCACGTTTCTGCACGAGACGGTCCGCGAGTCCTGGCTGCGCGGCGACCCGGACGTCTACATGCGGCTGGACCTGGCGTACGACGGCCACCACCTGCATCTGCTGGAATGCAACGGCCAGACGCCCACCAGCCTGATCGAGGCCAGCGTCGCCCAGTGGCAGTGGCTGGAAGACCAGCTGGCCCTGCAGCACCTCGAGCAGGGATGCGACCAGTGGAACGGCATGCATGAGCAGCTGCTGGCCCGCTGGGGGGAGCTGTCGAGTGGCGGCGTCGGCACGGTGCACTTTGCCGCGGGGGACAACAGCGAGGACCTCGCCACCGTCACGTACCTGCAGGACCTGGCGGAGCAGGCGGGCCTGCGCACCCGCGCGCTTTCAGTGAGCGAGATCGGCCAGGATCACCAGCGCCGCCACCTGATCGGCACCGAGGGGGAGGACATTCGCCACCTGATGTGGTTGTGGCCGTTCGAGTTCGCCTGGGAGGAAGCGTTCGCCCCTGAACTCTCGCTCACGCACACCCGCTTCATCGAGCCGCTGTGGAAGACGGTGCTGTGCAGCAAAGGCATCCTGGCCCTGCTGCACGAACGGTACCCGGACTGTCCAGAGGTGCTGCCCGCCACGCTCCACGTCGGCACGTTGGGGGGGGAGGTGGTCCGCAAGCCGCTCTACAGCCGCGAGGGGCAGAACGTCACCATCGTCGGCCAGGACCACGACGCCACGGGCGGCCAGTACGGCGACCTGCGGATGGTCGAACAGCAGTACAGCCCGCTGCCCCAGTTCGTGAACGCGCAGGGCGAGCCCCGGTTTCCGGTGCTCGGCGTGTGGGTGGCCGGCCGGCACGTGTGCGGGATGGGCGTGCGCGAGGCGGCCCGGCGCATCACGGACGACCGCGCCAGCTTCGTGCCGCACCTAATCCTGCCCGGAGGTTCCGCATGACCCGCCTGACCCGCCGTCCCTTTCTGCCACCGGACCTGCAGCAGCAGGTGTATGACGTGCTCGACCCGGACGCCAACCCGCCTCCGGTGGAACGCGCGCTGAACCTGCTGCTGACCGCGCTGATCGCCGTGAACGTCGCGGCGGTGGTGCTGGCCTCCATCCCGGACGTGCAGCGGCGATACCACCTGGGGTTCCACGTGCTCGAGCTGTTCAGCCTGGGCGTGTTCACCGTGGAGTACCTCGGGCGCGTGTGGGTGGCGCCCCTGAAGCCCGGCCCCCGGTCCGGCTGGCGCGCCCGGGTCCACTGGATCCTCAGCCCGCTGGGCCTGATCGACCTGGGCGTGCTGCTGGCCCTGGCCCTCCCGGGCCTGGGCGGGTTCACGGCATTCCGGAGCGTGCGGCTGCTCAAGCTGATTTCCATCCTGAAGTTCGGCCGCTACTCCGGCGCGCTCAGCACGATTGGACGCGTGATGGCCAGCCGACGGGACGAGCTGATCACCACGCTCGGGATCGTGTTCGTCCTGGTGCTGATGAGCGCGACGGCCCTGTACAACCTCGAAGGGGGGACGCGCGGCTTCGAGACCATCCCGCAGGCGATGTGGTGGTCGATCGTCAGCCTCACCACCGTCGGGTACGGGGACGTCACGCCGGTCACTCCCCTGGGCCGCCTCATCGCGGGGTTCGTGATGGTGCTCGGCATTGGCGTCGTGGCGCTGCCGGCCGGCCTGATCGCCAGCGGCTTCCACGATGAACTGGCCCGCAAGCGCCTGGCCCGGGAAGCGGCCTCTGGCGTGTGCCCAACGTGCCTGCGCCCGCATGCCGAACCTGCGGCGGAGCACGGCCCAGGTCCGGACCCAGAGGGCTCCACTTCGGTGCTCAACGACCGCCGGTGACCGCCACGGCGGCACGGTGCGCGCTAGCGATCAGGAGCAAGGACCGGAGGCAGTTTTGCTCAGGCGTCGCCCTCCCTGGACTTCCGGTGGCCATGGTGCTCGGGAGCGCGGGGGGGCATACCCGTGTTTCTCCACACGTCCAGGATGGGCGGAGCTCGGGGTCAGCGCTTCACCTGGGCGGCTCCGCCCGCCGGCTGACGCCGGCAAGCGAGCCGAACCCCGGCCGGCACCACGCTGGACAGAGGGCGCACCCGGGCGCCGCTCACGAGTCAACGCCAGCGAAGGGAGCGGCCCATGGCCCGCGGCATGAACCACATCTTCCTGATCGTCCCGCTCGCCCGAGACCCGGACCTGCGCTCCAGCCCCAGCGGCATGGCCATCTTCGAGGTGACGGTCGCCGGCAAGGACCACCTGATCGGCTTGGGCGGCCAGGTTCGCCGCCTGCTCTGGGCCCACCCGGTCCACCTGCTCGGCCAGGCTGCCGAACGGCTGGCCGAGCGCCACCTCAAGGTCGGGGACCCGGTGATGGTCGAAGGCGCGCTCGAGTCCCGCAGCTGGGACGCCCCGGACGGGGGCAAGCGCCACGCCGTGCAGATCAAGGGCCTGCAGCTCGAGGCGCTGTGGAGTGCGCCCACACCCATCCACGACGCCAAGGGTGGCGTGCGCAGGCAGGGCGGCATGAATCAGGTGCTGGTGATCGGGAACCTCACCCGTGACGCGGCGCTGCGGTACACCCTGGCGGGCGATGCGGTGCTGAGCGTGGCGCTGGCCGTAAATGAGGTGTGGAAGGACACAGGCGGCGACCCGCAGGAGCGGGTGCACGACGTGGACGTGACCGCCTGGCGGGCGCTGGCCGAGGTGGCGAAGGACCTGAAGCGGGGTGATCCGGTGCTTGTGCAGGGCCGGCTGACCACTGCGCGCTGGATCGACAAGGACGGCCACACACGCACCACTGCCAGGATCGAAGCGTCGCGCATGGAACTGCTCACCCCCGGCCCACGACACGGACAAGCCCTGGCCCACCCGGTCAGGGCCACTGGACCGGCCACCCGTGCCGCGGGCCGGGCGGGGGACGCCGAGGATGTCCCGCCCGGGGATGACCTGCCATTCTGAGCGGCACAACCCACGGCGGCCACGGTCCGCCCGGCCGGTGGGCGCTGGCCCAGGGGAGGGTTCGCTCCGCTTGAAAGCACCACGCCCTCCGCGAAATCCGCCCCCGGTCGGGCCGTGGGGCGGACTTGCTGCATCTGTGCCCACCGGGTCCGGCGCCCCTGCACCGGGCCTCGCCGGACGCCGGTGGGCACGCTCGCTTCAGGCCGTCAGGCCCGCCAGCACAAGGAGCACGAACGCGGCGACGATGAGGCCCACCCGGGCATAATGGAAGACGTTCCAGCGGCGGACCTGCTGCTGCCAGTCTTCGGGCGTACCCTCCCTGGCCCAGCGGGCAACCCGGGTGTTGATGGGGACCAGGACCGTGATGGACATCACGACGCTGAGCAGCAGCAACGCGAGCGCCGCGGCGATCAGCAGCACCTGCGGGTGACCCCAGGTGAGGGCGGCCCAGATCACCCCGAGCAGGACGCACCCGATGTACCAGAACGGCATCACCCGGCCGAGCACTCGGGCGCCATCGCTGCGGGCCGCGATTCCCGCCGCGGGTGGGAGCCGGCTGAAGATCGGTTCGACGAAGGCCGCCACCGAAAGTTCCACGCCCACCATCAATCCCACCAGGACAATCGTGACGGTCACCAGCAACTCCTGCATCAGCGTTCCCTCCTCTGAAAAAATCTAGCGGCGCTAGATACTGAAGCCATGCTACATATAGCATCGCTAGGATGTCAAGCGGTGATAGCATGAGGACATGATGGTTCATCAACGGAAAGAGCGCGAGCGCGCTGATCGCCACCAGAAGATTGTCTCGGCCGCCCGGACGCTCGCCGAGACCGAAGGCTGGGACGCCGTGACCATCCGCAGACTCGCCGAACGCATCGAGTACAGCCAACCGGTGCTCTATACCCACTTTCGCAACAAAGACGAGATCGTCGGCGCCGTGGCGCTCGAAGGCTTCGCGGAACTCACGCAGGCCATCCGGAGCGCCCTGCCCGCCGGGCGCTCCGGACGGGCCGCGGTCACCACGCTGGTCGAAACGTACATGGCCTTCGCCGAGCATCACCCGGCCATCTACGACGGCATGTTCAGTCTGAGCAACGGCCTCCCGTTTGCGGACGAGGCCACCCCGGCGCCCATGCGTGAGGCATTCACAGCCCTGCTGGACACGCTCAGTGAAGTCGCTGGCGCGGTCGCCCCGGGCCTCTTCACGGAGGTCGCGTGGGCGGCGCTGCATGGCCTGATCACCCTCACCCGTGCCGGGCGGTTGCCCCCCGAGCACACCCAGGCGCGGCTCGAGGTGCTGGTGGACTGGATGGTCCGGGCGTAACGACCAGCGCCCCGGCCCGAGCGGACACGGTCCAGTGCCGCGGCGCCCAGGCCGGGCCAGCGACGGTCCTCGCCCAGACGTGCAGACCACGTTGACGGAACGTCAACGATCGGTTCCTGGCCGCTGGTGACGAAGACGCTCCCCAGAAGCCAGCCACATCGGCGGGCACACCACCATCGAATGCCGCTCAGCACCCTCGCCGACCCACCGCTGGTGGCGTGCCACGTGAGCGCCACGACGAGGGGGAGCCGGCGCGCTGGGAAGCAGTGTTCCGGGTCCCAGCCGAACGGCGCCCCGGGAAGCGAAGCTCGGTCGACTCCTGTGAGGCCTGAACCCGTGGGTGCAGGGCGTGGTGCGGCTGCGCCTGACCTCCACGGCTTTGCTGCTCGCCTCACGCCTCACCTCCGCCCCATTCCGTTTCTCCCTGACCTTCAGGGAGGACGGTCTCGGCCGGGTACTGTGCGGTGGGTCCCTCCTGCCTTCATGCGTTCATCCACACGGCCAGGAGGGGTACGCCTCGCCAGGCGCTGCACGACCAAGGAGCCCACGCCGCCGGACGCGCCGTTGACTCCTCGTCCCAAGGCGCTGAACGTCGAGGCCATCCCATGAACTGTCCTGCTCTCGGCGTCGGTTCAGCTGAATTGGGCACCACGAGCGACACCCCGTGAGGTCTTCTCGCGGATTAGTGTGTAGCTGTCACACGCCGCTTGGCCTGCCGGCCGGACGTGATCAGCCAGACGCAGAGCGAGAGCTCCGAGGTCAGCGCAGGGAGGGCAACGCACGCTTTGAGGACCGGGGCGTAGTCCGCGTAATTTGAGAGCAGCACGTTTGCGAAGGCGTCGGTGAGGTATGCCGCTCCCGCAAGGATGAGCAGCACGCCGATCCAGCGGGGCGCAGCCCCGGAGCGCACAATCAACCCGCCGAGCATCGCGAGATGAACCGCAAAGAATACCAGGCCGATTTGCCAGCCGAACGCGTTCATGTCCAGGAACGCCGACGCGAGGAGGTTTGACGGGCCGCCCGGGAGAACGTTGGCACCGGTGGCGAGGTGCACGGCGAGCATCTGGCCGAGGGTCGCCGTGGCGAAGACGGCGGCATACACGACGCGGTGCGCTGCTGCAAGCAGGGCGAGGCCGCGCCCGGCGTGTCGGAAGACCTCGTACAGGGTGACGGCGACGATCACGTCCAGGACGGCGACGATCAGGTTGGCCGCGATGCCAGCGCGGAAGAGGGATGCGGAGGTGCGCAGGTGATGGAGCGTCACCGTGAGGTCATTCGGATCCATCAGCCGGGCGCGAACGAAGAACTCGGCAAAGAGGGCGAGGACCGCCATGAGCAGCAGCGCCACTCCGGAAGTGAGCGCGGTCGCTGACTGGAGTGGTCGATGCTCTGGACCTTCGTTGCTGTTCCTCAGGGTGTCGTTCATGGTGGACCTCGCGGGGATGCAGTGGGCGACAGCAACAGGGCACTCAAGCTGGAACTGGTTTACACTGTAAGCCTAGGCTTACAGTGTAAACTTGTCAACAGCCCCTCTGCCTCACCATGACCCACACTGGAGCAGGCCATGACCCCTTCAGATCCCTCCCACCGTGAACCCCGAACCCCGCTGACCCGTGAGCGCATCCTCCGTGCCAGCCTTGACCTGGTCGATCAGCAGGGCCTCGAAGCGCTCAGCATGCGGCGCGTCGGCCAGGCGCTCGGCGTCGAAGCCATGTCGCTCTACAAACACGTGAAAGACAAAGACGACCTGATCGATGGCCTGATTGACCTGGTCATCGCTGAGATCGACGTCCCCGACACCGCGGATGACTGGAAGGACGCCATGCGGCAACGCGCGATCTCGGCACACCAGGTGCTGCTCCGCCACCGCTGGGCCTGCCCACTTATGGGTTCACGGGTCAACATCGGACCGGCCATGCTGGCCTACATCAATGACACGTTTGCCTGGCTGCATCACGGCGGATTCACGGTCGAGCAGACGCTCGATGCGTGGCACGCGCTCGATGGCCACATCTACGGCTTTACGCTCCAGCAGCTCAATCTCCCCTTTGCTCCAGAGGAAGCCGCGAACATGGCCGCGGTCGGCATGGAGCTCATCTCTGCCGACCAGTACCCGCACTTCCATGCGGCCGTCGCCGCCATTGTGGACATGGGCGGGCGAGTAGAGCGCTTCGAGTTTGCCCTTGATCTGATCCTCGACGGACTCGAGCGGCTCCTCACCAGCCCAAGTCATGACACGGCGAGTGAGGGCGCACCAACGCCCTCCTGAACACTGCACCAACTGGCTTCGGGGAGGATGCAGGACGGGACGAGGCACCGGCAGTGTAGGCTGCGCCCGACCGCCTGCACTGCGCCAGACAATGGCACCCCTCCCCGCTGGAGGCCGCGTCCAGGAAGCCTGGATGGACAACGATGCTTGTGACGTGGACTTCCAGAGGGTGGTGTTGGAGACGATGGCCTGGTGCAGCGCACGGGCACGTGTGGCCGACCCCGCACGCAATCTCCGCAGCGACGACCTCAAGCCCAGGGCCGACCTGGCCTTCTGGTATACCGGCCCGCTCACGGATGTTCGCTCCGGAGACTGGGCTGAGCTGAGGAACAGTCCCGCCTGGCAGGTGCTCCGGGTGTTCGAGCAGGCCGCGACCGTCGCGCAGCGGCGTCAGGCGGTCGAGCACGTGGCCCTGCGGCGCCGCCAGAAGTTGAGCGCGTTGGGGTGGACACCTGAAGTGACGCTGGACCACCTGCCCCCTGGGCAGTTCCTGTTGTGCGACGATCCCAGCACCAGTCTCAACGAAAGCGCGTGCTGGGTGTCGAGCGCGGGCTTCTTTGATGAAGGCTGGGACCTGCCGCCGTGGGACACGTGGATCCACTATGCGCCCGCGCTCGATCCGATCCTTGGCCAGCGAGCGGAGTGGCTGAGCCAGGTGCAAGGCATCGAAGGTGGGAGGGAGCAGTTGCTGGTGTGGGTGCCGGAGATATTGGTGGAGGTGGTGGCGACCGGGATCGCCGTCAGCAGCACGGAGCGGTTCATCTGGGCGACCGAGGCGCCACTGGACCAGCCCTTCGTCTGGGCGTTGCTGGATGCAGGCCCGCTCCGTTGACGTTCACCTGAGAGGAAACCAGTCAACAGCCGACGCCCTCCCATTGTTCTGCAAACAGCCCTCCGTTCTGCAGGACCGGATCTTTCTGTCAAGTCGCCCGCCTATATTGAGCTATGTTTCAAGACTTCGCGCTGGAGATGATTGAACTTCCAGAAGCGACGTTACGGGTCAGACACGGCGGTTCGGGTCCTCCCCTGCTGCTCTGGCATGGTCACCCCAGAACCCATACAACGTGGCACCGGGTCGCACCGATGCTCGCGCAGCATTTCACGGTGGTCTGTCCAGACCTGCGCGGCTTCGGACGCTCAAGCAAACCGGCCGATCAACCCCACCACGAGGGCTCGTCGAAACGCGCCAAAGCCAGAGATTCCGTGGCACTGATGCGGCATCTGGGGTTCGAGACGTTCAATCTGGCCGGCCATGATCGGGGCAGTTACACCGCATTCCGAACCGCGATGGACCACCCAGGCGTTGTGACGCGGTTGGCCGTCCTCGACAGTGTCCCTCTTCTCGAAGCGCTGGAGCGGTGCGACGCGAAGTTCGCTCAAGCCTGGTGGCATTGGTTTTTCTTCGCTCAACCGGAAAAACCGGAGCGGGCCATCCTGCAGGATCCGAACGCCTGGTACCGCCATTCACCGACAATGGCCACCGAGATGGGCCCCGGAAACTACGAAGACTACCAGTGGGCCATCCACGATCCGGAGACGGTCCATGGCATGGTCGAGGATTACCGGGCAGGCCTGACGATTGACCAACAGCATGACCGGGAGGACCGGACGGCAGGCCGGAGGCTGCAATGCCCGACCCTCGTGCTCTGGAGTGAGCAGGATGATCTGGCCGAGCTCTATGGGGATGTCCTGAACGTCTGGCGGCCGTGGACCACTGAGCTTTCCGGTCACTCAATCGCTTCGGGTCACCACATGGCAGAGGAAGCGCCGGACCAGGTGGCTGAGACGCTCATCAACTTTTTCCTGGATCAACAGCGCTGACGTCCCCCAGGTCAGCGTGAGCCGTCCGGCTCTCGAGTGGCTTCATGAGTCAGGGCAGGCACGCAGCGCGGGGTTCTGGTGGCGCTGCTGGACTGCGGGGCAGCGCTGACCATCATTCAGACCGTCATGTTTCTCTCCACGCCCGCATCGATCGTGGCGAGAGGCTCGGCCCTAGGCTGGATCCAGACGGTGCTGTCCCTGCTCGCGCCGCTCACAACGGCACTGGGGTACGTTCTGATTGCCCAGGTGGTCCAGCGGACGATGGGACCTGAGGGTTCTTCGCAGCTGCAGTCGGCCGCCTGACACCATCATCGGCCCACCACGTCGACCGGCTGCTCAACAGCCAGCAGGGTCAGCACGTCTGACCACAGCGCCTGCGCCCAGTGGTCATCGTCATACGGGTCGTCGTAGCGGCAGCAGGCCGCCATGTGGTCGGCCAGCTCCTCGCTAAAGCCAGGGCCGGTAAGCCTCCGGCGGACCTTCTCGACAATCTCGTTGCACAGGTAGGGGATCACCGTCCGGCCTCCAGAGTGCGGGCCACAGAGCGGCCCTGTTTGGTGAGCGTCCCTGCCTCGGCGCCTTCCGGCCATCGCACCAGGTCGAGGTCGATCAGTCGCTTCAGCGGTCGAGTGCGGGAGGGAGGAGGCCCTCTCGCTCCAGCGCACCAACGCCAGCAGGGTCAGAGCCGGCCGGCCACCAGAGCGCAGCGTCATCTGTGGTCCCCTCGGGTCAACGTTGTGTATGCCCCCGTCGGCGTACCCCCAACGCAAGCAGATATTTCTGACAGATTTGTCACAGAGCTCCCTACAATGGAGCCACGATGAGAAAAAGCGCGGTCTACACCTTTTTTCTGACCCTGACCGGGGGCTGGGAAGACATGCTTTCGCGCATGGCTGGTCACCGAGAAACTCGTAAGCGCTGGCAGAAGTCCTCCAAACGGAGTCACTCGAGTCACGCCGCGTAAACCCTGGATGCAGGCATCGCGGACCGTTTGCAGGTCCGCTTTCCTGTGCTGCTTCGCACCGAGGCGCAGCGGGAGCCCCGGCGAGCCAGACCGGCTGAGAGGCTGCCGTGATCGTCAACGCTCTGATCGACCTCAAGAGCCATCAACGGTTGCTCCAGGCCAGCTGAAGGAACCGCGACTGCCGTATCACTGCGGGTTTACATTCGTCCTGAATATTGCCGGGATGACGTGCCGGGACGAAATCCTCGAGGTCGTTGCTGGGCTAGTCGAACACCAGCCCGACCGGGTTTTTACTGTTCGTGACGTGGTGGAGGGCATGTTGGCCCGGGGGACCACCTACACGATGAACACCATCAAGCAGCATGTGTCGTCCCGGATGTGCCGCAACGCGACCCGCGATCCGCACCATCAGTACGTTGATTTCGAGCGGGTGGCCGTCAACACCTATCGCTTGGTTGAACCGGTCGCCACTCCTCCTCAACGGCGTGGGCAGCGCCGAAGACGCTCCTCTGAGTGATCGCGGAAACCCGACAACACCCTTCGGCCGGCCCATGCGGACCGCTTCTTGTGTCTGCCGGACGGCGATGAAAGGCTTGCCCTCCTGCACGTCACGTGACTGAACTTCAGTATCCACGTTCCGGTCATTTCCGGTTCTGGTCAGGCCGGTCCCTGGGCGCCCTTCCCGATGCTGCCGACCAGCGCGGACATCCGCGTCGGTCGGTCTGCTCCCGGAAGCGCTGGCCGTCGAACACCAGCTCGATCACCCGGCCGTGCGCCCAGCTGGCGGCTCGCTCTCTGAGCAAGTCGTGCAGGTTCTGAATGCGGAGGTTGGCGGTGAGGATCGTCGGGAACTGCGCGTCCTGGCGCCGGCCGATGACCTTCTCGAAGCGGCTGCTGGTGTACGTGTCGTCTCCCCACTGGCCATGTCATCGAGCTGCAGCAAGTCTGCGGCACACACCCGCTCGAACGTCTTCCCTTCGGGTTCCTGAGTGCGGTCGGTGTACCCGTCGCGCATGCCCTCCAGGAAGCGGGTCCAGTCGAGCGTCATGACCGTGTGCACGGCCTGGCTGGCGGCGCGATACATCAGCACGGCCGCCAGGGTCTTGCCGATGCCGGTGGGGCGGACGCATCCGATGTTCAGCCCTTCGGAGATCACTTCGCTGATCTCGCGGGCGGCGAGCCAGGAGCGGTGGAGCCGCGTGAGGTCGTCCCAGTTCGCCTGGGAGCGGGCATCATTCAGCCCAGCGGCGACGAGTCCAGTGGCCTGCTGGTGGCCGCGGCGGTGCGCTTCCCGTTGCTTGCAGCGCGCCATCGCCGGGCGGCCATCGGAGGCCTGGGACGGCACCTTGATCCAGCCGGCGCCGCACTCGCGGTCGGTGCGGGGGGCCTGCTGACAGAGGCGACAGAGGTCAGGGACCGTCATCCGTTCCATCCCGTGCCGGTGCCTTGAACTCGGTTCCGTTCGTCGGCCAGCGCCGCCTCCGCTGCGCAATCCTGATCGTCGCGAGCGTTGTGAGCAGCGAACGCGGCCTTGTCCGGCTCGAGGGCGCCGAGCACCGCGGCCAAGCCGGGACCCAGCGGCCGCACCTGTTCCTCCGTAGGGCGGTCGGCGAGGGCGTGATGAACGTCATCAGCACCGGGTTCGCGGGTCAGGTCAGCCCCGGCCTGGCCCACCGTCCAAAGCGGGGCGTCACCGCCACCTCGCAGGGCGCATGGCATCGCCCTCCAGGGGGACCGGGTGCTGGTGAGTGGCAGCGTGCGGAAGGAATTCAAGGGCTATTCCGCGGGCATTCAGGTGGGCATGCACTACGACACCCACCAGCAGGTCGTCGAGTCGTTCAGGCTCGCCGACGGCTCCACCGACTGGGCGTTCGGCGGCCAGCACACCGGCTACGCCATGACGGTCATGCAGGACGACACCACCCAGAGCCACATCAATGACCTCGCGGCGACCGGGACCCGGGTGTTCGGGGCCGGGTACGTGAACGCCTCGCCGCTCCGGGGGATCACGTCGGTGTACACGGCGGGCGGGGTCCTCGACAAGAGCTTCAGCGGCGACGGCGCGTACGGCTTCAGCATCCCGAACGCGAGTGGCGGCACCAGCCTGGGCAGCGTAACCATGATGAACGCCCGGCCCCTGATGGTCGGCTGGGCGCGGCAGGACGGCCGGATGCGGGTGCTGCTCGCCCGGTTCACCGAGGACGGGCTGCTCGACCCGACCTTCGGGGGCGGCGACGGCCTCAAGGGGCTGCAGTTCGGGGTGGGGGACAGCGCGGCCTCCGCGGTGCGCTACAACGCGGTAAGCACCCGCGTCGCCCTGGCGGGCCGCAGCGCGGACGCCGCCGCCAAGTGGAGCTTCGCCGTGGCTCGCCTGCGGCCCGACGGGTCGCCCGACCCGGCCTTCAGCACCGACGGCCTGGTGACGACCAGCTTCAGCACCGGCGCCGACAACGCGACGAGCGTGCTGATCACCGACAGCGGCCAGGTGTACGCGGGCGGCTACACGACCCGCCCGGACGGCACGCGGGACTTCGCGCTCGCCAAGTACACGGCGGCGGGCACCCTGGACGCCACCTTCGGCGCGGGGGGCAAGACCACCATCGACATGATGTCCCGCGACGACCTCATCCGCGCGATGGCCTTCCAGACGGACGGGACGCTGATCGTCGCCGGCGACTCGGGCACGCGCGGCATCCTGGGCTTCGTGTTCCCCTGAGCCGGCTCCAGCCCGGTGTGGGCGGCTGCCCCTGGCCCGGGTCACCTGAATCACCTGCACCGCCCACCTCCAGTAAGCTGGACCCAGGAGGTGGGCGGTGCAGGCAAGGCTCCTCGGAACTCCGTCGCTGGTCGTCTCGGGACAGGCGGTGCGCCCACCGTCG
Organism: Deinococcus sonorensis KR-87; assembly: GCF_040256395.1. NCBI lineage: Bacteria > Thermotogati > Deinococcota > Deinococci > Deinococcales > Deinococcaceae > Deinococcus > Deinococcus sonorensis. Next base: position 419,806 of record NZ_CP158298.1, on the reverse strand, counting down.
CGCAAGTCGCTCGCCCTGCTCACCTACGTCGCCCTCGAGGGGCCCACCCCGCGCGAGCGGCTGGCCGGGCTGCTGTGGTCGGACCTCCCACCCGACGGGGCGCGGCACAACCTGCGGCAGGAACTGTACCGCCTGGGCCGCTCGGCCCTGGCGCCGTACCTCGTCGCCACGCCCGACACGGTCGGCCTCACGCCGGAGGTGCGGGTGGACGCCCTCGACGTCCTGGCGTTCGAGGCGGCGGGCGACCACGAGGCGGCGCTCGGGCGGTACGGGGGGCCGCTCCTCGACGGGGTGGACGTGGAGGGCGCCGGGGGGTTCGAGGAGTGGCGCCAGGCGCAGCGCGACCGGCTGACCCAGGCGTGGCGCCGCGCGATGACCGCCCGAGCGGCGGCCCGGGAAGCGGCGGGTGACCTGCGCGGGGCGCTGCAAGCCCACCTCGAGGTGCTCGCCGAGGACGCGTTGCAGGAGACGCACCAGCGCGAAGCGATCCGGCTGCACCACGCGCTGGGCGAGCGGGCCCAGGCGCGCGAACGCTATCAGGAGTTCCGCGCGCTGCTCGCCCGGGAACTCGGGCTGGACCCGCTGCCCGAGACGGCAGCGGTGGCGGCGGCCAGGCCGGAGCGGGTCGAGCCGGAGCGCGCCGCACCGGCCACCGAGCCGATCCCGCTGCGCCCGCCGCTGGTGGGCCGCGAGGGCACCTGGGCGGCGCTGGAGGCGGTGCCCTGTGGCCTGGCGCTGCTGGAGGGAGACGGGGGGGTCGGCAAGACCCGGCTCGCGCTCGCCTTCGCGGCGTCGTTCGGCGTGCCGGTGGTGTGCCGCGCGCTGGAAGTCACCCGCGACACGCCGCTCGCCCCGGTCGCCGGAGCGCTGCGCGCGGCGCTGGAGGACGTGCGCGCCGCCGAGCGGCTGCGGGCGCTGGAGGAGCCGTGGCGCGCCGAGACGGCGCGCCTGGTGCCGGAACTGGCGGGAGCGGCCCCGCTGCCGGACGACAACCGCGCGCGGTTCCTGGAGGGCCTCACCCGCGCCCTGCTGGCCGCCGCGGGGCAGGAGGGTGCCCTGGTCTTCGACGACATCCAGTGGGCCGACGGGAGCACGCTGGAGCTGATGGCGGGCCTCGCGCAGCGCACCCGCGGGCTGGCCCACCCCCCGCGGCTGCTCGCCACCGCCCGCACGCCCGACCTGGACCGGTCCCCGGCGTGCCGCGCCGCGCTGTCCGGGCTGAAGCGGGACGGGGTCCTGCACGTCCTCCCCCTCGGCGGCCTCAGCGAGGACGAGGTGCGCCGCCTGGTGGGGGCCCTCTCCGGGAATCCCGGCGCGACGCTGTTCCCGGGGCGGCTGCACCGGGCGACGTCCGGCAATCCCCTTTTCCTGATGGAGACGCTGCGGGCCCTGCACGCGGCGGGCACCCTGCGGATCGAGGGCGGCGTGTGGAGCACCCCCTACGACGACCGGACCGTGGATTACGCGGAGCTGCCGATCCCGCCCGGCGTGCAGGAGGCGGTGCTGCGCCGGGTCGAGGCGTTCGGGCCGCTCGGCCGGCGCTTCCTCGATGCGGCGGGAGTGAGCGCCGACCCGTTCTTTCTGGAGGACCTCGCGGCGGTCACGGCCGCCTCCGAGTGGGAGGCGCTGGAGACGCTGGAGGGCCTGACCGGCCGGGGCCTGCTGGAGCCGCGCGGGCCCGGGTACGCGTTTCCGCACGACCTGGTGCGGCGCTCGGTGCGCGCCGCCATGTCGCCCGAGCGGGCGCGGCTGCTGCACCGCCGCCTCGCGGGCGTGCTGGAGACGCGCTCGGCGCCGCCCGCGCAGATCGCCGAGCACCTGCAGGCCGCGGGACAGCCGCGGGAGGCGGCCCGCTGGCACGTCCGGGCGGCGGACGCGGCCCGCGGCGTGTACGCCTACCGGGAGGCCCTCGAGCACCTGGAGCGGGCGCTGGCGTCCGCCCCCCCTCCCGAGGACGCCTTCGCGTGGCAACGGCAGCGGGCCGACCTGTGCGTTCACCTCGACGACCGCGACGCGCGCGGCCGGGAGATCGACCGGCTGGCGGTCCTCGCCGAACAGCTCGGCACGCCCGAGGCGCACGTCACCGTCCTGACGCGGCGCGCGGCGTTGCTGGATGACCTGGGGCGGCACGAGGAGCTGGGCCGCCTGATGGCGGGGGCGCTGCCGCTCCCCGAGGTGGCCCCCGAGCTGCGGGCCCACGCCCTGCACCTCGCCGGCACCGCCGAGGCGAACCTGCGGCGGCCCGCCGCGGCGGAACGGCACCTGCGGGCGGCGCTGGCGGTCTCACCCCTCAGCAACGTGCGCCGCCGGGCGATCCTGGGGTCGCTGCTGCCGGGCCTGCTGGACGCAGGCCGGATGGACGAGGCGCGCGCCCTGATTCAGGAGAGCCTGGACCTCGCCCGGGCCGCCCAGGACCGTCACGCGGTCGCGCTGGTGCTCAACAGCGCGGCCCGCGTGGCGTTCCGCGCCGGCGACCTCGCGGGGGCCGTGCGGGACCTGGAGGCGGGGCTGCGCGAGGCGCGCGCCATACATGACCTCCGGCTGCACACGGCCTTTCTGATCAACGTCATCCAGGTGCACGTGCGTGCCGGGCAGCTCGACCCCGCGGTGGCGGCCCTGCAGGAGGGCTTCGACCTCGTGTACGACGCCGCGGACCCGAAGCTGGAGGCGGATTTCCAGCACCGCCTGGGGGACGTGCAGCTGCTGCGCGGGCGGCTCGGCCCGGCCCTGACGGCGTACCAGGCGGCGTGCCGCTCGGCGGACGCGCTGGGCCAGCGGACCCAGCAGCTGGTCCGCCGGGTCAAGCTCGTCCGGCTGCTCGTCGCCCTCGGCGACGCGGCGGGCGCCCGGGCGGCGGCGGCGGAGCTCACCCGGCTGATCGGGGCGGGCGAGCACGAGGGGGACGCACGGACAGGCCGCACCGAACACGCCCGCGCGCTGCTGGCCTCGGGCGACCCCGCGGGCGCGCTGCGCGCGCTGGACGCCGCCCCGCCCTCCGGCGCCGCCCCGGAGCGCGAGGGCGAGCAGGACGAGCGGGCGCTGCGCGCTGAAGTGCTGCTGGCGCTGGGAGACGCGCCGGGCGCGTCCCGGGTGCTGGACACCATCAATGAGCCGAGCCTGCGCCCGCTCGCTCTCGCCCTGCGGGTCCACGTGGCCCGCGGGCTGGGGGACGACGACCCCGCGCCGCTGGCCGCGGTCCGCGAGGCGCTGCAGCTGGACCACCTGCCGCCGCTGGACCGGCTGCGGCTGTACCGGGCCGACCCGGCCGACCCAGGGGGACTGCCGCTCGCCCGGAGCCTGGCCGCCACCCTGCCCGCCGACCGTCGACCCGCCTTCCTGGCGCACTGGGGCCTGCCCGACACGGCGGCCGTGGAGCGCGGAGCGACCGCGTGACCCCGCCCCTGTCGTTGACCGACGCGCAGGAGGGGCTGGTGCGGACCTCGCTCGCCCGGCTGCTGCGGGACCCGGACGAGGCCGCGCGGGACTTCTACGACCGGCTGTTTGCCGCCGACCCGGACGCCCGGGCGCTGTTCCGGGGCGACCTGCACGCGCAGGGCCAGAAGTTCATCGCCACCCTCGATGTGTTCGCGGGGGACCTCTCCCGGTTCGGCACGCTGCGGGCGGCGGCCCGGCGGCTCGGCGCGCGCCACGCCGGGTACGGGGTGCGCCCCGGGCAGTACGCAACGGTGGGCGACGCGCTGCTGGCCACCCTGGCGGCGCGGCTGGGGCCGGACTTCACGCCCGAGGTGCGGGAGGCCTGGACGCTCGCGTACCGGCTCCTGGCGGCGGAGATGCGCGCGGGCGAGCCCGGGGGCGAACCCTGAGCGAACGCCAGTCGAACGGCGAACCTCACGAGGTCCGCCGTTCAGGGTGCCGCTCAGGGCTGCAGGAGGCCGACCAGGCCGTACATGCCCGAGTCGCCGACCACCACGATCTTGCCGTTCGGCAGCGTCGCCATGCCGCGAATCAGCTCGTGGTGCCCGTCGTTCTGCCCCACCACGCTCCGGCCGCCGCTGCCGAAGGTGGCGTCGAGCGAGCCGTTCGCGGTGTAGCGCACGACGGCCGCGTCCGTCTTGCCGTCCGGGCTGGTGGTGTAGCCCGCCGCGAGCAGCTTGCCGTTCGGCTGCATCACGACCGCGTTGGCGCCCGAGTGGCCGCTGCCGATGGCCGTCGTGACCTTCCCGCCGACGCCGAAGGCCGGGTCCATCGACCCGTCCGGCAGCAGCTTCGCCACCGCGAACCGCACCAGCCCCGCCGGGTCGGCGGACGAGCCCACCACCCCGATGCGGCCCGCCGCAGCGTTGTACTGCACCGCCCGCGCCACCGTGTCCCCCAGGCCGTACGACGGGCGCACGATCCCGTCGCCCCCGCCGAAGCTGGGGTCGAGGGTGCCGTCCTCCTTGTAGCGCACCAGGAACATCCGCTGGGCGTTGTTGTGCTTCACCCACCCCGCCACCACCGGCCGGGTGTTGATCACCGTGACGGCCGAGGCGCTGGCGCCGCCCTCCGCGTCCGGCAGCACCAGGTAGTGCGCGCCGTCCCCGCTGAAGGTCTTGTCCAGCTGGCCCGCGTTCGTGAACGTCGCGATCGTCGGACGCATCGGGCTGGAGTTCACGTACCCTCCGGTGAACACCCGGTCTCCCGTCACCGCGACGTCGTTGGCCTCGCTGAGCACCTCGGCGTTCCCCATGGTCGTCTGCGTCACGCCTGTCCCGTTCCAACTCGTGTCCAGGGCCCCGTCGCTGAGCCGGAACGCCTGCACCATCTGCTGGCGCGTCTCAATGGTGTGGCTGAAGGTGGCGTCCACCTCCTTGCGGGCGCTGGCGGAGACCAGCACCCGCGAGCCCTGAATGACGACGCCCGTCACCGTCACCGGCGTCTTGCTGTTTGGCAGGGTGTACTCCGGGAAGCAGATGGCGCAGGAGGCGTCCTCCCACAGCTTGCGGAGCCGGCGCCAGCCGGTCTTGGCGAAGCTGGGGTCGAGCGAACCGTCCGGCAGCAGCCGGGCGATGAACCCGAAGTAACTGTCCTCCCCGCTGTCGCGCCCCTCCCCGACAACGATGAATTTGCCGTCCGGCTGCACGGCCACGTCACGCACCCGGGTCGAGGTGCTCCCGAAATACAGGGCCTTGAGCATCACGAACGAGCCGGGCGCCGGCGTGACGCTCTGCGCCGTGATGCCGGACGGCGCGGGCCCGTCCGCCGCGGTGGGTGCGGGAAGCGGGGACGGGGCGCCACAGGCGGCGAGGGCGGCGGTAAGGGCGAGGAGCGGCAGGGACTTGAAGCGGTGCGTCATGGTCATTCCTTTCACGGTGGGCGCGAGGGGGCGGAGGGCCAGGGGGTGCCGGCGGGGGCGAGCGACCGGGCCGTTCACCGGATCCCCTGCATCATCGGAAGGGACGGGCCGGGGGCGCCCGCCGCGCGCATCTCGCCGGACAGCAGGGTGTAGGCGGCGCCCCAGGCCGCCCGCACCTCCGGGGTGAACGCGTCGCCCAGGCCCCGCTCCAGCGTCCACAGCAGCGCGTCCCCCACCACCGCGTAGTGCTCGTCGCGGACGCCGTACCCGCGGTGCCGCCGCCCCAGGTCCCGGGCGACGGGGAGGATGACCTCCGGGGCCCGCAGGCCGCGGACCACCAGGCCCAGGGCGGTCATGAGCTTGCGGCCCTGCCCGGCGAGGTCGTGCGGGAAGAGGCGGCGCAGCTCAGGGTCCAGCTCGAAGAGGCGGGCGTAGAAGAGGCGGGCGGCGTCCTCGGCCACCGGTTCCACGAGGCGGAAGGTGGACTGCACGAGGTCAATCTGCTGGCTGTTCATGTCGGGCTCCTTGTGGTGCGTTCAGTGCTGAAGGCACGGTACGAGGAGGCCCGTCACCGCCCCGTCATCAGGACGCGGGACAGCGGTGACGCCCCAGAGCCCTGGGCGCCGGTGAGGGCCAGGGGCCGGTTGGGCGGTGAACTGGACACGGCGGCCCGGAAGACCCCTGCGTGGCATCGCCGCGACAGGCCGGTCCTCGCCGCCGATCCCGCGCCCCGTGCGCGTCCTCCCCCGGCGCGCCGGTGGTGACGCCAGGGTGACGCTCCGCCCCCTACGGTACAGGCGTACCCCGGCAGAACGGGAGGCCGCAGATCCGCTCCGGTCCCCTGCCCTCGCCGCTCGCCCACGCGGCCCCGTGCCGCACCACGGAGGACGACATGCTGAACCTCAACGGCCCCCACCAGCTTCTGGCCGCCCAGGCGCGTCTGGAGGCCCTGCGCGCCGACGCCGAACGCCACGCCCTGCTTCGCCAGGCACGCGATGAAGGACGCGCCCCGCTCCCGCCGGCCCTTACGGTGCCGTGGGGAAGGCGCGGCGCAGCTTCACCACGCCCGGCTGGAGGGTATACCCCAGGCGGCGGTTGAGCTCGATGATGGCCGTGTTCGAGTGGTCATTCCCCGTGCGGATCTCCCGCACCCCCCACGCCCGGGCCCGCTGCACGCTCCACGCTTTCAGCGCCAGCGCGATGCCCCGCCGCTGGTACGCGGCGTCCACCGCCGTGAATTCGTGGTGGAGGCGGCGGCCCTCCTCGTAGAAGCCCAGGCCCGCCAGCCCCACCCAGCGGTCCCCCACCGCCGCGATCAGCTGCCCTTCCGGCCGGAACCACGCCGCCTCGAGAATCTCCCGCCGGTAGTCCTCGAACGTCGGGAACGCCTCGCCGTTGCCGGGCAGCAGCGGGGCGAGGCGGCGGTTCAGCTCGTACAGCCGCCACGGCGCGTCCCCGGTCCCGCCGGTCTCCTCGTAGCTGAACAGGGTCACGCCCCGCTGCCGTGCGGCGCTCACCCAGTGGTCCAGCGCTTCACCCTCCGTGTGTGCGACGTTCAGCGTCATCGTCACGAAGCGCTGCACCACCGCAAACCCGCGCCGAACCGCGAAGTGCTCAGCCGCAGGCGCCTGGCCGTCCACCCAGGTGGTGAGGGTCTCGGCTCCCAGCGTCCCGGCCAGCGCCTCGACGCGGCCCGCCAGGGCCGACCCCACGCCCCTTCGGCGGGCGATGGGCCGCACGAACACCTCGCCCTGGTACCACCCGGGCGGGTGCCACGCCGAGCGGGCCACGTACGCGCAGCCCACCAGGCCACGGCCGTCCGTGGCGACGAACCGTTGCAGGGCGTCGTCTCCCAGCGTGTCCTCCGGCTGGGTGACCGCCTGGTCGACAGCGGGGGGCAGGCCCGCGCTCTCATAGAGGGCCTGAAGCGCCGCGAGGTCACTCGCCTGGAACGGACGGATGCACACAGACCACCACTCTCCTTTGTTGGCCTGCGCGCCGAGCAGGTGCTCCGGGCTCTGCGCGGGCACCCCGCCTGCGCTCCGAAGTCGCCGTGGACCCCGGCCCGTTCCGGGGCGTCAGCAGCGCCGGCGACGCTCGTGCAGGGCGCCTCCACGGTACCGGGTCACGCCGGAGCGCCGCATCCGCCAAATGCCGGAGCGTCCACCGGGGCGGGAAGGCAAGCGGCGTGCCCCGTGTGCCGGCCTGGGCGGGCTGGGGTTCCGTCACCGCCGCTTCGGATGGCCACCGCCGGACGGACCGGAAGGCGAAGCGTTAGCCAGCGGCGCCAGGAAGACACCGCCTCCCCCCCTGCGCGGCTCGGTCACGCGGGTTTCGGCAGGGTGAAGCGGAACGTCGCGCCCTCCCCCGGCGCGCCGCTCGCCGAGACCGTGCCGCCGTGCCGGTGCACGATCCGCCGGACGTTGGCGAGGCCCACCCCGGTGCCCTCGAACTCATCGACCCGGTGCAGCCGCTGGAACACCCCAAACAGCTTGTGCACGTAGCGGGGGTCGAAGCCGGCCCCGTTGTCCCGCACCTCCACCTCCACCTCGTGCGGGCGGTCCTGCGCCGACACCTCGATGACCGCCCGCTCACGCCCGCGGGTGTACTTCACGGCGTTGCCCAGCACGTTGAGCAGCACCTGCCGCAGCAGGTGGTGGTCGCCCTGCGCGAGCGGCAACGGCGCGACCCGCCACTCGAGGGTGCGGCCTTCCGGCGTCCAGCGTCCAGTTCCACCTGCACCGACCGCACCAGCGCCTCCAGGTCCACCACGCCCATCTGCAGCGGCTGCCGGCTGGTGCGGGACAGGTCGAGCATCGCGTCGATCAGCGTGTTCATGCGGTCGGCGGCGTCCTCCACGACCTTCAGGTACCGCGCGGCCTGCTCGTCCAGCGCTCCGCCCAGCCGCCGGCGCAGCAGCGTGGTGTACCCGGTGATGTGCCGCACGGGCGTGCGCAGGTCGTGACTCACCGAGTACGCGAACGCTTCCAGCTCCTCGTTCGCCGCGGTCAGCGCCGCCGTGTGCGCCGCGAGCGCGGTCCGTTCGCGGGCGAGGTCAGCGGCCTTGTCCGCCCGGTCGAGCGCCAGCCTTAGGCTGTTGCCCACCGCCTCGATGATGCTGCGTTCCGTGGATGACCAGCCGCCCCGCTCGAAGCGGGCCAGCCCGAAGATCCCGCGAATGCCGGCCGAGCTCCCCAGGGGCAGCATCGCCATCGCGCGCACGTGGGCGGTGGCGTCCCCCAACCCGTCCACGGTCTCGTCGTACGGTTCGACGTACGTGACCTCTCCACTCTCGAACGGCGCGCGCAGGTTCCCCGTCGACGCGTGCGCCAGGCCCACCTCGTGCGCCTGGCGCAGAGTGTCATTGCCGTACTCGCCCAGCATGCTGCGCACCCACCAGCGGTCGCCTTCGCGTTCGTAGTACACCGTGGCCTGCACCGGCACCAGTTCGTACAGCAGCGCCTGCGCCCGCCGGATCAGCTCGTGGACGCCGGCGTCGTCGGTCAGGTCGCGCGTCCACGCCTCGAAGGACGACAGGACCCGGTTGCGCGCTTCCACCTCCGCGCGCTGCTCCGCCAGCTGCCGGGTCTGCTCGGCACGCTCGAGCGCGAGCCCCAGGCTGCCCACCACCGTCTCCAGCACCACGCGGTCCTCGCGGGACCACGCGCGGTGCTCGAACAGCACCGCGATGAACACGCCGACCGGCTCACCGTCGCGCATCACCGGCAGGGACGCCGCGGCGCTCACGTGCCCGACCAGCTCCGGCGGGGTGTCGCTGCCCCGCGCGTACCGGTCCTGATACAGCGCCCGCCGGGTGGTCCACGGGACGTCCACACTCGGCGTGGCACCCACCCGCGGACCCGCGTCGATGAACGCCTGCAGGTCCGCGTCGCGGACGTCACCGACCTGCACGCGGTTGCGCCAGCGCGGCCCTTCCCGTTCGTAGTACAGCACGTACCCGGCGGACAGCAGCGACAGCACCACCTCCTGCGCCCGCCGGATCAGCTCGTACACGTCGGCCTGCACGCCCAGTTCATGCGTCAGCGCGGCGAAGCCGTCCAGGGCGCGGGTGCGCGCGTCCAGCTCTAGATGCTGCGCAGTGAGCTGCCGCGCGGTGTGCGCCCGGTCAAGCGCGAGCCCGAACGCCCGGCCGACCGAGCGGACGACCGCTTTCTCCCGTTCGCTCCACACGCGGGTGTCCCGCGTGCCCACCGCGAGCATCCAGCGCGCCTCCCCACCGGAGAACAGGGGAACGAACGCCGCCGCGCCGTACGCTCGGGCGGCGGGCACGGCGTCCGCGGCCGCGTCCCAGCGGTCCACGAACACCGTGACGCCGCGCTCGACGGCCTCCGCGAGGTTCGGCGCGTCCACCGGCACGCCCTGCACGAGTTGCGCGATCACCTCCGGCGCGACGTCCTCGGACCACACCCGGGCCGTCCAGCGGTCGCCGCCTCGCTCGTAGTACACGACGCTGACGTGCACCAGGTTGTCGCGCACCACCCGCACCGCCTCTCGCGCGAGGGTCAGCACGTCCGTTTCACTGCCCGCCTGCTCGGTGAACACCGCGAACGCTTCGAGCGCCGCGCGTTCCTCCCGCAGGCCCCGCGCCTGCTCGGTCCGGTCGAGCGCCAGGGTGAGGCTGCGCCCCAGCGCCTCGACCAGGGCGCGGTCGCGCGGCCGCCACGGGTGCCCGCCCCGCCGGCCGACGACGAAGAGGCCCCGCACCTCCCCCGCGGCGACCAACGGATACACGCACGACGGCCCGCCCGCGTCCGTGAAGTCAACGTGCCCTCGGCCTTCCGTGTGCCCGGCCTCGATGAACACCGGGTGGTGCGTCTCGAGCGCCCGCGCGAACGCGGGCATGTCGAGCGGCAGGCCCGCGCGGATCCGGTCCACCTGGTCGTCGGTCAGCGCCGGGGACCACGTCTGCGCCGTCCAGCGCTGGTCGCGCGCCTCAAAATACGCGGCGCTGTACCCGGTGAGGTGCGTATCGATCAAGTCGTACGCCGTGCGGGTCAGGTCGAGCACATCGCGTTCGCTGCCGGCGAGGTCGGTCAATGCCAGGAAGACCTCCAGCGCGGCCGCCAACTCCGGCGCGGCGGCCACGTGTTCGTCGAGAGGAAGGCCGTCACGCATGACGCCCACCATACCGCGCGTGCCGCGGGGCCGGGTGGTGCGGCGTCACCCTCCCGGGCCCGGCGCGGGTCAGGCGAGCAGGACCGCTTCAGCGTCCGGGTTCCACGGTGAGGCGCTCCAGCACGATGGAGGTCCGCAGGTCCTTGCTCGGTGCTCTGGGACGGAGGGGCGCACCCAGGCGGGGAAGGCGCGCCCTACGCGCGGGGAGGCTCGGCCCGCTCCCCGCCGCTCGCGCTGCCTCTCCACCGTGCTGGAGCTGCGTGTTCAAGTGGACGTCAGGAGCCGACCGGACGACGGTCCTGATGGGTGGGGGCCTCATCCAGGGGGCGGTCCTCGCTGTGGTGCGGCTCGCCCTGCCGCGCCGGCCGCAGGAACACGGCCAGCACGATGGACAGCAGCGAGATCCCGGCGGCGACGTGGAACGCGGTGTGCAGGCCTGCCGTCTGGGCGAGGAGGGGGGCGGCGCCGTCCTGCAGCAGCGCGGCGGTGCGGGCGCTCATCAAGGTGATGAGCAGGGCCGTCCCTGCCGCGCCCGCCACCTGCTGGAGGGTGCTCAGGATCGCGCTGCCGTGCGAGTACAGGTGCGCGGGGAGCGGCCCGAGCGAGCTGGTGAAGACCGGCGTAAACAGCAGCGCCAGCCCCACGCTCAGGGTGAGGTGCAGGCCCAGCAGCGCCCACACCGGCGTGCCCGCCGAGAGGCCGCCCAGCCCCCACAGCACCGCCGTCATCAGGGCCGTGCCGGTCAGCACCAGTCCCCGGGGGCCGCGCCGGTCGTACCACTTCCCGACCGTGGGGGCCAGCAGGCCCATCAGCAGGCCGCCGGGCAGCAGCAGCAGGCCGGTGTGCAGCGAGGACAGGCCGCGCACGTTCTGCAGGTAGATCGGCAGCAGGATCGCGCCGCCGAACAGCGCCATCATGGCGATCATCATCAGCAGCACGCCCACGGTGAACATGGGGAAGCGGAAGGCCCGCAGGTCGAGCAGCGGCGCGTCGCGGCGCTCCAGTTTCCGCTGCCGCCAGATGAACAGTGTCAGGCTCAACGCCGACGCGGCCAGGGGCCACACGACCACGGCGCTGCCGAACCCGCCGGAGCCGCTCGCCTGACTCAGGCCGTACACGCCGCCGCCGAAGCCCAGCGCCGCCAGCGGCACCGAGACGAGGTCCAGCGTCGTGCGCCGCTGCTCACCGACATTGGTCAAGGTGCGCGCGCCGTAGGCGAGCGCGGCCAGCGCGATGGGCAGCACGAACAGGAACATCGCGCGCCAGGAGAGCAGGTTCAGGATCAGGCCTGAGAGGGTGGGGCCGATGGCCGGCGCCACGGAGATCACGATGCTGATGGTGCCCATCACGGCGCCGCGCCGCTCGGGGGGGACGAGGGTCAGCACCGTGGTCATCAGCAGCGGCAGCATGATCGCCGTGCCGGACGCCTGCACGACGCGCGCCAGCAGCAGCACCGTGAACCCGGGCGCGAGGCCCGCGAGCAGCGTGCCCACGCTGAACAGGGTCATGGCCGCGAAGAAGACCGTCCGGGTGCTCAGGCGCTGGAGCAGGAACCCGGTGACGGGAATGACCACAGCCATGGTGAGCATGAAGGCGGTGGAGAGCCACTGCACGGTGCTGGCCGTCACGTGGAGGTCCGTCATCAGGCGCGGGAGGGCCACGTTCATGATCGTCTCGTTGAGGATCACGACGAAGGTGGCGATCAGCAGGATCACGATCACGGCCCGGTCGCGGGGCGGGAGGGCTGGAGCGGCGGGTGCGGTCACGTGGACCTCCTTTCGGTGGGTGGACCCTCAATGGGAGGGCCCGGCGGCAGGTCAGGGGATCGTCGCCTTGAGGTGCTCGTCCGTCCGGACGCGGTAGGACATCAGCACCACGCCGCTGGAAAAGGTGCGCGTTTCCCGCAGGTCCAGGCGGGCCGGTACGTCAGCTTCGAACAACCGGCGGCCCCGCCCGACCACGACCGGATGGACGAGCAGGTCCAGCTGATCCAGCAGGCCGTGACGCAGCAGCGACTGAACCAGGGTGATGCTGCCGCTGACGTTGAGGGTGCGGTTGCCGCCGGCCTTCAAGCGCGTGACGGCCTCCACCATGTCGCCGCCCAGCACGGTGGAGTTCACCCAGTCGGGGTCGGTCAGCGTGGTCGAGATCACGTACTTGGGAATAGCGTTCATCATGGCGGCGGCAGGATCGCCGGCGGGCGCGTGTGCAAAGGCGGCCCGGAAGGCCTGGTGCGTCACGCGGCCCAGCAGCAGCCCGTCTGCGGCCGCCCCTGACGCGCCGATGTACTGCCCGATCTCGGGCACGAAGTACGGCGTGGACCAGCCCGCCGCCTCGAAGTCGTCTGCCGGACCGGGCCCCTCCACCACCCCGTCGAGCGACATGAACTGACCAGCAACGAGTTTCCTCATGGTGTCCTCCCTGCAACCGCGTGACGACGGACCAACCCCGGACCGCCGGGCGCTGTCCAGCACGTGATCATCCGTAATCGCTTGCCTGAGTTAGTGTATAACGTAACAGTCCTAAATTGCAACTCCTCGCTCAGTTTTTCATACTGCTCCCGATACACTGGAGGGAATGCCCTCCAAACGGTCATACGAGGACGGATGCGCCGCAGCGCACGCGCTGGACCTGATCGGCGAGCGCTGGGCCCTGCTGGTGGTGCGCGAGTTGCTGCTGGGCCCCCGGCGGTTCACGGACCTGCGCGAGGCGCTGCCCGGCATCAGTCCCAACGTGCTGACGCAGCGGCTCAGCGATCTGGATGACGCCGGCGTGCTGCGCCGCCACCACCTCCCACCCCCGGCGGCCTCGTGGGTATATGAGCTGACCGCCTGGGGACGCGAGCTGGAACCGGTGCTCCAGCAGCTGGGACGCTGGGGCGCGCGCTCCCCAGCGCGCCGGCCCGGGCAGCCGATCAGCCTCGCCACGCTGATCACGGCCATGAAGACGATGTACCAGCCGCCACACGGGGGACTGGAGGCGACCCTGGCCCTTCAGATCGGCGCGGATGCCTTCGCGGTTCGCCTGACCGGAGACCGGATCGAGATTGAGCGCGGCACGCCGCCCGGTCCCGGCGCCACCCTGCACGGCGACGTGCCGACGCTCGGCAGCGTGATCTTCGGGGGCCAGCCGCTTGAGGAGGCGGAGACGACAGGCGGGATCCGCGTGGAAGGAGACCGGGCACTGGCGAAGCGCTTCCTGCGCCTGTTTCCGCTGCCGGAACCCGCGGCGCCCACGCCTGCCGGGACCTGATCGAGGGCCGGCTCAGATGGCGCGTGAGGTTCGAGCCGAAGCGCAAGAGAGGGCAGGCGCCCCCAGCCTCAGCTCACCCGGCCACAGCACCCGCGAGCGCCACACCCTGCCCAGGGCGCCGTCCAGCGTCGCACCGCGTCGTGACCCCGCAGGTCCAGCGGCACGGCGCCCGGCTGGACCTCCCGGAGCGCGGACCGGCGGCCCGGCAGGCGCCCAGGAAAGCACAGCGCGTCCCCTGCAAGCCCGGCGGTGCACAGGCGCCGCGTGACGCCGGTCGGGCAGGTGTGGAGGCAACACGCACGCCGCAGTGCAGGGGGCGGCGCGGGCGGCCGTCAGGGGCCCTCACGGGCTGGCCAGCACGCCGAACGGCCGCGGCTCCGCCACGACGTGGGGGCAGTGTCGCAGGTCATCCACGCCCGCCAGCCGGCACCGCAGCCGCACGGCCGCCCAGCATGGCCACCGCCTGCAGCTCCCCTCGGGCAGCGGAGGCGGGTGGCGCAGCGCGCAATGCAATGCATTGGTGCGGACCTGTGCGGTGGGGCGAACGGTGCCGTGCCACTTCCACCAGGCGGAGGTGACGCGCGCCGGTCCGGGGGCTGGACGGCCCGGCGCGCGGGGCGGACGTCCTGGCGCCACCCGCACGGCGGAAGCGGCCGCCGTGCGGGCATGACCGCCCTGGCCATACCTTCCCTCGCTCCAGCGGCCGAGTCTCCACTGAAGAGGACCCCCGGCTCACCCTGGAACGGGTGGACCCAGGGGCCCGGCCGACGCCTGGATGTTCACGCCGGCTGCTTGGGGAGGGTGAAGCCGAAGGTCGCGCCCTCCCCCTCCGACGACACCGCCGACACCTCGCCCCCGTGTCGGTGGATGATGCGCTGCACGTTCGCCAGTCCCACCCCGGTGCCCTCGAACTCGTCGGCGCGGTGCAGCCGCTGGAACACCCCGAACAGCCGGTCAGCGTACTGCGGGTCGAAGCCCACCCCGTTGTCCCGCACGAACACCGCCCACGCCTGCGGCCGCTCCTCTGCCCACACCTCGATGCGGGCCACGTCCCGCGTCCGGGTGTACTTCAGGGCGTTCGACAGCAGGTTCACCGCCACCTGTCTCAGGGTGTCTGCGTCTCCACTGACCATCGGCAGCGGCCGCACCTGCAGCTGCACCTGCCGGTCCACCATCTCCAGTTCCAGCTCCGCGCGCGCCGCCGAGAACAGCACGTTCAGGTCCACCGGACCCCGCTTGAGCGCCAGGCGCGCGGTGTGGGAGAGGTCCAGCATCGCGTTGATCAGCACGTTCATGCGGGTGGCCGCGTCCCCGATCACCGTCAGGTACCGGTCCTCCTTGTCGGTGAGCCGGCCACGCACCGAGCGCTGCAGCAGGTCCCGGAACCCCAGGATGTGCCGCACCGGCGTGCGCAGGTCGTGCGAGACGCTGTACGCGAACGCCTCGAGTTCCTCGTTGGCGAGCGTCAGTTTCCTTCGTTCCTCGGCCAGCTGCGCGACGCCCCGGGCGCCCGCGATGGCCAGCCCGACGCTGCGGACCATCGCCTCGAGGATCACCTGATCGACGGCAGACCAACGGCGCGCCTGGTGCAGGCCGAACACCATCACGCCCACCACCTCGTCGCCCGCCCACACGGGGAACGCCGCCGTGGCCTTGATCTCCGTGAACTGCGGTTCGAGCGGCCCGGCACTCCGGGCGTCGAACTGTCCCTGGTAGTACGGCTCGCGGGTGTCGAACGGCCGGTCGATGTTGCGGACCGTGCCGCGCGGCACCCCCCGCTGCAGCGCCTCGAGCAGCTGGGGATTGTCGAACTCACCGCGGTAAGAGCGCAGGCGCCAGGTGCTGCCGTCCAGCTCGTAGTACGTGCTGACGGTGAGCGGCAGCTGGCCCAGCACGATGTCCTGCGCGCGGCCCACCACCTGCAGCGGGTCTGGCTCCAGCGCGAGGTCCCGGGTGAGTTCCGCGAACGCGTCCAGGGCGCGGGTGCGGGCGTCCAGCTCCGCGTTCTGCGCTTCCAGCCGTTGCGCCTGCTCCGCGCGCTCCAGGGCGAGATCCAGGCCGCGGCCCACGCTGCGAAAGATCGCGCGGTCCCGCTCGGTCCAGCGGGCGGTGTCGGTCCGGCCGAGGGTGATGAAGCCGCAGATCCGGCCGCTGAGCGTCACCGGGTACGCGGCGACCGTGCCGTACACCTCACTGTCCTCGATGCCTTCCGCCTCGGCACTCCACGCCTCGGTGAAGGTCGGTTGCCGGGTGTGCAGCAGGGCCTGGATGAACGGCGTGCTGCTCGGCAGACCCGCCTGGAGGCGCGTCAGGAGGTGCGGGCGGGCGGTTGGAGCCTCGGTCCAGGTGCGCAGCGTCCACCGCTCACCGTCGCGCGCGTAATACCCGCCGGAGCCCGCCGGGAAGCGGGCACGCAGCACGTCCACCGCCCGCTGGGCCAGGGCGCTGACCTCGGTCTCCCTGCCGATCACTTCGGTGTAGGCCACGAACGCGTCCAGCGCGGCCCGTTCCTCGACCAGCGCCCGGGTGCGCGCGGCCACCTGCGCTTCGAGCTGCCCGGTCGCCCGCGCGCGGCCCAGCGCGATGCCGCACTGCGCGGCCAGCGTCCGCAGGAACGAGATTTCCTCCAGCGTGAAGGTGTGGGGCTCCCGGAAGTCGAGCGCGATGGTGCCCAGCGGCTGACCGTCGAGCACCATCGGGAGGACCGCCGTCGCCCCCGCGGCCACCGCGCCGGTGCGCGCTTCCAGCGCCGGGTAGCGCTCGACCAGGGCCCCCGGATGTTCGAAGAACAGCGGCTGGCGCTGCAGCAGCGCGTCCGCCGCGGGGTCGTCCCTGGTCAGCGGGCCGTCCTGCCAGATGGTCGGTGCGCCCACCTGGTCCCCGTGGGCGACGGCGAGCTCCAGGCGGTCGCCCGCGTCGTTGACCAGCAGCACCGCGCCGGCGATGGCGTTCAGGGCCTCCAGGGCCGGCTGCAGCACCACCCGGTAGACCGCCTCGGGGATGGTCGCGGCGGCGAGGGCTTCCGTGATGTGCTGCAACCGTTCCGCCAGGGAGAGCGGCGAGGCCGCGGCCGCTGCGGGCGGAATGGACATGCGAGCAGCATAGCGCGAGCGGCCGCACCGGCCGGAGCCCCGGGTCCTCCCGTTCGGCGATGCGCTTCGTGGAACGGCCGCCTGTCGGTGCACGGGTCAGGTCATGGGGACACGCTGCCCCGCCAAGTGCCCTGGAGGACTGCGGGATTTTTCTCGGTTCTGCTGCCGAGCGCGTTGCATCATGAGGATATGTTGAAGATGCGGACGCTGCACCTCGTGGTGGTCGACGACAACCCGGCGGAACACGCCCTGCTCACCAGCATCTTCGAGCGCATCAACGCCTCCCCCACCTGCACCTTCTTCACCTCCACCGCCGCCGCCCTGGCCGCCCTTCGGCAGGCGCTGACCGAGAACGAGTCGTTGCCGGACCTGATGCTGCTCGACGTCCATCTGCCGGGTCAGTCTGGCCTGGAGCTCCTGAACTGCATCAAAGGCGACCTCCGACTGCGGCGGCTCCCGGTCATCATGATGAGCACCGCGGAAGACGCGCAGGAGATCCACGCGTGCTACCGGGCGGGCGCCAACGCCTTCTTCGTCAAACCCGTCGGGTACGATCGGGTGGTCCAGCTCTACACGCAGTTGCTGTCGTTCTGGGCCCAGCCGTCCCTTCGCCTGCCCGGGCATCCGGTGAGTGGGCGCCTGACGTCCTGACGTCGCCAGTCCACGAGCGACGAGCGCTTCAGTCGAACACAGAGTTCACGTCCCGCCGCGAGGCAAGGCAAGGCCGGGGGACGGACCGGAGCCGGCGGGGACGGGGCGCGTCCAGGTGCACCGGGGAGACAGAACGGTGCGGTCCGCTGAACGAAGGATGACGTGGCCCTGGGTCAGGGCGGACCCCCCCCATTCCGTAGCGCGTCCACCATAGGGAGGGACGTGCTGGCCGCGCTACAGGAGCAGACCGCGCAGACCTGCCGCGTGATCCACGAAGCGGAACTCGCGCTGGCTGCGGTGCTGGGAGAGCAGGAACCGGCGAGCGCCGTCCTGCTCCGCGCGCACCGGCACATCGCGTGGGTGAGGAAGCTCCACCGTGGTGCCTCGGGCCGGCCGCGGGGGCACGAAGCGCTCGGCGCGCTCCGTGCCCAGGACGGGGCTCACCGGGTGAGGGTCACGCCTCGCGGCCTGGGCAGTTGCCCCTGGTCGGGGTGATCTTCCAGTGGCCACGACACCCGGCACCGCCGGACGACGGCTGCGAGGCGCACGGAGAAACCTTGTTCACCTGAGGAGGCCACGCGCCGCTCAGGACGACCGGCACTGTTCTGGCCCCACGAAGGGTCCGCTGTCGTCGTGCTCGCAGTCCTGGGCCCCCAGCTGCTGCTTCCCCAGGGGCGCGACCATTCCGAGACGCTGAGCTGAACGGCAGGTGCGTCCCGGACGCGGGCCGCCAGGCCCACGTCTCGGCCGTCAGAAGGGGATGAGCAGGTTCAGCAGCTGCTGGGAGCGGCTGCACGACACGGCCGCGCTCCGGGTGGCCGCCCGGGCCGCGACCGCCCGGAAGGCGGCCTCCGAAAGCGGCCGCTCGCCCCGCAGACTCAGGCGGTGCGTCACCGTCCCGCTCCACGGCCCGGCGGTGACCGGCAGCTCCTCAGGCTGGTACACCCGGTCGCCCTCCAGCGGCACCAGGGTGTGCCAGCAGCCGTCCGGGGACACGTATTCGATGCAGCAGGTGAGCATGCCTCCAGTATGCTCCAGGCGCTGCTGGAGGAAGCGTGCCCCAGCACCCTGGACCGGTCGGGTGAGGCGAGGTGCCCGTGGGGGCGGTCTCAGCCGAGCATGGCGGGGGACGTCCAGCGCCCGGTGAGCCGTGGGGCGGTCAGGCGACTGGAACCGCGGCCGATGCCGGTCGGCTCGACGTCCACTCAGGGTCCAGCCCCGCGTCGTGCAGCGCCGTGATCAGGAGGGTGGAGACCAGCCGCCGGGCGAGGTCCGGCGGCCAGGACCGGTCCGCTCGCAGCGCCAGCCGACCGGTTTATCGTGTGGAGGTGCTGAGAACTTCATCGAACACGGCCGGCCCGTTCGTCGGGCGCCTGCGGGCAACCAGGTTGGAAGGAAGATGCATCATGGCGCCCGGTGCCTCCCCGCAGGTGCCCACTTGAAGGCGCGGTTCCGGGTGCTGCTGTGCGGGTGTATGGTGCCGTTCCTCTCCGGCGCCGGCGCGCAGGCTCTTCCTCCGGCCGTCCCGGTCTGCCCGCCACGGCAGGTGCAGGCGGCGTCAGGGGCGCTGCCCAGCGTCGCGCAACGGATCGAGATCCTGGCGCAGGTGACGCGGACCCTGCAGGAGCAGTATGTCGACCCGGCGGCCGTCGATCAGCGGTGGCTCACGTCAATTGAGCCGCTGCGTCAGGCCGCGCTGGCCGCGGCGGATGACCGGCAGTTCGAGCAGGCGATGACGGCCCTGCTGGCCACGCTGCACGACCGGCACACCGCGTGGTTCTCGCCGGCCGCCACGCAGCTGCTGCGTGACGTCACGGCCGGCACCCTGCGCGATCCGTTGGGAATGTGGTTCCTGGCGCTGCCCGGTCACCTGCCGTCCGTCGACTGGGTCGAGCCGCACTCGCCCGCCGAGCAGGCGGGGGTCCGGCAGGGTGACGTGCTGCTCAGCATCAACGGTCAGGTGTGCCCCCGCTCCGCCGCGCTGGATGGTCCGGCGGGCACCCGCGTCACGCTCGGGCTGCAGGGACCGCACGGCCCGGCCCGGCAGGTGACCGTGACGCGCGGGCAGCTCACCGACACGGTGCCCTGGCAGGTGACGCGGCTGAAGGGGCACCCCTGGGTCTACCTGCGGCTGGACAGCTTTCTCGAGGAGGGCATCGCCACCGAGGTCCGCCGGCAGCTGGACGCGGTGGTGCGCGCGGGCGGCGTGCAGGGTGTCATCGTGGACCTGCGCGCCAACACCGGGGGGTGGCTGGGTGAGGGCCAGGTCCTGATGGGCGCCTGGACGGACCAGACCTTCATGACGGAGGTAGGGCGCACCGGAGACCGCCTCGACGTTCCCGGCTTCCCGTATGCCTATGAGGGGGCCCTGGGGGTGCTCCCTGAACAGATGAAGGTGGCGGTGCTGGTCGGTCCGAACACGGCCAGCATGGCCGAGATGACGGCCGCGGCGTTGCGGGTGGTGCGGCACGCCGCCGTGCTGGGCCAGCCGACCGCCGACGTCCAGGGCACCACAGCGCAGCAAGCGCTGCCCAACGGCGCGGTGTTCCAGTGGTCACGGAAGCGCGTGATGCTGCCGGATCATCGTCTGCTGGGGCGTGGACCGATTCAGCCGGACGTGCTGCTGCCGCTGGCCCCCATGCAGCCGCCGGAAGACGACCCGGCGGTTGCCGCGGCCCTCCGCGTGCTGTCGGCCAGCCGATGAGGTGAGCGGGTCCGCCGGTGGCGTCCCTGTGGCGCGAGGCCGGGGATGACCCTGCCCCTGCAGTGATCCCTCCACGCCGGGCGCGAACGGTGTGCTCGGTTGACGGGTGAAGGGCTGCTCGGTTGAGCTTCCGGGACGACGATCCTCATCACCCGGGTCCTCGACTGCCGACGATCATGCGGGGAGCCACGACGCGCGATCCCGTTCCTTCACGCGCCAACCGGAGCAACGCAAGTCGTATGCTGGTCTTCCTCTCACCCCTCGGAAAGGACGCAGAAGCGATGGCCCAGGTGCGCGTTGGTGTGATCGGGACCAGTTGGTGGGCAGAGCACATGTACCTCGCGAGCCTCACGCGGGACCCAGCGGCTCACGTCGTGGCGGTCTGCGGCCGCGACGACCAGCGTGCCCGTGAACTCGCACAGAAGTACGGTATCCCAGGTGTGTTTCTGGATCATCGGGCATTGATCCGTGACGGCACCCTCGACGCCGTCGTCATCTGCACCCCCGACGATCTGCACTATTCAATGACGATGTCCGCCCTGGATGCGGGCTTGCATGTCCTGTGCGAGAAGCCCCTGGCGCTGAATGCCACCGAGGCGGCACAGATGTACCGAAGAGCCACCGAACGGCAGGTGCAGCACATGGTGCTGTTCACGTGGCGTTGGCTGCCCCACATCCGCTCCCTGCATGACCTGATCCGAGGTGGGTTTGTCGGCCAGCCGGTTCAGGCGCAGTTCGTGTTCCAGGGCGACTACGCGGCGTCAACCGACTACATGTGGCGGTTCGATGCCGCGCGGGCCAACGGGATCCTCGGTGACCTGGGGTCGCACATGATTGATCTCGCCCTGCTGCTCATCGGGGAGGCGCGGGAGGTCAGCGCGCACCTGGACGTCATGCTGCCGCGCCGCAGCCCGGACGGCCGGACGGTGCACGCGGCCAATGACACGGCGTCCCTGATCCTGGGGATGGACGGAGGTGCACAAGCCACCATCCAGGTGAGCGCGAACATCCCGACGGGCGGAGGCATGCGGCTCCACACCCTGCTGGCCGGCAGTGACGGCACGCTCGACGCCACATACACCTTCAACACGCTGGGGAGCTCGCTGGTGTTCCGGGGCATCCGGCGGGATGAGCCGGCCTTCAGGACGCTGGAGGTGCCAGCGTCGTACGGTGATCCGCAGCGGAACATCTTTGAGCTGTTCGCGGAGCAGCCGGTGGGGCCCCGGGCGTTCGTGGAGGCGATTGCCCATGGCGGGGCGGCATGTCCGGGCTTTGATGTGGGCCTCAAGGTGCAGCACATCATCGACGCCGCCCTGGAGGCTCAGGCCACGGGACGCCGGGTGCGACTGAGCGAAGGACCCGCTGGTTGAGGCGGTCGTCCGTTCCGGGTGTGCCGTCCGCCCTGGGGATGTCCGCGGTCCTGATCCCGCCTCTCGGGCGGGACCGGCGCAGCGCGGTGAGGCCCGTGTCGGTCCGAACTCAGGGTGACACCAGGTGCAGGGCTGCCGAATGCAACTGTCAGGCTCGAGCCCTCACGGCCGGGCGCGAGCGTCACGAGGGCCCGCAGGCGACGCCCGGATCGTTCCGCGGGAGCGCTCGGCCAGGCGGCCGCTGTGTGCACCTCCTGGACGTTCGCCCGTTCACTTGAGGAGCCGGCGGCACATCGTTCATTCGAACCGGGCCAGCGGACAGGCGTCAGGTTCGAATGAACGATGTGGCCGTCCTGGGCGGTGCCGTACGGTGTCGGCAGGTCAAACAGCGTCCCTGACCGAAAGGAGCCTGATCGACATGCCCATCCTGAAACCGCTGGTCCTGACTGCCCTGCTGGCCATGACCGCCTGCGGCGCTGGCAGCGCCCCGACGCCCTCCTCCCCGTCCGGGTCCGGCACGCCGCCCACCCAGTCCGGTGGGGGCACGCCGCCCAGCACCTCCGGTGGGGGGACACCGTCCACCCCGCCGGGTCCGGGCACGCCGTCCACCCCGCCCGGCAGCGGGCCGTGCCCGCCCGCCGGGCCGATCGCCGCGCCGGCCGCTGGTCCGCTCGATGCGGCGCTCTTCGGGGTGTGGACGGACGTCACGGACAAGCTGGAGCTCGCTTTTCTACCGGACGGCCGGGCGTTCATGCTGGACACCCGGCCCGGCACCAAGGTCGGCGCGCAGCCGGGCACCTGGCAGGTCCGGCAGGGCAAGCTGGACTTCCACTGGCTGATCTCCGGTCCGGACCGTGAAAGCTACGGGGTGAGCGGGAACGGCATGACGGTAGCCGGTTGGATCGAGATGAACCGCACCGGCAGCGCGGGCGACGCCCCGGGAGAGTACGCCCGGCAGACGGCCGCCGCGGCCGCCGACGCGCAGACCTGGCAGGCGCGCTACCCGGTGGGGCCGATCGTGGCCAGCAACGCCAAGAATGACCCGCAGCCGGGCCGGGTGTGCGCGGGCGCCACCGTCTACAGCGGGGAGGGGCTGGACGTCGAGGACATGACCATCCTGACGGCCTATTACACCGATCCCTACCAGGTGGTGCATGAATACAAGACCGGGCAGGCGGTGGAGTTCAACTTCCTGCCGAACGGGCGCTTCTGGCACAACAGCTGGCTCGCGAAGGGCGTGGACGCGAACTTCCAGCCGGTGCACGAGCTGATCACCGTCTGGGGGCGCTACCGGGTGCAGCCGGGTCCCGCGCTTGAGGGCGACACGGTGACGCTCGAGTATGACGGCGGCACCACCGAAACGGTGAAGGTGCTGGGCGGACGGCGCTACCTGTATCAGCCGGGCAGTGACATCCTGTACCTGAACCAGCACCCGAAACCCACGCCGGGCGGGTAACCCGGGCCACCTGCACCCGCTGGACCGATGGAAGGCCCGGCGGGTACACCACAGGGTCGCCGATGAGACGAGGGTCAGTGTGGTGACCTCCAGGATGCCCCTCCCCGCCTGGATGGGACCGGCGCGGACAGGCCTTCGCGCTCTGGGCGGGTGGCCGCCCGGGGATACGCTGAAGCGAGACGGCCGGTGCGGGCGGAGAGGTCGGCTCGGGCCGCGTGGGTGGACGAAACCGCCCAGCTCACGGTGTCCTGCAGCATCCGGCAGGGGCCGGTCAAGGGCGGGAATGCACTGAAGCGCTCCTCATGCCCGCCAGGCGCTGGAGATCTGGGTCCTCAGCTTGCCAGACCGGCCACCGGGACGCCGGCAGGAGCAACGGTGACCTGGTTGCGGCCGTTGGCTTTCGAGGCGTACAGCGCCGCATCGGCCCGGCGCATGCAGCGCTCCAGGCTGTCGTGCGGGGTGCCCTCGTACACGGCGGCACCGATGCTCAGTGTGACCGGCACCTGGCGGCCCTCGTGCTCCAGACGCAGCGCTTCGACCGCAGCGCGCAGCGCCCCTGCGGCCAGTTCCGCTTCGTGCGGTGTGACCTCCGACAGCAACGCCACGAATTCCTCGCCGCCATACCGGGCGAACAGCGCCGACGGGCCGAGACTCGAGCGGCACGCCCGGGCCGTCTCACGGAGCACCTGGTCACCGGCCGCGTGGCCATGGGTGTCATTGATAGTCTTGAAGCGGTCGATGTCGAGCATCAGCACAGCACAGCGGCCCCCCTCGTCCTGGACCTGGGTTTCGGCGAGCTCAAGGAAGCGCCGCCGATTGGTCACGCCGGTCAGGGCGTCGGTCTGGGCCTGGACTTCCAGTTGCCGTTCCGCTTCCCGGCGGGCCGTGATGTCGAAGAGCACCAGGGCGTGTCCGTTGAGTCGCCCCGCCGGTCCCGGGATGGGCGAGCGGTGCAGCGAAAAATGAGCCTGAACGCCGTCACGCACGAACGTCACGTCGTCCAGCGTCTCACGGCCCATGGCCGCCGGCATGAGGCTGGGCAGCACGTCCGGCAGCCGGGCCCCGATCATGTCCTTCGACGTCGGGCCGAAGAGTTCACGGGCGAACGGATTCAGGTCGATGATGTGATCGCCCGGATCGAGGACCACGATGCCGGCCCGGATGTTGTGAATCACGGTGTGATGGGCGATCGGCACGACGCGCAGCGTGTTGTACCGAAACAGCGCCAGCGCGAAGAAGATGCCGGACAACAGAAAGAAGAACACCACTTCGTCCACCCTCGGCAGCAGATCCAGCCCGAACAGGTCTTCGGACATCCGCCCGGCCAGCGGGGCGAAGCCGCCCAGCGTCAGCAGCAGCCCCTGGCGCCGGAAGAGCGGCTGGGTGGTGCGGTAGAAGTTGAAAAACAGCGCCACACTTGTCAGGATGAACGCGTAGATGGCGGCGGCGTAGGCCCAGAAGAACGGGCCGTGATGGACCTGCAGTTCAGGTTGCCCGGCCTCGACGTGCATGGACATCCACATCAGATGATGCGCGCTGTTGGTCCACACGATGCCGAGCGTGAGCAGCACCCAGCCGGTGAGCGCCACCCGCACCGTCCGGTTGAGCCACGCTTCGCGCGAGGTGGCGTAGAGGGAGAACAGGAACCACACCACCGGCGCGGGCGCGGCGCCCAGGTATTTGGCGATCAGCCAGAACCGCTTGCCACTCTCGGTGACGCTCGAGAGTTCCAAGATGTAGCACCCGGTCCAGATGCTGAGCGAGACCATCAGCCAGAAGAACGTCTGCGCGGCGGGCGTTTTTCGGCCGGCCGCCACCAGCCCAAGGCAGAGCGTCAGGATCAGCGAGACAACGAAGGCCAACACCTCTGGCGTGTAGTGCAGCACGTGATCCTCCCGGCGGTGGCGATGTTTGCCAAACCCTCACCAACCGTTCATAGGATACCGTCTCCGGGACGGTGTGCTGTGAGAGCAGGCCGGCGGGCACGTTCGGGAGGAGGGGAGCCCTGAGGCTGTTCCGGGCGGGTCGCCACGTGCGGCAGGCGAGCCTGAATCTGCTTGAGCTCCCCGCTGGACCACCGGCCGATGTGTTTAAGGCAGCAGGACCAGCGGGCCCACCCACCCCCACGGCTGCCCGGTGGCTGCGGCCCTCCCCGGTGGCGGGACCGTCCTTCGTGCGCCGTTCCGTCACCTGCTGGGGGCACGTCCCGCGCCGCAGGACAGGCGCCGCCATCCCAAGCTTTGTAAAGCGCCGCGCAGGCGCAGCACACGGTGGACCGGTGCGCGGGACTTCACCGTCACCGGTGGCCCGGGCATTCGGTCGCTCCCCGTGCCAGCCAGGACGACGCACTGGTCCTGCGCGCCTTGGGGCGGACCGACGGGAAAAACTCGGTGTCGCGTCACCGGTTCCGTCCGCATCCCCAGCACGCCCGCTGGCGGGTGGCCGGAACGGGGCGGTGACCGTGCGAGTCAAGCGACCGTCCACCGCAGCCCGGCCGGTTCAGCCGCCATCGCCGTGGTCCTCTGTCCAGCTCCCGCCGGTTGGAGGGCTCGCGGATCATCCGCACGGGGCCCCATCCGGGGACCACGCTGCCGTGCCGATCGGGGGCTCAGCCGCCCAGGACCGTGGCGACGGCGTCGGTGCCGCACTTCTCGTCGATGGTGCCGCTGGGCGCGCCGCCCACGCCCACGGCACCGACCACGGCTGTGTTCACGCGGATGGGGGCGCCGCCGGCCAGCACCAGAAAGCGGTCGATGCGGGCGAGTTCCGCGGAGGCCGGGTTGGTGCGGAGGTTCTCGGCGATGGCGGCGGTGGTGTTGCGCGCGGAGGCGCTGGTGTAGGCCTTGCGGTACGCGGCGTCCACGGTGTGCGGCCCGGCGTTCTCGGCGCGCGCCACGGCGAGGGTGATGCCGGCGCGGTCCACCACGGTCGCCGTGACGTTGTAGCCCAGCTGGGCGCAGTTCTGCACGGCGAGCTGAGCGATCCGCACGGCCGCGAAGAGGCTGAGGCTCGTCTGCGTGACGCTCGGCGTGGTGGCGAGCTGGACGGGCGCGGCGGTCTGGGCGGCGGCGGTGGACGTGAGCAGCAGGGCGAGCAGGTGCTTGTGCATGGAGCGTATCCTGCGCCCGCGCGCCGGGGGCGCGCCATGCGGGCGCGCCACAGCGGGCCTCCGTAGAATTACGGACCCTGGCTGGTCAGGACCACCCGCACCAGGTGCGCGAGCGACTCCACCTGCAGCTTCTCGAAGATGCTCGCGCGGTGGGTTTCCACCGTCCGGGCGGAGATGCCCAGCCGCCGGGCCGCCTGCTTGTTGCTATGCCCGTCCACCATCAGGCGCAGGACCTCCGCTTCCCGCTCGCTGAGCCGCGCGAGTTGCGCCCGCGCGTGGTCGGTGGCCGCCCTCGCCTCGCGCCTTTCCCGGTGCTGGTGCACGCCGCGCTGCACGGCGTCCAGCAGGTCGTGCTCGTCCACCGGCTTGGTCAGGAACTCGGTGGCGCCCTGACGGAACGCGCGGCGGCACAGCTCGATGTCGCCGTGGCCGGTGATGATGATGACCGGCAGGTCCGCCCCGCTGGCACGCAGCTGCTCCTGCAGGTGCAGCCCGCTGACGTGCGGCATGCGGATGTCGAGGATCAGGCAGCCCACAGCGTGCTTGTCGAACGCGGCGAGGAAGCTGGCGGCGCCCGGGTAGTCGCGCACCGTCAGGCCGACCGTGCCGAGCAGGGTGGCGAGGGCGTCCCGCACCGCGTCGTCGTCGTCCACCAGGTACACGGTCGGGTCGGCCAGCGGGACGCCCTCAGGCATGGATGGGCGCCTCGACCGCGAGCGGCAGCGTGACGGTGAAGCGGGCGCCTCCCCCGGGGCGGTTCTCGCCGCGCAGCTCGCCGCCCATCCCCTGCGTGAGCGTATGGGAGAGCGACAAGCCCAGGCCCAGGCCCGCGGCCTTGGTGGTCGTGAACGGCGTGAACAGCCGCGCCATGACGTCGTCGCTCAGCCCGGCGCCGGTGTCGAGCACCTCCACCACCGCGGCCCCCGCCTGAACCGCGCTGGTGACGCGCACCGTGCGCTCGGGAGCGTCCTTGACCGCCTCCACCGCGTTCCGCACGAGGTTGAGCAGCACCTGCTCGAGGTGCACCGGGTCCGCGCGGACCAGCAGGGGCGCGCGGCTCAGGCGGGCGTCGAGGGTGACGTCCTGCCGCCCCGCGTCGTGGGCGACGAGCGTGACGACGTTCTCCACCGCCTGATGCACGTCCACCACCAGCGCCGCTGTGGGCGTGCGTTTCACCAGGCCGCGCAGGTGCGTGATGATGCCCGCCGCCCGCTTGGCCTGCGTCACCACCGCTTCCACCGAACGCCGCGCCCGACCGCCGTCCGCCGCCGGGTCCGCCAGCAGCCGCAGGGCCGCCTGGCCGTGGCTGACGATGGCGGTGAGCGGCTGGTTGAGTTCGTGCGCGAGGCCCGCGCTCATCTCACCCAGGGTGGACAGGCGCGTGACGTGCGCGAGCATCTCCTCGTGCGCGCGCACGCGGCGCTCGCCTTCCTCCAGCGTCGCCAGCACGCGGGCGCGGAGCGGACCCACGTCGCGCAGCACCAGCACCCACCCGGCGTCCCCGCCGACCGGGGCGAGCGCGCCCTCCACCCGCCGCGCGCCGTCGCCGGTCACCAGCGTGACGCCTTCGGGGAGGTCCGCGCCGGTGGGGCTGTGCCAGAACGTCGCCGCGTCGAAGGGCCGCTGCCCCAGCGTGGCGCGGAAGCGCGCGGCGTCCCGCAGGTCCGCCCCGGGCGTGAGGGCGCCGCCCAGCAGGGCGCGCGCTGCGGGGTTGGCGAGGCGCACCCGGTGGTCCGCGTCGGTGACGACCAGCGCCTCGCTGACCGCGTGAAAGGCGCGCTCGGCGCGCGCCCGCTCGTCGTGCAGCGCCCGCTCCGCGTGCCGGACCTCGGCGCGCGCCCGCTCGCGGCCCTCGATCAGGCGCACCAGTCCGGCGCCCGCCAGGGCGCTGCCCACGGCGAACAGCGCCGCGCCCCACAGCGGCAGGTCGCTCCAGCGCAGCGGATGCGCCCCCTCGAACACCAGCGGCTGCGCGGCGCTGCCCAGCACCTTGCGCACGCGCAGGACCGGCAGCGCCGCGTCCATCCGCCCCACCGGGCGGCGCAGGTCCTGCCGTACCAGCACCGCGCCGCCGTCCGGGCGCCGCAGCTGGAAGGCGGACGTGGGGTCCGTGAAGTCCTCGGCCCGGGCCAGGCGCCGTCCGTCCACCCACACCCGCAGGTCGCCCCGGGCCAGCGCGTACACGGTGGGGACCGAGGGATGCCACTGCAGGCCCGCCCGGTCCGGCACCAGCGGGCCCCCGGGCAGGTGCGCGCCGCTCGGCCCGATGGCCGTGCAGCGGCCCCGGCAGCGCTGCACGCCCACGATCTGCGGGTACTGGGCGCGCATCGCGTCCGTGTACTGGCCCAGTGCCCGGCGGCCCACGCCCGCGCGGGTGAGGGCGTCCAGGCTGGCCAGCACCGCCTCCTGCTGCTCGCTGCGCTGCGACAGCACCCGGTGCAGGATGCGGGCGCCGGTCTCGAACTGCGCCTGGACGGAACGCGCGGCCGCCCAGCACCACGTGAGGCCCACCAGCAGCGTCACGAGCACCCAGGCGAGGAGGGCGGCGCGGCGAAGGGAGGGCATGGGCCCATGATGGGTCCGCGTGGCGCTGCGGTGTCAAGGGCCAGTGGATGAGGAGGACGCCTGGTCCGGCGGCGCCGGTGGGGCGTGACCCGCCGGGCGCGGGCCGCGCGACCCGGCCTCGTCTGACGGCACAGAGGGTGCAAGGTTCAGGAAGGTGGCCAGGCAACAGCAGGTGAGGGGAAACCTGAAGCGGGCCTGGGGATCCACCGTGACGTCGGTGCGGTGCTGGGCGTCGCTGCGCGTCCCTTTCGTGACGCGTGGGGTGAACTCGTCGTGACGGCACCGGTGGGCCAGGGAATCCCGCTGAGTCGCGACCTCGTGGTCAGGACCCCCGTCCTCATATTGACTTTCGATAGATAGTGAACGATAGTCAATACATGCAGATTCAGCGTTGGGCCGTCCTCCTGCTGCGGGTGTCCCTGGTGACCCTCTTCGTGGTGCTCCTCCTGCTCCAGACCTTCTCCTTCCCAGGACAGTTCGCCTTTATGGCTCAGCAGCACCCGCAGAGCGCTCACCTGCGCTGGCCGCTCACCTTCGTGTTTGCCTTCTGGATCCTGTGCGCCCAAGTTGTCCTCTTCGCCATCTGGAAGCTGCTGGCCCTCATCGGCGCCAACCGCATCTTCACCAGCGTCTCCATGACCTGGGTCGACGTCATCGTCCGCGCCATCGCCGCCGCCTGGATCATCCTCGCGGGCGTCCTGCTCTACGTCGGCCTCCACGCCGACGACCCCGGCCTGCCCCTGCTGCTGTTCACGTGGTTCATCGGGGTGACGGTGCTGGGCCTCCTGATGATCGTCATGCGCGCCCTGCTGCGGCAGGCCACCGCCCTGCAGACCGACATGGACGAGGTGATCTGATGCCGATCATCGTACGCATCGACGTCCAGCTCGCCCGACGCAAGATGAGCGTCGGCGAGTTCGCCGAGCGCGTCGGCCTCACGCCCGCCAACGTGGCGGTCCTCAAAAACGGCCGGGCGAAAGCCGTGCGCTTCAGCACCCTCGACGCAATGTGCCGCGTCCTCGACTGCCAACCCGGCGACCTGCTGGAATGGACCGAAGACTAACGCGCTGACGCAGGACCAGCCCACGAGTCGCGGCCGCCCCCGGCCGCCGCGGCAGGCGCCGCACCCCCCGCCGCCGAGCCATCACAGGAGGTCCATGACCGCATCCGTCCCACCCCACACCATCACGCCCGCCCGCGAGGGCGCCCCCTCCACGAGCCCACGCCCTGAGGTCACCATGACGCGCCCCTGTGCACGCCCACCGCGGCTGACCTGCAGCCGTTCGCCGGGCGCGACGAGAACAACGGAGTCGGCGCGCGCCTCCAGCTCGTCCCCGGTGACGGGCGCCTTCTGATGCGCCTGGACAACCAGCCGGACACGGCGGTCACCCTGCAGCCCGTAACCCGCGACCTGTACCAAGCCGGCCGCATGACGGTGCGGTTCCTGCGGAATGCGGCCGGACCGGTGCTGGGCTTCCGCTCCAGCACCCCGGTGGTCCGCCACCTTCAATTCAGGCGCAGCAACCGCCCAGACGGCTGATAAGCTGCCCGCACCACGAGACGGGCGGGCGCCTCAGCCATGACCGCCGGGACCGTGCTGGTCCGGCGTCGACGCTGGACCTCCACCCGGCGATTCACCGCTGGGCCGTCCAGGCTGCAGGCAACCCGGATCCGGGCGCCTTCCCCTCCCTGCCCCACCCGAAGGCCCACCGTGGACGCCTCGGGTTCAGACCGGGGTGAGACCCCTCGCCGCAGACCCGCCCGGCCCCACGACCCTGCCCGGGGCGGGCGGTGGGCGCGTCACCGCGTGTCCAGCATCGTCCCGAAGTCGCCGGCGCGCCAGAGCACGCGGTTGCTCAGCTCCGCGATGCGCCACCCCTCCGATGTGCGTCTCATGGACGCGCGGATGACGCCGCCCGCAGAGAAGGAGCGCTCGAGCAGGGTCGCGGCGGCCGGGCGGCCCTTCCAGAGGTGGATCGCGACCAGGTTGGCGCGCACACTCGCGGCGTCGCCGTCCACGTCGACGGCGTGGTCGGTCAGGAGGTGCTGGGACGCCTCGAAGCGGGCGAAGCTGCGGGCGTGGCTGTTCACGATGCTCGCCACACCGGTCATCACGTCTCCGTTCGGGCGGATGACCCGG
Source organism: Deinococcus sonorensis KR-87 (assembly GCF_040256395.1). Taxonomy (NCBI): domain Bacteria; kingdom Thermotogati; phylum Deinococcota; class Deinococci; order Deinococcales; family Deinococcaceae; genus Deinococcus; species Deinococcus sonorensis. The sequence goes on along the minus strand of NZ_CP158298.1, from coordinate 389,035 downwards.
GCGTCGGCCGTGAGGATCTGCCGAAAGGTGGCGTCGGCGAACTCCTGCTCGTCCAGGGCCCGGAAGTACCGGCCGATGGCCCGGATGATCTGCGTGTCGTCAAGCCACCGGTGAAGCGCGGTGGGCGTCATTTGGCGGTCCTCCATCCGGGTCAGCTCCTCGTGTCGCCCGAGGCGGACACCGCGGCGCGCCGCTGCTCCACCCGCCGGGTCTGCTCGTCTCCGGTCAGCGTCCCCCAGACTTGACGCCGCTGCTCGTTCAGAGCGGCGAACGCGGCGGAATCCAGCGCCCGGGCTGCCCTGAGCCGCGCCACCTGCTCGGCCGTCCAGGGGGTGTTCAGGCGGGTGGTGTCCTCGATCAGTCGCAGCAGGTCGTCGATCGACGGTTCGATGTTGCGTTCGAGCCGGTTGAGGATGCCCCGCAGACGTGCCTGCAGATCGACCGCCTGCCGGGCGCGTTCGTTGACCACGTCCAGCTGGCGGCGCAGCAGGTCGGCCACGCCACCGCCGGCGTCGCCCTGCAGGACCGCCGCGGTTTCCTGCAACGTCAATCCACAGCTGCGCAGCGCGATGATGCGCTGCAATCGAGCGACATCGTCTGCGGTGTAGCAGCGGTGGCTGCCCGACGTGCGGGTGGCTGGGGACAGCAGCCCGAGCCGGTCGTAGTGGTGCAGCGTCCGCACCGTGATGCCGGCCTGCACGGCCAACTCCCCGATGCGCCAGGTCTTGGTGTGCTCGTTCACAGGGTCCTCCTGACCGGTCCTCACCACTCTAGGACCTGACGTTGCGTCAGATTCAAGAGGGGTTTGGGTCCGCTGCGCCCCGCCCCGTTCAGCGCCGCATCATCGACCGGTTCGCGGCGTCATCCTCCAGGGTGGCGAAGGTGGAGGCGGGAGGCCCGGAGGTGCAGCCGGTGGGGCGTGCGGTGAACCAGCGTGAGGGTGTCGTCCCCGGGCACCGGATGGAGCGGGGACGGCGATCATGGAGTCCAGCCGGAGCAGTGTGAATCCGGGCTGTGCTTACCGTCCTAGGAGATGTGCGTTGCGCATCTCCGGGTGTCTGCAGCGCCCGGCGAACCGCGTCCCGCCCGCGTGTGCTGACGGTGGACGGCACAGAGACCGTTCCGGTGCCGCTGGCGGCACACCTGGGTGGAAGTACGGGGTGCGCGTATCGTCCCTTGCAGGTTCGGCAGGGACGTAGTAATGTGGACGGCGTCCACAACCGAATGGACGCTCCTCCACAAGGCGTGCAGCGTGAGCACGTCTCAGCGCCACGCCACGCTTCCATCCCGCAGGCTGCGTCTCGTGCCGGTGGCAGACCCGTTGCCGCGCGTTGAGGGCAAATGGATGATCCATCACCCGCCCATTCCACGCCGCTGACGGCCAGCTTCACCTCCTTCGCCGGGCGGCCACATCCGGCCGCCCTGGAACGCCGACCAGAACAGGTGACCATGAGAACACTGGTGCTGGGCATGTTCGTCTCGCTCGATGGCTTCGTTAGCGGTCCCAACGGAGAGGTCGACTGGATCTTCCGGTCCGGCGATGACGCCACCGACGAATGGATCGTCGAGCACCTCTGGCAGGCGGGCGCCCTCGCCATGGGCCGCCGCTCCTACGCCGAGATGGCCGGCTACTGGCCGACCTCCGACACGCCCTTTGCGGCGCCGATGAACGCCATCCCCAAGATCGTGTTCACAAGGCGCGGCCTTATCGACACGCCGGGCGGCCGGCTGGACCCTTCACGCACGCGGGACCCGGGCGCGTCGGCCGGGCGCGACTGGACCGACCCGCTGGTCGCCCAGGGTGACCTGCGTGACGAAATGGCGCGGCTCAAGGCGCAGCCCGGCAAGGACATCCGGGCCCTCGGGGGGGCCAGCTTCGCCCAGGCCCTCGCCGCCCACCGGCTGATCGACGAATACCACCTGCTGGTGGCGCCGGTCGCCCTGGGACAGGGGGTGCCGCTGTTCGCCGGACTGACCCGCCCACTCGACCTGCAGCTCGTGAGCACCAGGGTTTTCGCTGGCGGCGCGGTGGCGCTGATCTACCGGACCCCGGTGGAAGCGCCGGGTGACCCGGGAGGGCCCGACCTGGCCGCGGGCAACCCGGCCGGAACGGCCTGAGGGCCCCATCCGTCGCGGCGAACTGGGTTGCCCAGGGGCGGAGCTGTGGTGCGGGCCCTCCATGGCCCCGGACCCGACCCGCTCATCCGCGCTCCCCCTCACCCCGTGCCGCTTTTCCAGGCGCTGCCCTCCACTCCACCACCCCGGCTTTCCGCAGGCGCGCAGGAGAAGCGTCGACCCGCATTCACCCTCGAGCAGGAGGAGCGCCATGCAGACCGTACAGTCCCGAGACGGCACCCCCATCGCCTACGAACACACCGGGCACGGCCCGGTGGTCATCCTGGTGGTCGGGGCGCTGTGCACCCGCACCACCGCCGGCGCTCAGGACCTCGCCCGGCGCCTCGCCGCTGCCTTCACGGTCATCACCTACGACCGTCGCGGGCGTGGCGACAGTGGCGACACCACGCCCTACAGCGTGCACCGGGAGGTGGAGGACCTCGTCGCCCTGGTGGACGCGGCGGGCGGCCCGGCCCACCTGTACGGCCATTCCTCCGGCGGCGCGCTCGTCCTCGAAGCGGTCCAGGCGATCGGTGAGCGCCTCGGCCGCCTGGCCGTGTACGAAGTGCCGTATGACGACGACCGTACAGGCCTGCCCGACTGGCAGCGGTACCTCGCCGATCTGGAACCGCTGCTGGCGGGCGGCCGACGAGGCGACGCCGTGGCGCGGTTCATGCAGCAGGTCGGGACCCCCGCCGAGCAGATCGACGGCATGCGGCGCGCGCCGTTCTGGGCGGCGCTGGAAGCGCTCGCGCCGACGCTGGCCTACGACCACGCCTTCCTGATGGGCCCGGAACGGGCGGTGCCGGTCGCCCGGGTGGCCCACGTGGCGCACCGGACGCTGCTGCTGTCCGGCGGCGCGAGCTTCGGGTTCATGCGCGACACCGCCCTAGCCCTGGCCCGGGCCATGCCGAACGCCTCGGCGGTGGTGCTGCCCGGCCAGACGCACGACGTCGACGCCGCGGTACTGGCCCCCGTCCTGACGGACTTCTTCACCGGGGCGTGACGGCACCCGAGCGACCGATGCCGGGGTGAATGCGGACCCCACCGGGCCCGGTCCGCCGATCCTGGGCGGAGCCTCCGTCGATGCGGTGTCCCCCACCACCCACCAGGGCCGAGCCTCCGGCTGTTCAGGTATCGCCGGGGAGGCCCCGGAGGACCGAGGGCGGTGACGGGTGAGGACCGGCGATTTGGCCTCGTCTGTTCCGCCGGCCGTTACTGGACCGTGCCGCGTCCGTGGGCTGTGGACGACGGCTTCCACGTCCGTGTGCCGGCAGACTCGGTTCTTGCCGTGGCGTTTGGCACGGTACATGGCCGTGTCCGCGCAGTGCAGCAGGCTGTCCACCGTGAGGGCATCGTCCGGGAAGCAGGCGTACCCCACGCTCGCGCTCACCTGAACGTCCGTCCCGCCGATGGAGAACGGCGACCGCAGCGCCTCGACGATGCGGTCGCCCACCAGCTGGAGCGCGCCGGCCCCGCTGGTGTCCTGCGCGAACACCACAAACTCATCCCCGGCCATCCGGGCGACGGTGTCCGTCTCGCGCAGCATCCGCTGCAACCGCAGGGCCACCTGCTGCAGCAGCACGTCGCCCGAGGCGTGGCCCAGCGTGTCGTTCACCCGCTTGAAGCCGTCCAGGTCGATGAACATCACTCCATGCCGCGCGGGGACGTGCCGCGCGCGGCTCAGGGCCTGCTCCAGGCGCTCCATCAGCAGCTTGCGGTTGGGCAGCCCGGTCAGCGCGTCGTGATACGCGAGGTGGCGCACGTGCTCCTCCGCGCGGCGCAGCTCGGCGTTGACCTGTTCGAGGCTGGCCCGCCGATCGCGCTCCAGCGCCGCTTCGCGCTGCAGGGAGAGCACCCGCGCCTGCACCGTCAGGATCTTTGTTTTCCGGTCCAGGGTCAGGTCGTGCAACTCGCGCTGCAGGGCGTAGAAGCGCTTGAAATGCCGCAGGGCGTCCTGATGAGCCCCCTGGTGTTCCAGCGCCTCCGCGAGCCAGCGGTGCGCTTCACTTTCCCGCTGGCGCAGCTGCAGGTCCTGCGCCAGCTGCAGGGCGCCCTGCAGGTCCACGGTGGCGTCGTCCGGCTGGCCGCGCTGGAGGCGCACGCGGCCGCGGGCGATGAGCGTCATCGCCTGATGGTCCCGGTCGCCCCCGGCGCGGTGCAGCGACAGCGCGTGCGTGCACTCCTGCTCGGCCGCCTCCAGCTGGCCGAGTTCCAGCAGCGTGAAGGCGCGGTAGGTGCGCATGATCGCCTCCGGCTGGTGCAGCTGCAGGGCCTGGCACTGCGCCAGGACCGCGTCACTCTCCTGCAGCGTCTGCGGGTACTGGCCCAGGTGGTACGCGGCGACGGCGGTGTTCAGCTGGACGATGACCACCTGCGCGCTCACCCCCGGGGTCCACTGCTCCGGCGGGAGCTGCCGGAGGCGCGCCAGGGCCTCCCGGTGGAGGTCCAGCGCCCGGTCGTATTCCTGAATGTCCCAGTGCATGTTGCCCATGTTGCTGAGCACCCGCGCTTCACCGGCCGGGTCCCCCAGCGCCTGCACCAGCTGCAGGCTGTCCAGCGCGAAGGTCATCGCCTGCGCATAATCGCCCCGCTGGTGGTGCAGGACGCTCAGGCCGTTCGTGACGCGCAGCTCGATGTCCGGGTACCGGCCGCGGCTGAGGTGATGGGCCTGGGCGTGGTGGGTGAGCGCCGCGTCGTACTCGGAGCGGTAAAAGGCGCACCCCCCCAGGATGGTGAGCGCGAGCGCCTGCGAGCGCTCATCGTTCAGCGCTTCGGCGGACCTGCGGGCCTGCTCCGCCAGGCGCTGGGCGTCGTCCACCCGCACGTACTTCAGGTGGTCCGCTTCCGCCAGCAGCCGGGGCACGTCAAGCGGCAGCTGGTGCTGTGGGTCTGCCTCGGGCAAGGGGGGGGAATACGGCGTCATGATGGGTCCTCGCTGGGCGCTGGGCAGGGCCGGCCGGCCGCTCTGGCGTCGAGCGACGGCGGTCTCCTCAGCGTACGCGGCGGGTCTTGCTGAACTCTGACGTGCACGGGACGAGGCCGCCCCGCTGACGCCCGGAGCGGCAGGTGGGCCCCAGCGGTCCTCCACGCTGTCCCGCTTGAGGGCGTTGGGCCCTGCGGCCGTCAAGCGGACCGGCAGAACCTCGGGTGCGCCGCCGCCTGACGGGCCGGCCGGACTACGCCAACGCTTCACCCGGCCGCCCACGGCCAGGGGCCGGGCCCCGGAGCTGCCCGGCACGGTCAAGGCGGCGGTCCTGCAGGGCGCGGGTGCCCCGGGCGCCCTTCGGCCGGGACCGGCCCAGTAGCGGGCGGCGTCCTGGAAGCGGCGCGTGCCGAGGATCCGCGCTACGGGCGTGGGGGGTCGCCGAGCCCGGTCGTGACCGTGTCCTCCGTGGCGGCCTGATCGCGTCCCTGCTGTTTGGCGTGGTACAGCCGGCAATCCGCCAGCGCCACCCAGCCCTGAACCGACGCCGCCTCCGCCGCATGGGCCACGCCGCAGCTGACGGTCAGTGGCCACGGCAGCGGCTGCGGACCCTTTCGCACGGCCGCGCAGCAGCGTTCGCCGAGGTCGGCGAGCTGGTCACGGGGGACGCCCTGCAGCACCACCAGAAACTCCTCGCCCCCCCAGCGCGCCACGGTGCCGTGGCCACCGAACGTCTGCTGGAGGGTCCGGGTGAGCTGCTGCAGGATCTCGTCCCCGACCAGGTGCCCGAACTCATCATTGACCCGCTTGAAGTGGTCGATGTCCAGCAGGATCACCGCCGAACGCCCCCGCGTGTCGGGCGGCGTGTGACGCTGTTCCAGCAGCGGGTAGACGGCCCGCCGGTTCGCCGCGCCGGTCAACGGGTCCGACAGGGCCAGCGTCTCGTGCACGCCACTCTCGGTGCGCTCGGCGGTGATGTGCTGCCCGAACACCGAGATGTGCCCGATCAACACCAGGGTGATGGCCGTGTCCACCAGCAGGGTCAGGTTGCCGCCGCCCGCCTGGACCTGCAGGCCCAGCAGCAGCGCCAGGAGCCCCGCGCCATACAGCAGCGCCAGCCGCACCGGCAGCACCGCGTACGCGGCCATGCCCACGAACACGCACGAGAAGTACAGGTGCGGTGTGGGCAGCTGGTGGCGGGTGAAGGCCGCGCCCAGCTGGGCCAGCACCAGGGCACTGGCAAGCCCCAGCGCCCCCTGGTCCACGGTGCGGGTCGTCACGCGCCGGATGGCCAGCAACACGGCCAGGACCAGGCACACCGCCGCGCCGTACCCGGCCCAGCCGTCCAGCGGCGCCGAACCGCGGTGCCCTTGACCGTACATGGCCACGCCGCCAAGCAGGACGGTAGCCCCGCTGGCGGTCACGAGGTACAGCCAGCGGCGCGTCTGCTCAGCGTGCAGGTGCCGTCGTTGGACTCGAGGCTCGCCGGGTCTCACCCACCCACGGTAGGCTCCGGTCCTTGACGGTTCCATGACAGGCGTCCTGCGGAATGCCCGCCGGTCAAGAAGCTCGCGCACCCGGGGCTCGGCTGATGGCCTGACGGTCCATCGCCGGCGCCAGCCACCCGCCGCCGTGGCCCGGGTGCACGCCAAGTCCTAGCGCCACGGCCGGCGCCGCTGCTGTTGGGCCGTCGCGGCGCTGACCTGGCCAGCACGGCTGCAGGACGTCCTCACGCCCGCCACAGCGGCAGGGTGAACGCGAACGTGGTCCGGCCCTCCCTGTGGGTGGCGAACACCGCTCCCCATGACGCTGAATCGCGCGGCGGACATTCGCCAGCCCGGCGCCTGCTCTGGTCTGCAGGTCCTCGCCCAGGAGAGAGAACGGCAGCCCAGGATCCTTCGCGGCCACGTGGTGCAATTCCAGATGCTGGCGCGTCACTCCGGGTGTGCAAGCGCGCGGCACCGTCAACCCGACAAGCGCAGGTCACCGGCGGCGGACGCTCCCCGTAACCACGCCGGTTCATCCCGGAAGCGTCACCTGTGACACGGCCACCTCAGGGCAGTGGCCGGGAGCCCTCCTGCGGTGCAGCCCCAGGCCGGTGGGTCGTGAAGGCCCACGCCGCGACATGACGGACGAGCAGCTGACGGTCCTTCGTCAGCGTCGCCATCCAGACCTCAGCGGCAACCTCAGACCACTCCAGCGTCACGGCGCCCTGCATATGCCTGAAGCAGTGCAGTTGAGCCTGCGGGGCCGACACGAAGATGCCGAGGGTGTAATGGACGTTGTTCACGACGAGTTCGGCACGGTACACCCCTCAGCATAGGCACGCCGCGCTGACCGTTCCCTGACCGCCGTTCAGGGACGGTGGTTCAGGGGCCGCCGTGGCGAACCCTGTCCCCGCAAGGGACGAGGGATGCATGATGCTGGCGGGAAGCGCTCAAGCCGTCCTGGACACGGCCTGCTGGACCCCGAGGACGCAGGCAGCACCACGCGCGGCCAGCGGGCATTGAGGCGTCGTCGACCAGCCATGCGACCGGCTCCAGGGTGCGGGGTGCATGCGGGTCCGACGCGGGCAGCGCAGGCCGGGTGGCCCCCGCCTTGTGGCGCTCACGAGCTGCCCGCCCGGATCGGGTCCGGGCCTGCCGCATCCGAAGGACCGCACCAGCGGGCCGGGCGCCGTCGTCCCGGTCGGATCAACCCATCGCAGGTGACGGTGGCGCTGCTCGTCCACCGTGCGGACCTCTTCGTGCCTGGGGGGCTGTCCCGTGACGCATCGTGCCGCAGCATTCAGATCTTTGTCATACCCGGCGCCTACAATTCTGCCATGAGCGAACCCCCGAAACCCGGAACCATCTACCGGATCGGGCGGGATGCAGAGCCGCGCTACGCGGTGCGGCGCATCATTGAGGAACACCCAGCGTACTGGGAAGTCGAGCTGCAGGGACTGCAGCCACCGCATGCCCTGGCGCGCGTGCTTGTCCTGCGGGACTTCATCAGCGGCCGGGCCGTGTAACCACGGTCAGGCCGCGGCAACCCCTCTACCGAAGACCTCACGAACGGCTGGGGCGAGCTGAGGCAAGCGCCTCCGTCAGGGCGCCCGCACCCACGCCTTCCCGGTCGGGTCGGTCTCCAGGCGGCGGGCGATGGCCTCCAGCGGCTGACCTGCGCAGGATGCGGGCCCCGCACCGTGTCCGGAGCGGCGGCCACGCCCAGCGCCTGCTGAAGGCGCTGGATGGACGGGGCATTCCGCATGGTGCACGGGTCAACGGCGTTCCTGCGCCCTGCACCGGGGTGCCCGCCGGACCGTCAGAGTGCCGCAAGAGCGCTGTGCGTACACTCCAGGTATGTCCAGCTCCTTCACCGTGGGCGACCTGGCCCCCGACTTCCAGATGTCCAGCCGCAAACATCAACGCCAGCGCCTGTCCGACACCCAGGGACGCTGGACGGTGCTGTACTTCTTCCCCCGCGCCAACCACCCGCATTGTGTCATGCAGTCCCGCCGCTTCCAGACGATTCACGAGGATTTCGAAGCGATGGGCGTGTCGCTCATCGGGGTGAGCGTGGACACCGCCGAACAGCAGAAGAACCTGAGCAGCTTCTGCACCCTCGCGTTCCCGCTGGTCTCGGATGCCGGGCACGAGATCAGCCGGCAGTATGGCGTGCTGGCATCGGCAGAGGTGGAGGGCGAAACGGTCACGTATGCCCGGCGGGAGACGGTGCTGATCGACCCGGCCGGGCGCGTCGCGCACCACTGGAAGGACGTGGACCCCAACACCCACGCGCAGCAGGTGCTCGAGCACATCGGCGACCTGCTCGGCTGGCCGCAGCACCGCTGAGTTCGCCCGACAAGCGCCCCAGCCCCAGCCGTCTGGCCAGGGTGGGGCGCTGTTCGTTGGGCTTGCCTGCCCAGTGCATGCCCGCCGTCCCCGGTGGCAAGGCAGGGTGTTGGGGGTCCGGGTCCGGTGCCCCCCGCCTGGCCCTGCACGGGCCGGTCCAAACGGCCGCCGGAGCTGGCCCGCCACGCCCCAAGCCCAGTCACCGGTTCGGGCGGCGCACAGCGCCGAACTTGACGCCGCGCCAGCTGACCGTGGCCCACCGGCCCGGCTACTGGCCTGAGCCACCTTGTCTGTACCCCGTTCCCAGGGGACGGAAGGAAAGCTGCAGCTGTCGCGCGGCGAGCATCAGTTCAGTGCCCGCGCCTGAAACACCCGAAACCACCACTGCGGCCCTCTGGCCCACAACTCGCCGTCCTCCATCTGCGTCCACTGCAGCGCCTCGCCCGCGTACTGGAAGCAGGCGGCACGCGCCGCGGCGGCGCTCTCCCAGCGGCCCAGATCGTGCAGCAGGTCCTGGCTGTCCGGGCTGTACACTTCCGCACTCCACAGCGGGTCGCCCAGGCCCTGCACGCTCAGCCCTCCTCGGTGGCGCGCCGGTGCAGCTGGGCGATCAGCTCACCGCGCGCCGCCGCCGTCAGGCCGCTGAACCACGCCATCGCGTCCCTGTCGGTGCGGATGCGGACGATCTGCGTGACCTCGTCCTGGCCGAGCGGCACGATGCCGAGCGCCTGCTGGCCGAGTTTGGGATTCAGGTGCTTGTTCTGCGGACGTGCGCTCATGGTGCCTCCAGGTGCCGTGTGGTCCAAGGTGTGGTGAACTGCTGGGCGCCAGGATCGGGGACTGGGCGGTCAGGCCCTGTGCGATCGCCATTCAAGCCGCTGCACAGCCGGCCAGCAGTGTATCCGTCGGTGTCTGCCTCTGGAACCCTTGGACGCAGGGTGCGGAGGTGCAGGCCTCCCCCTGCGTCCCGCCCAACCACCCTGCCTGTGACTGTCTCCGGGCAGGGTGGTTGGGCGGGGGTTCCTCTTACTCCACAGCGTCCTTCACCCTGGTCTTTTGAAACAGGAACAGCATGCGCTGAGTGTAACGCCTAGTCAATACACAATGAGCCGTGCGCGGATGCTTCGGCAACGTCACCCGAGACCCGGACGCGCCACCGAGCACATCCCAGACGTGCTGAGGCCACCCCATCAGCATCTGCACCGCGCACAGCGCGCGGACCATCCGCGCGTCCTGCTGCCAGCCGGGATTGGTGGCGTCCGCCGTGCACCCTGGTCGGCACGCGCAGGTGCCACGGACCCGGGCAGCCGCTCCGCATGGGCCGGGCCAGGCGAGCGTCGCCACCGCCTGGTCGGACCGGGCCACCCTGCCGGTAATGCCATCCAACCAGTGTTACCGTGCACAAGGTGCTCGCGGCCGAGGTGGTCCGCTGTTGCTCCTGGCCGTCACCTGCGGAAGCCAGTGCCCCGCTGCATACCGCCCGTGGACGGGCAGGGCGAAGGCAGGGCCCCACCGGCGAACTCAAGTGGTGTCACTGCTGGAGCGGCCCATGGCTTCGTTTCACGAAGTCGCGCAGGAGTGGGAAGCCTTCGCCCTTCTGACCGGAACAGCTGGCGCCACCCTGGCCGGCCTGGCGTTCGTGGCCGTGAGGGTCGGGAGGGTGATCGTGCACCTGCAGCGCCTGTCGGCCCTGCGCCCACCTGAACCTGGCCCTCCCGGCGCTGCTGATGACCCTCGTGCGCCGCGTGGGGGTGATGATGCCGAACCTGGAGCGCGTCTGGTGGGGCCGACTGCTGACCCTGACCGGCGCCGCGGACCTGCGGTCCATCATGGTGGTGCTGCGCTCCCTGCTCACCACCCAGGCAGTCGTGCTGCAGTGGGACCGGGTGTGGTCCGCGGTCGTGCCGGTGGGTGCGGTCCTGCTGGCCGCGGGCGCCCTGACCCTGGCGCAGCAGGCCTCTCTGGGATTCACGGGCTACGGCCTGACGTTGCTGGTGCTGTTGATGCTGGGCACGAGAAACACCTGGGGTGACATACTCGGTCCAGCTGAATTCAGAGGTCAAGGCATGGACGACACCACCGGGGACGACACTGCACCGATGCCGTAACGACCGCCACATAACAGGATGTCTCGGGAACCGTGCTGGAGTGGCGGTGTCGTGTGTGGTTCATGCCGCCCCTCAGGCGGTTCGAGGACGGCAGGACGGTCGCGCCGCGGTCCGGCAGGGGTGATGCAGAGCGCCTCACCGGCAGGTGCGCTTCAGGATGCCCCGGGCTCAGGGCCCACGAGAGCCCCACGTCAACGGGTCCCGGCGCCGCGTTGCCGTCCCCGCCGCCGGGGCCGTATGCTGAGAGCCCCCCGTTCATTCAGGAGGCACCATGCAGGACTGGCAGGCTGATCGTGAAGGGACGATTGACTTTTCCGGTTTCCACACCTGGTACGGCATGACCCGCACCGAGGACGCCCCGGGCACCTTCCCGGTGCTGGTGGTGCACGGCGGTCCCGGCATGCCGCACGACGCGCTGGAACCGCTCGCGGCGCTGAGCGGCAGCGTGCGGCGGGTGGTCTTTTACGACCAGCTCGGCTGTGGGCGCTCCGACCGGCCGGCGGACCCGTCGATCTACACCATCGCGCTGTTCGTGCGGGAGCTGCAGGCGGTGCGCGACGCCCTGGGCCTCACCCGGGTGCACGTCTACGGCCACTCGTTCGGCGGCGCCCTCGCCCTGCAGTACGCGCTGACGCACCCGGAGGGGCTGGAGAGCCTGATCATCGCGGATTCGTTCGCCACGGCCGACGGCTGGCTGGACGGGGCCCGGCAGCTGCGGCGACAGCTGCCCGCCGACGTTCAGGCGCTGCTGGACCAGCACGAGGCGGCCGGCACGACCGGCGATCCGGCGTATCAGGCGGCCTTCGCGCAGCACTACCTGGGGGTGCATTGCTGCCGGGTCCCGCTGCCGGGGCACCTGCAGCGGGCCTTCGCCGGGTCGGGGGCGGAGGTGTACCGGGCGATGTATGGCCCGCAGTGGTTCCGGATGACCGGCCAATACACCGGGTGGACTGTGGTGGACCGGCTGCCGGAACTGCAGGTGCCGACCCTGGTGCTGGCGGGACGCTACGACCAGTGTGTGCCGGCGCTGTCCGAGCAGATCGCCGCCGGCATCCCCGGCGCGGAGCTGCGCATCTTCGAGCACAGCTCGCACGTGCCGTTCGTGGAGGAGCCGCAGGCGCATCACCAGGCGGTGCTGGAGTTCCTGCAGCGGGTGGAGCGGGGAGCGCACCACGCGTGACGTGTGGACGCGCGGCGGTGGGGGTCGTTGAGTCCACTGACCTGGGGTTCCTCTCCTTCTGCCCCCAGCGGCATCAGCCGCACCCCCTGCCCACCGTCCGCTCGTGGTGCGGACGGGAACTCGAGCGCGGGTCATGCAGGACGATGCGTTCCGTCCTCCCGGTCACCGGACCCGGCCCTGGGTTCGTTGCGCCACCCCTTCCGGTTGGCAAGCGGTTCCCGGGACGACCGCCAGGACCTGGATCCGGCGTCCTGCCGGTTCGCCCGGTCCGCGGAGGGCGACCTCAGGCGGGCTGGTACTGCATCAGGATCACCCCAGCGCCGATGGGCCGAGCCTCGGCCAGCCGCAGGGTGAGGGCTGCCTCCCCGAACAGCCGCCGGCCCCGGCCCACCACCACTGGGTACACCAGCAGGTTCAGCTGATCGACCAGCCCGCGCTCCAACAGGAAGCGTCCCAGCACCCCGCTGCCGTACATCAGCAGGTCGCCACCTGGCTGAGATTTGAGGGCGGCGACTTCGGCGGCGACGTCGGAACCCAGCAGCGTGGTGTTCTACCACTCGGCGCGGTCCAGGGTGGTCGAGGCGACGTATTTGGGCAGCGCGTTCATGCGGGCGCCGCCGCTCGCCTCGTCGGTGCGCGAGGGCCAGGCCTGGGCGAAGCCCTCGTAGGTCACCCGGCCCAGCAGCAACGCGTCGGCGCCGGCCATCTCGGCCGCCTTGAACGCCGCGATCTCATCGTTCCAGTACGGGGCACTCCAGGACGGTTCTTCCATCACGCCGTCCAGCGACAGAAACTCGGACATCACCAGTGTGGCCATCCTCAGGTCCTCCATCCGTGGTCGGTCAGGGGTGTGGCGTGCAGGACATTGATCGTAGCTCGTTGAAGCGATGGGCGAGCCGCCGGGGCTCCTCGGACCGCGGTGACGTGCGGCTCGGGCCCCGCTGAAATTGAGGTGCCCGGGCGCGTCAGAGCCTCAACCGTGCAAACTGCTCCTGGGGCACACCGAGCCGAGTCATGTGGGCGCGCAGTTGATCCTCCAGCTGCCGGACGGCCTCCGGATGACCCGCGTGCAGGTTCTGCTGCTGCTCCACGTCACTGGCGTGGTAGAGCAGGTCCTCGCGGAGCGGGGGGAGATGCCGGATGTCGCTGGACATCGCCGGCATCCGCCAATGCGGCGTCTTCACGCCAGGAATGAACATTCCGGCCACCAGCTCCGGGAACGCCGTGGGCCGCTCGAAGCGGGCCGCGTGACTCCGGGCATCCAGGTGACCGACCTGCAGCGAGTACCAGTGGGCCGGGCCGAGACGCGGGTCGTGGTCCCGCAACAGCGTCCACTCGCCGTTGGTGACGCCCACCCGGGCATTGGCGTACCCGTACACGGCGAGGTCCCGGTGATGGGACCGCTGCCCGAGCAGGACCGGCAGCACACTGCGGGAATGCGGCGCGGTGCTGGGCAGGCCGAGCAGGTCGAGGACGGTGGCATGCAGGTCCACGGTCTGCGTGATCGCCTGCTCGCGCCGCGCCGGCTGCCCGGGACACCACACCTGCAGCGGCACGTGCGTGAGGGTGTTCCACAACGGACTCGCCGGTTTGCCGATGCGTCCGTGTTCTCCCAGGTAATGCCCGTGATCGGTGGTGATGATCACGGCCGTGTCCTGCCACAGGTCATGCCGGGTGAGCGCATCGAACACCTGACCCAGCCAGGCGTCGACCATGGTCAGCTTCCCCGCGAATTGAGCGCGAACCCAGTTGAGTTCGCGCTCCGTGAGCGCAAGCTCCCCTTCGTCACTGCGGCCGTACCGGGGCCAGGGATTGAAGTCTTCCGGCGCTTCATCCGTGTAGAGGCTGCGGTACGGTTCGGGGATGTGAAACGGCTCGTGCACGTCGAAGCTGTCGATGTGCAGAAAAAAGCGCTCCTGGGTATGATTCTGGTCAATCCAGCGGGCGGCGGCCGCCATGACCTTTGGGGCGAAGAAATCGGCCTCACGCACGAAGTCGGCCACGTTGCGCAGATAAATGCGGGCGCCCTCCCCGTGCTCCACCACCATGCGCCGGGCCCAGGCGGGAGTCTGCTGGAGCGGCGCCGTGATGTGGTTGTCGTGCTCGTGCCCGCGGATGAACTCATACCCGCTGAAATCGTGGTGGTAACTGTGCGCGCCCCACTCGAAAAAGTGGTAGTGGTCGGTGATCAGCTGGGTGGTGATGCCCGCACGGTTGGCATGGTAGGCCACCGGCTCGTCCCACGGCTCCAGCGGTCCCCACCCGCGCCACCAGAATTCCTCGACGCCCGCCCAGAGTTCCCGGCGGGCGGGCATGCACGGCAGTGAACCGGTGAAATGCCGGTCAAAGGTGACGGCACGTTCCGCGAAGGCGTCCAGGTTCGGGGTGCGCACCCAGCGGTTGCCGTACGCGGGCAGGTAATGCCTGTTGAGCGAGTCGATCTGAATCAGGATCACGTTTCGTGGCATGGTCACCTCCCAGGGTACGGCCGCACCCCGGCCAGGCACACCAACACCTGCGAAGCCGGTGAGCGCCACAAGCCGCAGGGAAACACGCGGCGACGTGCGCTGGGCCCGCCCACCATCCTCCAGAACCGGGTTGAGGCGCCCTGCTGGCGCCGCGTGAACATCCGCGCAGAACCAACCCGGGCTGAGCCGAGACACCCGAGGGACCGTGCAGCGGAGACGCCGACCAAGGTCGGGCCACCCACCCGACTTCTGCGCCTGTTGCCCGCCTGGGCGCCCAGGTACGCTCGGGACGGGTCAACAAGCCCGGGGGCATCACCGGGCAGGGTTCCTGCTTCACCCGCCGCGTTCCCGCTTCCTTCGTCACGCCTGCGTCCTCCTGAGGTTGTCCATGATCAAACCCCCTGCCCTGATCGCCCTGACCCTGATTCTTGCCGCCTGCGGCGCCAGCCAGACCACCGCGCCGACCACCGCACCCGGATCATCGAATGCTCAGGTCATCGCCGGCACCGTGACCGCGCTGAGTGCCGACCACCAGGCGTTGACGGTGGCCGGACAACCGCTGCACCTCGGCCTGGCCCCCCAGAGCCTCACCGCGTCGCCGAACGGGGCGACCGTCCGGGTCAACGGCGATGACGCCAACGCGCTCGCGCTGAGCATCGGCCAGCACGTCACTGTGCGCGCCAGGGACGACACGGCACGTGAAATTGAAATCGAGAAGCAGCTGCGCGGCACGGTCAGCAGCCTGGACCTGAAGGCCGGCAACCTGGTGGTCAACGGGCAGACCGTGACGGTGACGCCCACGACCCGAATTGAACTGTCCCGCAAGGAATCCAGCGTCCCGCACCTGACCCACACCCTGGCCGACCTTCAGGTCGGGGCGTTCATCGAAGTGACCGGCGAGCAGGACGCGTCCGGCGCGGTGCTCGCGAGCAGCATTGAAGTCCGCGGCGCGTCCGAGCGCCATGAGCAGGGCCAGGACGATCAGGCGGAACTGCACGGCGCCATCCGCGCGCTGGACGCCACGGCCCGGACCTTCTCCACGGCGGGCGCCACCGTGGACTACCATCTGGCCACTGTCCGGGGGGCTCCTGTCAATGGCCTGCGGGCCGAGGTGAAGGGCACCTATGACGCCTCCACCGGGGTGCTGCTGGCCAGCCGCCTCCGGGTCGAGGACGCCGGCGGACATGACGACGCGGGTCCGGCCCCCGTGGCCGGGGCGGCCATCCAGCTTGAAGCGCGGGTGACGTCGCTGGACCTCGCCGCCCGGACGCTGGTGGCCGGGCCGTACACGGTGGACTTTGCCCGTGCCGCGGTGAGCGGCACGCCCGCGATCCGCAGCGAGGTGCGGGTCAGGGGGCAGGTGGACGCCAGCGACCTGCACCTGGTGCATGCGACCGACCTCCGGGTGCACGACGAGGATTGAACCGAACACGAGCTGAAGCGCTCAGGGGCGTGCCCAGGCCTTACCCACCGGTGATCCACCACCGGGTGAGGACCTGGGCACGCCCCACCGTTGAGGCAACGACCTGCTCGACCCGCGCCCACCCATCGAGACGGGGTACCGTGGGCGGAGGGTGACGGTCGTTCCGTCAGCTCAGCGGTGGGGTGGCCGCGGCCAGGTCGGACTCCTGAGCGGCGGAACGGCGTTCCGTCTCCACCGCGGGCACGGCATCACCCATGGACGTCCGGCCGAGCTGCTGCAGGCTGACCTGCCAGAGCCGCTCCTGCAGGGCCTCGTCGAAGGTGACTGGCCGGGGGTCCACGAACCGGGTTTTGTTGAAGAACCGGCCGGTCATCCCCTCCACCTCCGGCGCCGTGGCGAGGTACACCGACGGGAACGCGCCCTGTTCCGGGGTCTTCTTCAGCGGGGTGAGCAGCCGGTTGATCAGCTGCGACACGCCGCGCGCGTCCCGGGCGATGTCGGTGGCCACGATGCCCGGGTTGACGGCGTTGACCGTGACGCCCGTGCCCGCCAGCCGGCGGGCCAGGGCGCGGGTGAACAGCAGGTTCGCCAGCTTCGCGTGGGTGTAGGCCCCAAAGGTGCTGTACCTTCGCTCCGCCTGAAGATCGTCGAAGCGGATCGCCTCCGCGTACAGGCCCGACGCCACGTTCACGATGCGGGCCGGAACGCTGGCGGTCAGCAGCGGCAGCAGGGCCAGGGTCAGTTCCATGGGCGCCAGGTGGTTCAGCGCCCAGGTGCGTTCGAATCCGTCGGGGGTGAGCTGGCGGTGGGTGAAGGTGCCGCCCGCATTGTTGACGAGCACGTCCAGGCGCGCATGCTGGGCCTGGAACGCTCCGGCCAGCGCGCGCACCTGGGCGGGCCGGAACAGGTCGGCCAGCAGAAACGACACCCGGGGGTTCCCGCTGCGGCGCTGCAGATCCGCTGCCGCCGCCTCGGTCCGCGCGGCGTCCCGCCCGGTGATGACCACCTCCAGGCCCTGCTGCGCCAGGGCGAGGGCGGTCGCCCGGCCGATGCCGGAGGTGCCGCCCGTGATGAGGGCGACTGTGGGTTGAACGTGACCGTGCACCATCTTGATTCCCTCCCTGCGTGTGGTTACTCTTTGTACCTAACCGCAGTATGGGAACTGCCCATGCGACGCGCAAGGAGGCACATTCATGTCACCAGGTCACCCCGATCTCCCCGCCCTCGGCCTTCAGGCGTGCGCGGAGCCCAGTCCCTGCGTGGAGGTCAAGGACGTGCTGGCCCGCGTGGGCGACAAGTGGAGCCTGTACGTCGTGGTGAACCTGCACGCCGGACCGCTGCGGTTCAACGAACTGAAACGGCGGATTGACGGCGTCTCCCAGCGCATGCTGACCCTGACCCTGCGGGGCCTGGAACGGGACGGCCTCGTGAGCCGCACCGTGTACCCGACCCAGCCGCCCAGCGTGACGTACGAGCTGACCGCCTCCGGTCAGACGTTGCTCCGCCCGGTCGCGGCGCTGGTGCGCTGGGCGCAGGCGCACCGCGACGACATCGAACAGTCCCGCCACGCCTTCGACGCCCAGCACCCGCATGCCCATACGTCCGGTGCATAGCTCCGACGACGCCGGCACCGGAGCGCAACAGGGCCGCGCCCCCAGGCGGGCGGCAGAGGCGCGACCACCCACTCATCGGGCGGTGCAGGCGGGCGGGCCTGCAGGCGAATCGGCTGGTGCTCCCCTGTGCCGCGCCGATCCACGGCCCGGCGCGGCACGCCCAGCGGCCCCCGTGGGCGCCCGACCTTCACCGCCCGGCGAGACCTCCGGCTGCCGGCGTCGCACGGAGACCGCCCGCAGATGAGTGACCTGTCGATCATCCGTCAACCCGCCGGCCAGCGCACCCTGACCGTGCGCGAGAGTGACCTCGCGGTCTGCGGCCACGACGTCACGGCCGCGCTGCTCCTGCACGCCATGGAGCGGTGGTACGCCTGGAAACTCAAGCAACGCGACGAGGCCCGGGGCCGGAACGCCGCCCGCCGGCTGAGCGGCGCTGCCCCCACCGCCGACGAGGGCCTGTGGGTGCGCCTGGACGCCCGGGACTGGCAGCGGGAGCTGCTGGACATCGTCAACGAGCGGACGGTCCGCAGCACCCTGAAGCGGCTGGAGGAGCTGGGGTACGTGCTGAGCCGCAGCACCCCGGGGGACCGGACGCCCCAGTGGCTGTTCCAGCGGGCCGCCGTGCAGGCCGCCGTGGACCGCTGGGAGACCGAACGGGCCGGCGTCCACGCGCAGCTGGACCCTTCCCCCACGGACGAGCGCCCGAGCGCCCGAGCGACGCTGGATGAATCTGCCGCCGCCCATCTGACCACCTTGCCCGCAGGGCGCCGTGCACCGTCCTCTCGGACCGACCTCCAGACCGTGGAGGATGCCGCTGAGCGCGAGGACCCTCCAGCGGCGTCCATCTCCAGGACGGCGGCGCTGGACCCAGACCGTCCACCGGTCCGGCGCCCAGCCGCACCTGGGCTGCCCACCCTCTCCCCTGCTCACTCCGCCGCGGGGCGGCAGGCGACCGTCCAGCCCACCCGCCCGGAGGAGCGTCCGGGGGGGCTGGTGGTGCCGCGGACCGATGACCTGCCACCAATCCCCCGACAGGCGTTGCTGGCCCGGCCAGCGGCCACGCCGGCAGATGCGGCGTACCGGATGCTCACCGCGCTGGCCGGCGGGAAAAAAGCCGTTGCAGAGCGCCTCCAGGAGACCACTCCAGCGGGGCGGCTCGAGCGTACGTTGTGGCTGCGCCTGACGATCGAGGAACTGCAGCGGGTCCGGAAGCTGGCGCAGGGCCAAGCGAAGGCGAACCCCGGCACGTCGATGTTCACGTACGCCATCCTGGGCCTGGACCGGCTGATCGGCGCCCCGAAACGCAGGAACGAGACGGGCCAGGGCCCGGACGCGCCGCGGCCGGCGGCCTCCGTCACCCCCGAGGCGCGGGCCACCGCCCTGGACCAGTTGCCGCCCGTGGAGATCGGCTCCACCTGGCGGGGCCGGAAGACCGGCACGCCCTACCGCGTGGCGGAGGTGCACAGCACCGGCGTGATCGTCGAGGGCCTGGGCGAGTACCCGCTGCTGAAGTTCTTCGAGCTGTTCGAGGCCAGCTGACGGGCGAACAGTGAACCGAGGGCCGCAGCGGCCCGCCAGGCGCAGGATGAGTGGCCCCGCCCACCACCGGCCGCACGCCGCGCCTCCCCAGGGGCGGTGTCCAGGGTAGCGACCTGGCCCGGTCCGGCCACCGCACCGCGTGGGCCGCCCCATCTGGCAGAGTGGAGTGTGCCGCGCCGCCTGATCCCGCCTCCACCCGCCCTGAGGCCCCTGGTGCAGGCGTACATGCTGCTGGACGAGGACCTTCCGGCCGTCGAGGCACACGTCTTCCTGCCGGAACAACTGGCCCACCTGACCTTCTCCTCGGGTCGGAGGTGGACCCTGGGCGAGGGCGGCCAGCTGCTCCCCGTGCCCGAGGCCACGCTTGAAGGCCTGGTCACCCGGGGCACGCACCTGATTTCGGACGGGGTGACGCGGGCGCTGCGGGCCGAGCTGTACCCCTGGGCCGCGCGGCAGCTCTTCGGCTGGCAGTACCCGGCGCCCGTGCTGGACCTGGGGGCCGGCGCGGCCGGCTCCGGCGCCGCCCGCACCGCCCGCCGCATCGCCGCGGCGCTGGCCGCCGGCGATGACGAGACCGCGCTGGGCCTGCTCAACGGCTGGCTGCTCGGGCTCGCCAGCGGCCAGCAGCAGGCGGGCGCGGCGGGCCGCGGGTGGACGGCGGGCGCGGGGGTCCGGGCGGCCGTCGAGCTCTACCACCGCGGGGGCCGCCCACGGCTGGCCGAGCTGGCGGCCGAACTGGACGTGAGCGTCCGGACGCTGGAGCGCCAGTTTCTGCAGGACGTCGGCGTGAGCGCCAAGACGCTGGCGCGCCTCATCCGCTTCGAGACGGCGCACAACGCCCTAGCCAGCGACCCGCAGACGCCGCTGGCCGCCCTCGCCCACGACCTGGGGTTTTCCGACCAGGCGCACCTGACCCACGAATTCCGCGCCCTGGGCGGCCTCACACCCGGCACTTTCGCCCGCATGATCAGTGCGCGGCACCAGCACGTCGGGTGGCTCGACTTCCGGCAGGACCACCCCCGTCTCCTGCTGCCCCAGCTGCCGGAATAGCACAGGCGCGTCTGGCCGGCCTGCACCCGCGAAGCCACGTGGTGGAGGCGGAACCGACCCGTGCCGCTCAGGGGACGAACGCGTCCAGGGCGTCGGACGGCTCGTTGAAGGCGTGGCGGCAAGGGACACCGTTCCGTGGGGTGATGGGTCGTGCGTCGCCTGCCGTTCAAGGGACGGCACGCCCCTTGGGCAGCCCTTTATGCGCCTCTCTCAGTGTGCCGGTTCACGCGGTCCATGTCGGCCCGGGCCGGTGAAATGACCGCATGATCGCATTTCACCCTCACCTGTTCGTGCGAATCGAGGAGCTCGGTGGTCCACGCGCTCCGATGCCGCTGCCGCTGCAGAGCGGCTTCAGTCTGGACCGTCTCTACCGTGTGGTGGGCGTCTACAACGCCAACGAATCGAGCGACGCTTTCTTCATCCTCCCGAATGACCGGGGCGAACTGTGGTTCATCTGCCAGCGGCACCTGCGCTTCGGGGCGCTGGTCGACACGCCGGCGCACCACCTGCCCTCCATGGAGCTGCAGGCGTCCGACTGAGCATCCTACGCCGGCAGGGGTTCCGCGCACACGCCGGAGCACCTCACCCGGGTATCAGGCGGCAGGTCGTTGGTTCGCCGCTCGGCCTGGGCAGCCTCGGCTGCGCCCCACCCGCGCGTCCTGCAGCCACCGTCGGCCGGCGGTCGAGGACGCGCCCCTGGGTGACGGGTGACGGACATCCGTGACCCACCGGCTTTCGCTGCTGGGCGGTGCTCAACTGGGTAGGATGCACAGCAGCATGCCACACCTCACCCTTCGTCGCGGTCTCCTGAGCGCGCTGCTGGGCGTCAGCAGCGCGCTCGGCCGCGCCGCGGACCCCCCCACCGACCCTCAGCTGCTGAAGGCGGCGGCCACGCTCTACGCCGCCGCGCAGGTCGCCGAGATCGCCCACGACTGGTGCGGGCAAGAGGCGCCCTCCGAGCGGACCGTGATGGAGCGGGAGTACGCCGCGTGGCGCGAGGCGTCCGGGCTCCCCGGCATCGAGGCGTACCTGCAGCGGACCGCGGCGGCGCAACTCCCGGCATTGCGCGCCGCGGTCGATGCCCGGCGCGAGCAGCTGTACACCGAGCTGAGCCGCGCCAGCCAGGACCCCGCCGCCGACTGCCGGAACATCCGCGCGCACCTCAGCGCTCAGGTCAACCTCAGCGCGCTGTATCCCCAGGAGTACCAGCTGACCCAGCCGCTCCGGACGGCTGCACCCGCGCCGGCGTCCAGCGCCGCGAACGGCGGGGCGTTCCTGTCCACCACCCGTTTCGACCCGATCAGCCGGACGTTCGTCGAGACGCTGCTCGGCAAGGCGGGCGGTCAGCCGCCGTATCAGGGCGGCGGCCCACTGCACCCTGGGACGTACCGGTGCGTGCAGCAGAACACCAATGACTTCGACACGTTGCTGAGTGTGGTCAGCTACACCCTGACCCTGTACGGCGACCACGGCCTGCGCTTCACGGACGGGAGCTTCACGGGCGAGGCCACCAGGACCCCCAGTCCGCTGGAGAACCTCCAGGCCACCTCCCGCTACGACGCCGCGACGGGACAGCTTGAGGTTGACGCCGACTTCGCCAACCGCGACCTGGAAAGCTACCTGTACGGCAACGACCGGTATGACGGCGTGGACGGGGACGCGCCGCTGTTCAATGTCTTCCGGGTGCTGACGGACGGCCAGGGCCGGAGCCTCATCTACGGGCAGAAGGCCTTCGGCGACCGCGACGGGAGCCTCACCGTGTGCCGCCTGGAAGGGCCGGTGCAGGGGTCCTCGCCGGTCGCCGAGGCGAAGCGGGCGGCGCAGGCGGAACTCGAACGGTTCAACCGCTACCGCCTGAAGCCCAACGCCGGCCCGAGTCTCGCCCAGATCCAGGGCCTGCTGCACACGTACGAAAACACCTACGAGGGCATCAACGTCACCGGCCGCGAGACCACCACGCTGCTGCTGAAGGACGGCACGGCGTACCTGAACCTGCGCTGGAGTCCGCACGACCTGGATGTGGCCGCCTCCCGGAAGGGGGAACCGCAGGCGTGGACAACCTGGCGCCGGCAGGGCGAGCGGTACGAGCTGCTGCAGGGCGGCCACTGGACCCCCATGAACGGGACGCTCGGCGTCCCCGGGAACCGGCGGGAGGGCCTGAGCGGCCGGTACGAGTTCTTCTCGGCGTACACCTCCGGCACGCTGATGAACGGGGCCACCGCCACCACCCGCGACGTGTACACCTTCACGCCCGGTGGGCAGTTCACCCGCAGCGGCAGCAGCGGCGTGGCCGGCACCCTGAACAACGGGATCACCATGACGACCGCGGCCGGGAGCGGCCCGTCCAGCGGGGACACCGGCACGTACGTGTTCGACGGGTACACCCTGGAGTTCCGGGGACCGGACGGGCAGACAAGCCGCACCTACGCGTTCTTCTGGGACGCGAAGCACGACGCGCTGATGATCGGCGGCCGCACCTACACCCGCAAGTGACGCGGCCAGGCGCGCGCAAGACGCGTTGCTGGAGGGCCGCGCTGGACCGGTCCTGCGGCGGTGCGTCCACAGCAAACCGCTCAGTGGATCACCCCGGCATTGACACGCCAGCCCTTCGCCGCCTGGAGATGTGACGATCACCTGCGCGCCCCGGAGGCACAACGGGCCAGGGCCGGATCGATCCAGCCTCTCCTCGGTCGTCCCGCTCTGTGGAAAGCGGCCGCAGGGGAGGCCGGCGTGGTCCGCTGGCCGCCTCGCCGGGTCCTGGGCAGCCGACGGACCCGCAGGGCTTCCGGGCGAGCCCCAGGACGCCCCGGCAGCTGCACCTTCAACGCCACGCCACCGTGCATCACACTGGCGTTCCCTGCATCCCACGGTTCGCCTGTGGAGACGGGTACTCCGCCTGGTGCCGCTGCAGCTCCGTCCCCTGATCTCGACGCTGAGGTGGGGCGTTCGCCGATCTCCGGGTCAGCTGGGACGGGCGTGGCGCGCGGCAGGGGCAGGGGGTGGGACGTGGACCCAGCGGGCGACGTACCGGTCGAGCGCGGCGCGGTCGAAGGTGGGGAGGGCCAGGCCGACGTACCCGTCGGGCCGCATGAGGTAGATCCCGAGGGGGTCCAGGCCAGCGCGGCGTGACGCGCTGGTGGTGGGGAACACGTGCAGCGGCAGGGCCTGCTGGGCGCACCAGCTGAGCACGTCCGGGGCGGGCGGGCCGTAGGTGTGCACCTGCCACGACAGCGAGCGGAGCCGGTCGAAGTTGCTGCGTCCGTCGGCCTGTGGAACCCAGGGGAGCCGCTGGCCGCCCCGGACGCGGCCCACCGCGCCCTGGCTCAGCGGGCTCGCCGGATAGTGCAGCCGCGTCTGTGAGACGGTGAGGAACAGCAAGCGCCGCACGACCTCGGCGCGCGTCAGCAGGGGCAGCACGCTCGGGAGGACGGTGAGCCGCACGAAGCGCGCGGCGGGACCGTTCTGGACGATGCCACTGAAGACGCGGTCGGTGGTGTTCACCAGCGAGACGGCGAAGGGGCGACGTTCCGGCTCGTAGGTGTCGAGCAGCGCCTCCGCGGCGCCGCCGTGAATCGCCTGCGCGAGCTTCCACGCGAGGTTGGCGGCGTCCCCGAGGCCCGTGTTCATGCCCTGCCCCCCCACCGGGGTGTGCACGTGCGCGGCGTCCCCGAGGAGGAAGGCGCGGCCCGCCCGGAACCGGTCCGCGACGCGGTGATGCACCCGGTACGTGCTGAACCAGTGCAGCCGTTCCACCCGGGCGAGGCCGTTCGCTTCGAGTTCACCGCGCACCGCCTCGAAGGTGGCGTCCTGCGGGGCGTCCCGGCTGAGCTGACCGACGACGCGGTGCCGGTGCGGTTCGGGCATCGGGAAGAAGGCGAGGAAGTGGTCGTCGTCGAGGCTGAGGTTCACGTCGCCCTCGCGAACCTGTCCGCTGAGGGTGAGGTCCGCGACGTAGAACCGCTGCGCGTAGGTGCCGCCGCTGAGCGGGATGCCGAGCGCGTGACGCACGGCGCTGCGGGCGCCGTCGCACCCGGCGGCGTAGCGGGCGTGCACCGTCTCACGCTGGCCGCCGTGTTCCAGCGTGGCGGTCACGCCGCCGCGGTCCTGGGTGAAGGTGGTGACCTCGGTGTTCCAGTCGACCGTGACGCCCAGCCGGGCCAGGTGCTGCGCGAGCAGCGCCTCGTTCTGGTCCTGCGTGAGGATGTAGAGGTACGGGTGGGGGGTCAGGCCGCGGCCGACGCCGTGCAGCCGGACCGCGCCGCGCAGCTGGCCGCGCACGAAGAGGTTGAGGCGGTCGAAGTGCCGGCCGCGCGCCATCGCGTCGTCCCCCAGGCCGAGCTGATCGTAGAACTCCAGCGTGCGGGCCTGCACGGCGATGGCGCGCGTCTCCTGGACGGGGCCGGGTTTGGGGTCGGCGATGCGGACCTGCACGCCGAGCCGGGTGAGCCACAGGGCGAGGAACAGGCCGGTGGGGCCGGCGCCGGAGATCAGGACGTCCGTGGTGCGGGTCATCGCTTCGCTCCTTCGTGGACGGTGAGGAGAAACAGGTCCACGAGCCGCGCGAGGGTCGCGTCGGTGGGAGGGTGGGGGGCGGTGGGGCTGAAGAGGCCGTCGAGGACGACGTAGCTCATGACCGGGCCGACGAACATGCGGGCGCTGAGGGCCGGGTCGGGGGCGTGGATCAGGCCGCGGGCGTGGGCGTCCTGGAGCAGGTGAGCGCCGACGCCGAGCAGGCGGGCCGGGAACGCCTCGCGGAGGGCGCCGCGGAGCTCCGGCACGTGAATCGCCTCGCCGAGCAGGAGCCGCAGCAGGGCGAGGGCGTCCGGTTGCAGGAGGTGGCCGGTGACGGCGTGCGCGAAGTCCAGGAGGCGGGCGCGGAGGTCGTCGTGGGTGGTGGGGGTGGGCTGGAAGCGCCCGTGGAGGTCGAGGCCGTCGAGTTCCTGGGCGATGGTGGCGGACAGCAGCTGGGCCTTGCCGCGGTAGTAGGCGTAGAGGGTCTGTTTGCTGACCCCGGCCGCCTCGGTGATGGCGTCGGTGCTGGTGCGGGCGTAACCGTGCTGCAGGAACAGCGTGCGGGCCGCCGTGAGGATCTGGGTGCGTTTGGCGCGGGCGCGGGGACTCTCGGTGGTCATGACGCTCCTCAAACTGAACCGTACGGTATGATCTGAGCATGCGCCTCTGGCGCCGGGCTGTCAAGGCAGGAAACAGTCCCCGAAGGGGCAGAAGACGCTGAGCGTCAGGCGTCACCGCGCAGGACAGGCACCACCCGAGCCCGCAGCACTGGGCTCACGCTGCCCATCTGCCCGAGGGGGCCGTCTGCCCCCCTCGCTGGACCACGTCCTCTTGCCGCCGGGTGGCCGTCCAGCCCCTCAGAGGCGGCTCCTGTGCACACGCCGGGGTCCGGGATCATGGCCCTGCCGGCGGCGCGGCCAGCGTGAGGGTGAGGTAGCCGAGCAGCGCTTGACGCACCTGCTGACGCAGCAGGGGATCGCCGGCCTGTCCAGGAGGAACGGTGTACAGCGCGTCGGCGATGTGGAGGGTCATCAGGGCCATCAGGTGCACCTGCCCTGCATCCAGGTCCGCCCGGCGCAGGGTGGCCATCTGCTCCAGCCGTTCCAGGATCGCCTGACGCACCGTCCTCGACGTGGACTCCAGGCGGGTGGTGAGCAGGAAGCCCAGCAGCCCTGCCGACTCACGCTGGAGGCGGGCGTGCACGCCCAGCACGTCATCGATCAGGTCAATCACGGGCCGGTGTGGGGACGTCAGCGCGGCGTCCAGCTCCGCCCCCAGCCGGGCGGTCCAGATGCCCTGCAGTTCAGCCAGCAGGGCGTGCTTGTTCGGAAAGAACTGGTAGAGCGAGCCGACCGAGACCCCAGCCGCCTCCGCGATGCGGTTGGTGGTGGCCGCCGTGAAGCCCTCCCGCACAAAGACCTCAGCGGCGGCCGCGAGCAGGCGCTCGACCATCCGGCGGCTGCGCGCCTGCTGCGGTCGCTTGCGGGTCAAAAATGCGAGCTGTTCCTCCGGATTCCCGTGCGTGTGCCGCCCCCGCGCGGCTTTGTTCATGCTCCGGAACGCGAGTTGAGGACCTGAGCTTTTCTTCGCATACTGACAGCCTAACGAAGCAGGAGGTGGCATGAGGCAACCGGAGTATCTGCAGGTCGGCGCCGTGCGCACCCGGCACATCATTCAGGGCGAGGGACCGCCCGTCGTGCTGCTCCACGGCATCGGGCGGAGCCTGGACGACTGGACGGCCACCCTCCCCGCGCTGTCCAATGGGTACCGGGTGCATGCCCTGGACATGATCGGGTTCGGTCTGACCGACAAGCCCGACGTGGAGTACTCGCTGGCCGGGCTGGCACGGTTCGTGCGCCACTACCTGCAGGCGGTGGGCGAACCGCGGCCGGTCATCCTGATCGGCAATTCCCTGGGCGGCGCCGTGGCGCAGCAGTTCGCGGTGATGTACCCGGACCACAGCCGCCGGCTGGTGCTGGTGAACAGCGCCGGCTTCGGCCGGGACGTCACGCTGGCCCTGCGGCTGCTGGCCGTGCCCGGCGTGGGGGAGCGGCTGATGGCGCCCAGCCCGCGCGCCAGCGCCCGGGCCGTCGAGAGCCTCTTCCACGACCCGCGGTTCGCCACGCCCGAACGCCGGGCGCACGCGCACCTGCTGGCCACCCAGCCGAACCGGGCGACCTCGTTCCTCCGCGTGGCCCGCGTCCTGGGCGGCTGGCGCGGCGTCCACCCCGCCTGGCGCGACACCCTGACCCGCACCCTCGCCGGGCAGCGCCTCCCGACCCTCATCGTCTGGGGCGCGCAGGACCGCATCCTGTCCGCCCGGCACCTGCAGCACGCCCGCGCCGTCTACCCGCATGCGCAGACGCACCTGTTCGCGCAGACCGGGCACCTGCCGCAGATCGAACGGGCCGAAGCCTTCAACGCCCTCACCCTCAGGTTTCTGGGAGACGCGACATGACAGACTTTCCCTTCAGCGGCGCCGTGGCCGTGCTGACCGGCGCCGCCAGCGGCATCGGGCGGGCCCTGGCGACCGACCTGGCCCGCCGCGGCAGCCACCTGGCCCTCATCGACCGCGACGCGGACGGCCTGGATCAGCTCGCTGGCCAGCTGAGCGCCCGGCATCCGCAGCTGCGCGTCACCACGCACCACGTTGACCTCGCTCAGACCGCGGCCATCCCGCAGCTCGCCGAGGACGTCCTGAAGCGGCACCGGCGGGTGACGCTGCTCATCAACAACGCGGGCGTGGCGCTCGGCGGCACCTTCGACGAGGTGACCCTCGAGGAATTCGACTGGGTGCAGAGCATCAACTTCCGCGCCGTGGTGGCGCTGTGTAAAGCCTTCCTGCCGGCCCTGAAAGCGGAACTGCAGCCGCACATCGTGAACGTCTCCAGCGTGTACGGCATCGCGGCCCCCGCGGGTCAAGCGGCGTACAGCGCCAGCAAGTTCGCGGTGCGCGGCTTCAGCGAGGTGCTGCGGCACGAACTCGCGCCGCACGGCATCGGCGTGACGGTCGTCCACCCGGGCGGGGTCCGCACGAACATCGCCAACCGCGCCCGCGTGGGCAGCGGCGTCCGGGCCAGCGCGCAGGAGGCCGAAGCGCAGCGCCAGGCCATGAACCGCGTGCTGCGCCTCGACCCCGCACGCGCCGCCCAGATCATCCTGACCGGCGTGGAACGGCGCTCACCGCGCGTGCTGGTCGGGACCGACGCCCGGGTGATCGACCTGCTGGTCCGGGTGCGACCGGCCACGTACTGGGCCGTGCTGCGCGCCCTGATGCTCCGGGGGGCAGCGACATGACCCGCGCCCAACCCGGGTCGTGGCGGAGCGAGCATGGGGAACCCAGGCGCTGCGGCGTATCGCCCGGCGGCGGTCCTTCCTGGATGGCCATGCCGCCCCTGCCCGCACGGTGGCACGTCCACCGGCCGCTCACCCAGAAGCCCACGCCTGCTGAGGAGACCAAGTCATGAGGAAACGAAGCGTTGTGCTGATCGCTGGGGTGGCCACCCTGAGCGTCCTGTGGGTGAAGGCCCGCCGCGCCCGCCCGGCCGCGCCCCCCGGACCGCTGGCCGACGCGAACGACCCGCAGCCGCTCGATGTGCTGATCATCGGTGCGGGCCTGTCGGGCATCGGCGCGGCGCGGCACCTGCTCGCCAAGGCGCCCGGCAAACAGTTCGAGCTGCTGGAAGCGCGTCAGGCGATCGGCGGCACCTGGGACCTGTTCCGCTACCCCGGCGTGCGTTCGGACTCGGACGTGTACACGCTCGGGTACAGCTTCAAGCCGTGGCGGGGCCGCACCGCCATCGCGGACGGACCGGACATCCGCCAGTACATCCAGGACGCGGCCGACGAAGCGGGCGTCACCCGGCGCATCCGGTTCGGCCATCAGGTGAAGACGGCCTCGTGGTCCTCCGCCGCGAACCTGTGGACCGTGACGAGCGAGGTCCAGGACGCTGAAGGCCGGATGCACACCGTCACCCGCCAGGCGAAGTTCCTGTTCCTGTGCAGCGGGTACTACAGCTACCAGGAGGGGTATCGCCCGGACTTCCCGAATGAGCAGGCCTTCCAGGGGCAGATCGTGCACCCGCAGCGCTGGCCCGAGGACCTGAACTACGCCGGCAAGCGGGTGGTGGTGATCGGCAGCGGCGCCACGGCCGTGACGCTCGTCCCGGCGCTGGCCGAGCAGGCCGCGCACGTCACCATGCTGCAACGCTCCCCGTCGTACGTGGCCGTGCGGCCCCTGGTGGACGACCTGGCCATGAAGCTCCAGTCGTGGGCGCCGGCCACGGTCGCCCACACCGTCACGCGCTGGAAGAACATCCTGACCAGCATCTTCTACTACCAGGTGGCGCGCCGGCGACCGGAACTGTTCAAGCAGGGCCTGCTCCAGGCCGCCCAGCAGCACCTGGGGGACCGCTTCAACGCCGCGGATTTCTCGCCCACGTACAAGCCCTGGGACCAGCGCGTGTGCGCCGTGCCGGACGGTGACCTGTTCCGCGCCATTCGCGACGGGCGGGCGTCGGTGGTCACCGAAACCATCCAGGCGTTCACGCCGCACGGCCTCCGCCTGTCCAGCGGGCAGGACCTCCCGGCGGACATCGTCGTGACGGCCACGGGCCTGAAGCTGAACGTGCTGGGCGACATCCGCTTTCAGGTGGACGGTCAGCCGCTGGAGGTCCCGCGCACGATGGTGTACAAGGGCATGATGCTCAGCGGCGTGCCGAACTTCGCGTACGCGTTCGGGTACACCAACTCGTCGTGGACCCTCAAGGCCGAGCTCACGGCGGATTACGTCTGCCGGCTGCTCAACCACATGGACCGGCGCGGGTACACGGCCGTGGTGCCGGTCGCGGACCCCTCGGTCGAGGAGCGGCCCCTGCTGGACTTCACGTCCGGGTACGTGACCCGCAGCATGGCCGCCCTGCCGAAGCAGGGCTCGAAGCAGCCCTGGCAGGTGTACCAGAACTACCTGCTGGACAAGTACACCCTCCAGGTCGCCCCCATGGATGACGGGACGCTGAAGTTCACGGCCGCGAGACCTCAGCCCTCCAGAACAGCGGCAGCCGGAGGCTGAGCAGCCGCACGTGCAGGACCTGCGGCGGTCCGAGCCCTGCGGCGCGGAGTGCCAGGGCACGCGCGGGCCAGCACGGTGCCGCGATGGTCCTGCCGCCGAGACGGTGAAGCGGCGGCTTGCCCCACGGTGGAGCCCGGGTCCCCGTGCCGGCCGGGAGCTTCCTCTTTCTGGAACGCCAGGGCGCGGGAGCTGGACCGTCGCCGGGCGGCTTGGTTCTATTGATCTCGGCGTGGCTTAGCACTGATAGTATGGGTGAATGCCTGGATGGCGTCCTGCTCACCTCACTCGTGCCCAACTCGAAGAGCGGCGGCTAGTGGCCCTCGGCTGGCTTCAGCAGGGTACGCATTCCTATGCGCAGATCGCGGAACACTTCGGCGTTTCGGTCCATACCGTCAACAGTTGGAAGACCCGCCTGAAGCGCAACGGGACGCTTCAGGCGACCGTCGCACCCGGTCCACCCTCCCGGCTGACCCCGATCAGCAGGCTCAGCTGCGGACCCTCCTGCGGGAGGGCCCCCTGGCGCATGGACACCAGGACGACACCTGGACCACCCGCCGTGTCCGTGACCTGATCGGCCAGACCTTCGAGGTCTGGTACCACAGTGACCATGTCCGCAAGTTGCTCCACCAGCTTGGCTTCAGCCCACAGATGCCTAATGGACGTGCCGCAGAGCGCAATGAGCTTCGGATCGCCTCCTGGCGGGAACAGGTCGCACCGGAGCTGGAAAAAAAAGGTGGCTGAGGGCGCAACACTTGTCTACCTGGACGAAGTTGGCTTCGCGCTGAAGGGTGTGCGGCGACACACCTGGGCGCCCAGGGGCGAGACGCCCCTGGTAAGCTTGCCAGCAAGCTGTCGACGATTGGCGCGTTCACCTCGGATGGCCGCTTTTTTCAAAACACTCAGCAGGGGGCGATCTGTAGCACAGGGGTCATCCAGTTTCTGACACATTCGCTGGATCACCTTGCCGGGCCAGTGATCGTGGTCCTGGACAACGCCAGCATTCATCGCTCAAAGGCCGTCCAGACGTTCGTTCGTGGCTCTCCACGAACGTCTCTCCCTGGTCTACCTGCCGCCTTACGCTCCAGAACTGAATCCCATTGAATTGGTCTGGGCGTACATCAAACGGAACGTGCTGGGGAATTGCTGTTTGCGGACGGCCAAGGAACTGCGCGCCCAACTCGTGCAGGCGTGGCGACGGGTTCGGTCTATCCGGCTCCCTCAGCAGCTTACGGATGCCAACCTACGCCGAAATCAATAGAGCGCCGAACAATAATGAGCGGTCTGTAGTCTGTCCAGACGCTCGTTCCCACTGTATCTGACGATCTTTGGGCGGCTATTGAGCCAATCCTGCCCGCACATCGCATCTCCCGGCGTGGCCGACCGCCCTTAGACGTCACCACACGACAGACGAGTCGGAACGAGTGATCGGCGTAGGTCTGGGTTCCGAGTACCCGCTGGCCCAGGGCACGTTCCACCACGGCGATGATCTCGCTGACGTGCATCTCGTTGTTCTATTGCCTGAAGTCGATCTGGACATCGGCTGGAATCCTTACCCGCTGAGGTGTCCTCCTCCGCGGTAACCCAACATGAGCGCAACGCTTCCCGGATCCATGCCAACCGATGCCCAGCTCAGGAGGTGGCATCACAGGAATGCCACCCCTCGGCCCAGGCCGCTTTGGTCGCTTGTTCAACGACATTGTCAGGACGGAAGGCGGTTACGAAGCGGCAAAGGGAGCGCTCGCCCTTCGCTCGCCGCCGGATGCACACGACAGGCGTCAGGACACCGCGGTTACCGCAAGGAACTGAGGTAGTAGCGCTCACCGTCACGGTAGCTGTACCAGAAGGCCCCCCCACCGGAGACCGCGATGCGGCTGGGGAGGGCTACCGGCGAGAAGGCATGGATCGTCGCGCCTGAAGGGTCCACGTGCCGCACCATCGGATCCGTGAAATCCGTCAGCCAGGCGCTGCCGTCCGGGCTCGCCAGCACACGGGTGGTGTCCTGCACCGTCACGCCTGGCAGAACGCTCGCCTGGCCGGAACCGGGGTCGAACAGCGACAGTTCCCGCAGGGTGAGGCCGCTCGTGGTGTCGAGGCGGGACGTGACCAGCCACACCTGCCCGTCTGGCCGTGCGTCCATGCTCACCACGCCGGTCGTATGCAGGTCCGCGAAGGAGGTGGCCGTCCTGGTGTCCAGATCGAAGCGGTATAGGCGGCGGCCGAAGACGTTCCCCCCAAGGAAGTCGATGCCGTTTCCGGCGCGCGTGGCGGAGCGGGGCCAGCTGGTCAGCCCGGGAATGCCCACGTAGGTGGCCTGACCGGTGGTAAGGTCCAGCGTGCTGAACCCGTAACTGTCGAGGGCAGCGGAATCGGGATACAGCACATGCGAGGCGTCCAGCACCACAAACTGTCCGCGTGGATCGAGATCCGTCGAGGGGGAGCGGTCGTACTGGACAAGGGGCCAGCGCTGGACCTGCGACGTGGTGGGATTCAGGCGGACGAGCTCCATCCCGGTCACGCCAACCACCTGTCCATCGGCCGTCACCTGCAGGTTCTGCATGGGAGGATTTAGGGCATACGCGGCACGTGGACGGTCGGCCGAGACGCGCTGCATGCGGTCCCAGGTGCTGTACCAGGCATTCCCTGCGGCATCTGCGGCGATGGAGAACACACTCTCACCGGCCACCTCGCTGGCGGCGAAGCGCTGCGGCTGCACATTCACCGAGAACGGCACGTACAGGCGTTGCCCCTTCGCGGTGACGATCAGGGTGGGGAACATGACCCCCGCTGGCGCCTGTGGTCCAGCGGTGAGATGCAGCTGGAACGTCGAAGGGGTCGCGCCCAGGGTCACGGTGCTCGGCAGGTCGGCCGTGATGCCGTCCGGGAGGCCTTCAAGGGTCAGGGTGGCTGGCCCGGCGTAGTCGGAGCCGGCCAGCGAGAGGGGAATGTCCGTGGGTTCAGCGATGTATACGCGCGTGCTGGGGATCTGAACCGTCACGACGGGTGGAAGCACCATCACGGCGAGCGGCAAGGCCACCTGCTCCACCGGGACGCTGACGAGCTCGGATGCGTCCATGACCACGACCCGGACGTCGTACAGCCCGCCCTGGGCGAAGCGGTCGCCTGTGAGCGTGAGATGCCCCGTGGCCGTGGACTCGCCGGTGAAGTCCACGGTGACGCTCTCCGCGGTCATCTGCTTGGGGAGCCCTGTGACACTCAGGCGCACTTTTCCCTTGAAGCCGTTCAGGGCGGTGACCTGAACCGGGACGTCGACGTGGTCACCCGGCCCGAGCGCCACGCTGCTGGCCTCCAGGTGCGCGGTGAACTGCGTCGGCACTGCGGAGCGGGTATAGGTCAGGGTGACGCGTTGATCGCTGTTGAGCTCGACGGTCTGGGGAGCGGGTGACACGAATCCGACCACGTTGGCCGCGGTGACGGTGTACGTGCCACGCGGGAGTGCCGAAAGCGTCTTGCTGCCGATGACTTCACCCTGAAAGACCGTGCTGCCGTGGCTGGAGACCACCACGTTCGCCTGGGACGCGCCATCGAGTTCCATGTAGAGGGATGCTGTCGTTCCTGTGGTAGCGGGCGCGGTGCCACAACTGTTCAGGACTATGCCGCTGAGGGCGAGCAGGGTGATGGAATGAAATAGAGTTTTCATAAAGCCTTTAGAATTCTAACAGGCCAGGCGCGTGCAGACCACGAACTTTTCGGCTTCGGTCCGGTCGGCACGGGCGCACCGACACCGCGTCCGCGGTTTCCTCAGGACGTCAGTGACCTGAAGTCCATGCACCGCTCTGGCCTGGCTGAGCAACTGCCCCAGATGGACGTTCTGCCGGGCGTGGAGGAGGCCGACTGGCTGCTGCAGATGCGCAATGAGGCGCGCCTGACCTTCACCTTCGAACTGCGTGCCCAGATGATCCGCGCCAGCGCCCAGGACGACCAGCGCCGGGTGGTGCTGCTGGCCAATCAGCTGCTGCGCGCCGACCCGCTGGACGTAGAGGTGATGCAGGAACGCGTGGATGCTGCCCGGACCTTTGCGCCCGCACCGGAGCTGGCCCGCTACGTGGCTCAGCTGAACCGCATGCTGAACTGAGGGCGGCTTGAACCGCGAGTCACGCGGGGGTGGTCACCTCGCCATGCGGCGTATGGGCCGGCAGGCCGTCTGGCGGATGCCGCTGCCTGCCCGGGCGCGGCATGCTGACGGGCATTAAGGACTTCACCCAGGTGGCCCGCCGCACCGTCACTGCAGCCAGGCGACACCAGCGATATTCCCGCGGCGCGCCGATGACGCGTGCCGTCTGGGGTGGCGCTGGAGCTGGAGAGCCAGACGCGGCTGTAACCCGCCCGCCTACGGGCTGAATCGGTTCGAATCCGATCCACCCCACCAACACGAAGCACCGCAGGCGCCACGAGGCGTCCCGCGAAGGAGTTCCAGATGAAGCAGCTGCATGCACAACCTGAACAGCGATTTTCCCAGGCACCGCAGGTGCGGGAGCGTCAGGTGGAGCGGCAGGGGAGCTTCGCTTGCTTGGAGTAAGCGCAGCAGGATCTGCTGCATCCAGGATTGACGTTCCGCGCCAGCGGGCTCCCCAGGAGGGACGCCGAACTGGCGCGGACTGATGTTGTCGTATGGGGGCGTGGCGCAACCGGGAGAGCACCTGGCCCAGAGCCTGGAAGTTGAGGGTTCGAGTCCCTCCGCCCCCCTTTCTCATGGTCCGGGAGCTCGGATGGTCGAGCGCGGAGTTGAAGCCTCCGAGGTCAACGGTTCGATTCCGGTCCGGACCACCAACGTATTGATGCGGTGATTGGCCCCATGGTCTAGCGGTCAAGACAGAAGACGTTCACGCTTCAGAGCGCGGTTCGGTTCCGCGTGGGGTCACCAGCACAGCCCGCTCGTCCAGTGGCAGGATGGAAGACGTTGGATCTTCAGAGCGCCGGTTCGAATCCGCGGCGGGCCGCCATGAGATCACCCCAGGTGTCCGGGAACCTGGGGTGACTTTTTGTCGTGTCAGTGCGTGTTCAGGACAGTCGCGTGAGGGGTAAGCGTCCCTTTGGAGGCTCGGCGGAGCTTTTCGGACGGGCAGGTGGAATCGAGCAAGGCGCTGGGAACGATGGGACGGCCCGTGGCACGCCGACCCGCTCGCGCCTAAAGCGCGTATGTTAACAGCCCGAAGCGCTCCCAGAGGCGGTTTTCATTCCACTGTGGGACATGACCAGTCTCGGGTACGCGTCGAATCTGACGGATCAGGAATGGGCGCTGCTTGAACCGTTGCTTCCCGGACCGAGTTCGACTGGCCGAAAGCGGATTCATTCTCAGCGGGTGCTGATTGACGCGATGCTGTATGTCCTGAAGACAGAGTGCGCCTGGCGGCTTCTCCCCTTGAACTTCCCGAAATGGACCACCGTGTACGCCCAATACCGCACGTGGCGCGTCCGGGGCGGACTGAAGCACGTCCATGACGTGCTCCGTGAACGCCTGCGAGTGGCTGTGGGGCGAACGGCGCAAACCACGGCCGGTATCATTGACAGTCAAAGCGCTAAGACCACCGAAGCAGGTGGACCTCGGGGATTCGACGGGGCAAAAAAGGCCAATGGACGCAAGCGGGACATCCTGGTCGACACGCTGGGCTTGCTGCTGACCATGGTGGTGCATCCAGCGAACATCCAGGACCGAGACGGCGGAAAGTTCGTCCTGGCCGTCTTCGCGCAGCAGGTGTGCCAGGAGGGCGTCGTTGATGGCCTCCGCGAAGGCGACGCTTACATGGGTTCGCTGCAGTGCCCTGTCCTTGCTTTCGCAAGGACAGGGCACTGCTCATCTCTCTATGGCGTTACGAGCTTGAAGAACGTGCCGTTAACGGACAGGTTGATTTGGGTAGGTGTCGTCGGGTCCGCTTGGGTAAAGTCAACGTTGGCCGCACGGACGGTCATCGCGTAAGTATGTCCTGCCGCAAAATTGAGTCCCGCCAGCGTCGTAGACGTTCCCTGAGTTGCCGGTGCCCGTTGCACCACGGTGCTGCAGTCTGCGGCGGTCGGGTTGGGAGCAGTGCCGCAGTCGAACAAGATCGGCGTATAGGAAAGGGCCCCTGCCGCTGCATTCCAAGAAACATTGACGCTGGAGGCCGAGACGTTGGTGACAGTTACTTGCGAAACGGGAGGGAGCAGTGAAGAAGCATTCAGGCTGGCATCGGCCGTGTATGTCTGTCCTTGGATGGTCGTGGTGCCAAGGTAAGTCCCCGCTGTCGGTGGGTTGGTATTCAGTCCAATGGCGTATTTCGCTGTGCCTGTATTGATGGTCAGTGCAGGATCCGGCGCACCTCCATTCCACCCGGCGGGTCCCGTGATATCCAGACCTGACCCAGTCGGAGGCGCACTTCCGTCGGGAAGGCGCACTTTCACGAAGTGCGCAAAGACGTTCGGCAGGCCGATCGCTGACCTATTGAAGGTGCCGACGGCGAACTCCATGCCATAGATGGTCTGGAGCGGACTGGCCTTGGTCTGCCCTCCAGCCGTGGCACTGATCGTGACCGTGCCCAAGCGATGCGCCGTTACACGACCATTGGCATCGACCGACGCCACAGCTGGATCGCTGGAGGACCAAGACACGGCCGTGGGGCTTAAGGCCACGCCATCCGACCCGGTGGCCGTAAATTGAACGGGCGTCCCGATCTTCAGTTGACTCGAGCTCGCGCCGCTCACGATGGCTGGTGTCGGCGGTGCGGTAGGAGTTGTCGAGCAGGCATCGAGCAGAGCCATCAGGACCGAGGCGACAACCGTCGTACGAACAAGTCCGTGCATCTACGCTCCTCCGACCATCTCTTTTTGAGTGGTTGATGGGTGATGGTCGCTAGAGACAGCGTACTACAGAGGTTGCGGAGATGAGCAGCAGTGGAGTGAACCCAAGTGACCGGACCGCGGGGCAAGTCACCGCTGGGCTGCAGGGACCTGCTCCCGCACAACTGTTCCAGGTTGTGGCAAGTTGTTGGGGTAGGGTGACGCGGTGTTAAGCGGTCAGAAGCTCCCCGGCTACCGATCCGTTCACCGCACGCGAACCAGTGTCCAGATTTGCGCACCCAACTCGTTCGGCGTCCAACCGCGCACATTCGCCCCGACCGCAGGACTCCCGTTCTCTACATCCATGCGTCCCACGGGGCGCACGGTGCCTGCAGGCCCCTGAGCGTCTGGGCGCAACGGAACCAAGCTGACCGAATCGATCTCACGGCTTGCCCGCTTGGCCCTCGTCTCCGAACCGATACTGCTCCTGCCGCGCAGGCAGGTCAGGCGTCGTCCCTGCCCAGCCGGCAACGTCAAGTGCGCGGCGCTGTCGCCAGTCGTTGCGGTAGCGTGATCCACGACATCCCCGATTCCCAGGAGACGCCATGACCTTCTGCCGTTCGTTGACGATCCCCAGCCTCGTTGCCATTTCTATCCGTCGGTGTTCCGGGATGGCGACGAGCTGTTCCATACGGCGGAGCAGTACATCATGTACCGCAAGGCGGTGCTGTTCGGGGACCTGGTGACGGCGCAGCGGGTCCTCGCGGCCCGCACCCCCGGCGAATGCAAGCGGCTCGGGCGGGTGGTGCGGCCGTACGATGACGCGGTCTGGTGCGCCGTTCGGCTGAACGTCGCGGTGGATGCGTGCCGACTGAAGTTCAGCCAGCACAAGAAGTGCCGCGCGGCGCTGCTGGCCACCGGGGAGCGGCTGCTGGTGGAAGCGTCGCCCAGCGACCGGGTGTGGGGCATCGGCATTGCGGAGCAGGACGCCCTGGCGTACCGACATCAATGGGATCAGAATCTGCTCGGACAGGCGTTGATGCAGGTGCGGGCAACGCTGCGGCAGGAGACGAATGGCTGATGTAGAGGTTATCTAGCCGGTG
Source organism: Deinococcus sonorensis KR-87 (assembly GCF_040256395.1). Taxonomy (NCBI): domain Bacteria; kingdom Thermotogati; phylum Deinococcota; class Deinococci; order Deinococcales; family Deinococcaceae; genus Deinococcus; species Deinococcus sonorensis. Next base: position 351,320 of record NZ_CP158298.1, on the reverse strand, counting down.
GCGCATTCTGCATGCCCTCGGTATGAAGCGCCCTCAACGAAGGCCGATCCGGCCCGTGGTTCCGCCGGTCTGCACCTGTTCAGTCCCAGCCAAGGAATGAGCTGGTCTGGCGGGCGAGCCGGCCCGTAGATTCATTCTGTTCGTCCAGGGTTCCCTGATACGCCAGCAGCGCGATGGTACACGGCTGACCACCGTCCTGGAGGTCGTCGACAGCCGCGGTCATCAACGCCATGATGTCCAGAACCAACGTCCGGTAGCGCTCGGCAGTCAGATTCAACGTGAGCGCATCGAAGTGCGTGGGATGCGTTTCCATGGGCAGCGCGGCTGTGGTTGGTACAGGCGGGTGGGCTTCAGCGAATTCGGTAAACCCCACGGTCCACTCCTCGTTGCTGTTCAGACGGAAGACCGACCGCTCGTACGCACGACGGAAGGTGATGTTGAGCTTGTTCAGCTCGGCGAAGGTCCCGCCCGTCTCGTCCGTCGGGGGCATGATGCTCCAGGGCACGCGGTATGCCTGTGCCGTGACTTGAAAGAACACCCGTCCTCCCTCGCGGTTCACCTCACGCAGCAGTCCAGCCTCCGCTAATTTCCGAGCGTGGTGGTGAGCGAGGTTTGGGGCCATGCCCGCCCGCTTGGCAATCTCACTGGGGGACTTTGGGTGCACAAACAGGCTCAGAAACGCATGGTTCTGGCGCAGCAGGCGAGCGGCGCCAGGATCACTGATGGGCAGCGACTCCAGGACTGCAGGCGGATCTGAAGGACTCATGCCTTGATTCTGAGCCAGGACGTTTCAGTCCTCGACGCCCGGTCCTGAAAGCCGTGGCGTCGCTCCTTGGCACAGGTTCGAATCCATCAGATGTTGGGGCAGTTAAATGCACCGGACGCGCTGCCAGGCGCTGGTGAGCTTGGCCTTCAAGGCCACTACGCTCCGCAGACAGCAGTTCCCCAGCACATCGTGTTTTACGTACGCCTACACCAGCTCGATCGGATTCAGCTCTGGCGCATACGGGGGTAAGTACACCAACGATAGGCGTGCGTGGCCAGCCACGCACGCCTGCACCGCCTTGGAGCGATGAATACCCGCATTGTCCAGCACCACCACGACCTGACCCGACACGTGGCACAGAAGATGTTCCAGGAACCGAATCACATCTGCACTGTGAACAGATCCTTACTGGGTGTGCTGCAGGAACTGTCCCGTTGAGGTGATCGCGCCGATGGTTGACAGCGTCGTCCAGTTCACCGGCAGCCGCACCAGGGGCGTGACGCCCCTGATACTCCAGGTGTGCCGGCGCACGCCCTTCAGCGCAAAGCCCACCTCATCGAGATAGATCAGGGTGAACGCCGTCAGCGACTTTTTTTTCACCTCTGGCAGGACGGTCCCCTTCCAGCTGGCGATACGGAGTTCATTGCGTTCCACAGCGCGGCCATCGGGCAATTGCGGGCTGAAGCCTAGCTGGCGAAGCACTTTGCGGACATGGCCTTGGTGGTACCAGACATCGAAGGTCCGTCCGATCACGTCACGAACACGTTTTGTCGTCCAGGTCTCGTCTGGAAAGCGGTGCGCGAGTGCCCCCTCCCGCAGCAGGGTGCGCAGCTGGTCCAACTGCTCAGCCGTCAAGCGGGGCTGTGGACCCCGAGCCACCGTGGCCCGCAGGCTGCCACGCACTTTCAGTCGGGCTTTCCAGCTCTAGACGGTGTGTACCGAGACGCCGAAGTGATCGGCGATCTCCTGGTTCGGGTGGGTGCCGCGCTCCAGCCACTCCACGGCTGCGAGTCGCCGCTCCTCCAATTTATCGTCGGGGTTGCCATCTCGCCATTCTGCATTCTATCAGGGCCAACCTGCGCCGAGATCAATAAACCGGGTCCCTGCACTGGCAGGATGATCACAAGCGCCTGCGGGCGCGGAGGAACATGAGGTCACGGGCATCCCGCTCGCGGCCGGCTTCAACATGGGGCCTGTGTGGCCGCATCCTGAAGGGCAGATTCTGTTTTTCTACAGATTCTGAGATTACAATTCTGCAATGCACGAATCAGCTCGCACGTCCGCGGTGGCCCTGAAGCTGGAGTACGAGTACATGGCGGACGCCGGGCGGGATCTGCGCGGCTACACCCGGACGCTGCAGGAGGCCCAGGAAGCCTGCGCGGAGGCCTGCGGCGGACAGCTGGCCTGGGCGGCCAGCGGACGCGCTTCCTGGGCCGCGTGCGACGCCAGGACCGGCATCCGATATCGGGTGGAGCGCCTGCAGAGCTGACGGGCCAGTACACGTGGCGCGGTCCGGTGGTCCAGGCGAAGGCTCGGCCGGACCACCCGGCGTCGCCGCGGCCCCCGGACGACCGGCGGCGGGTGGAGCGGACCGACGCAGTTGCTCTGGTCCAGAGGCGGGGTGCCCTGGCGGCGGACGTTCGTGACCTGCGCCGGGCGTGGGGCTTACACCGCGGACGCGCGGCACGGCGACGGCGGTGTGGCGCGTCCGGGGCGCCGTGTCCCCGGCGCGGTGGGTCGGTGCCGGCCCGTAGTTTCTGAGGTGTTGCGTGGTCGGCGCGCGCGGTCTCTTAGAATGCGGCATGCCTGAGCGCAAACCGCCGCGCGCCGCACCGCTGGTGCTGGACGTCAACAGCGGCTACGACGAATTGAACCTCGGCCGTCTGGCGCTGATCAGCGGGCAGAAGACGGTGCCGCCGGGGTTGCGCCGCTGGCAGAAGACCATCCTGACGCCGGATGGCCGGCCGGTGGTGATCACCTGCACCGTCCCGGACGACCAGGTGGTGCCGCACGGCCTGGACAACGATTTCATGGTGGGGCTGGTGAACCTGTGCTTCGAGGCGGGGTTGCCGGACGGGCCGTTCACGGTGTCGGCGTACGGGCTGCTGAAGGCGTCGGGCTTCCCGGACTCCGCGCAGTACTACCGGGCGCTGGAGGAGAGCATCGTGCGGCTGAACAAGGCGAATTACACCATCGACGAGGGGTGGTTCATGCACGGGCCGCACAGCTGGACCACGCAGTCGTTCGCGCAGGTGAACTACCTGTCGTACGTGCGTTCACGGTCGGGCGTGCGCGGCACGTCGGTGATCACGGTGCAGCTCGCGCCGCCGATCATGGAGAGCCTGCGGGCGGGGTACATCAAGCCGCTGGACCTGAATTTCTACCGCTCGCTCAGTCAGCCGCTGGTGCGGGCGGTGTACCGGCAGCTGGACGCGCTGCATTTCGACGAGTCCACCGCCGACGGGCTGGTGCGGGAGCTGAGCGCGCCGCTGATGGCGTGGGGCAGCCGGCTGGGGATCCTCAGCGACCGGCCGGACAACGTGGCGCGGACGCTGAAACCCGCGCATGATGAGCTGCGCGCGCGCGGGTACGTGGCGGAGGTGGAGTTGACCGGCCGGGGGCGGGACAAGCTGCTGCGGTACGTGTTCGGGCCGCCGCCGGTGGGCGAGTACCCGGAGCTGGCGCTGCTGCTCAGCGCGCGCGGGGTCAAGTCGGGCGTGGCGGTGCGGCTGTCCACGGTGTTCCCCGAGCGGATCGAGGAGGCCGCGCGGCGGTTCGATCATTACCTCAAGATCTCCTCCCGGCCGGTCGCGAATCCGGGGGGCCTGCTGGTGGCGATGGTGCAGCGCCCGGAGGATTTCGCGGAGCTGCCCGGGTACGCCGCGGCGGACGCGCGGCCAGGGCCGCCCCCGGCCGAGACGCCCGCCAAGGGCACCGGCAAAGGGCGGTCGGCCCGGCAACGGCCCGCCGCGCAGGATGAGCTCGACGCGTTGGAAGCGCGTGAGGAAGCGAAGCTGGCGGCGTTGCAGGGGCAGGCGCTGGTGGACTGGGTGCTCAAGCAGCTGACGCTGCTGGGGACGATGAAGCACTTCACGCTGCCGGAGCGCAGTCAGCTGGCGGAGCTGGTGCTGCACGGGCAGCTGGACGGCCGGACGGTGGTGCGAGAGGCCACGCGGGCGATCGCGGGGGGCGCGCCAGCAGTGCTGGCGGTGGTGGAGGACGTGCGCCGGCACCTGCAGGTCACCCACCCGTAGTTTCTGAGGGTGCCCGCTGGGTCACCGCCCGTATGTTCTGAGGGAAGCCGGGGGGAAACGCGCGCCTGGCGCCCGTCCGGGAGCAGGCAGGCAAGCGCCCGTATGTTCTGAGGGCTTCGCCCAGAAGCGCGCGCCCTTCGCCCGTATGTTCTGAGGGCTTCCGCCGTGGCGGAGAAGGGTGACACCCGTATGTTCTGAGGAAACGCCCCTCGTGTGCGCCCGTATGTTCTGAGGGGAAACGCCGGCATCCTCGTCCCACGTTCCCGTATGTTCTGAGGGAACATGACGCACCGCTCCCGTAGCTTCTGAGGAAACCAACGTATTTTTTCCCGTAGTTTCTGAGGGAGCGGCGCTGAAAATACCGACTGACGCGCGTTCCAGGACGTCCACTGATGATGGTTTCATCATGTTTTTTTCTTTACTACAACATACAGAACCATCACCTCAACCGCCGGTGGTGAGGTGCAGGCTGCCCCGGAATGCTCCACTGCGCCCGCCTGAAGGTCGTCCTTCCCGGTACCCCATGCTGCACGTGACCGGCGAAGCGGGTCACGCCGGGTCTCCCCTCCCCAGCACGGGTGGTGGACGTGCCGCCCTTCAACGTTCCTCGACGCACCGCTGAGGCACAGAAGGCGGACGGTCCGCTCACCGTCCGCCTTGGCGGGCGGCTGGACGCCTTCGCCTGCAGCGCCGTGCCGACCCCACGGCCGGCCCTCACGGCCCACGGAGCGCTTGTGGCGTCAACATCGGTGTGCTGTGCTGAGGGGGCAGGTGAGGCTTCAGCCAGAGTCACTTGACCGCTACCCGGCTCTTTTCGGTGACGATCGCCTTCGCCGTCCTCGTTCAGGTGGCGCTTGCGGCTGGCGCACCGTGGCGAGCGAACGCGGTGGGAGCGCCGAGCGAGGACAGCCGGCAGCGCCTGCAGGTCGTCAGCACTGCGTTGCTGACTGCGCTGGACCGACCCCTGAGTGCACGGCCTCGCTTCTGCACGCCACAGGGCCCACCGTGACGCCAACGCGCAGCTGAACCACAGCAGCCAGAACGCACACTCCAGCGCGCTTTCAGCGTCCGTTCCCGGCCGGGAGCCACGCTGCCGATTCGTGGGGTTCAGCTGCGCGTGCCGCAGGCAGGACTGGCCCAGTCTTGTGCGTGTGCGTCCCCTCCGGCCCTTCCCTCGTGGGTAGCCGCCGTTGAGCTGCACCCCGCGTGTCCTTTGTGTTACAAGGGACCAGCAGCACAACCTGTTCGACCCAGAGGAGACCCCTTGATGGATGACATGACTGAACGCGTGCCGGGCCGTACGTCGTGGGTGACCGGCATCAGCGCCATTACCCTCTTTGCCGAGGACCTCAACACCAGCAAGCAGTTTTATCAGCGGGTGTTTGACGTGCCGGTCCATTACGAGGACGAGAACTCCGCGGTCTTTCTGTTTGGTCAGGTCATGATCAACGTGTTGGCGACCACCTCGGTCGACGACTTGATTGCCCCCGCCGTCATGGCGAGCCGCGGGGCTGGAGCGCGGCAGGTGTATACCCTTCCCGTCGACAATGTCGACGCCTTGTGTGTTGAGTTGACCCGGCGCGGGGTCGAGCTCCTGAACGGCCCGGTGGATCGGCCGTGGGGCGTCCGGACCGCGAGTTTTCTGGACCCCGCCGGCCACATCTGGGAACTGGCCACACGCAGATAGGCCGCGTCGTCTCGCTGCGCTGCCCCCGAGTGGGCAAAGAAGAGGGCGCGAGGCACTGGCCCCGCCCCTCCACATCGGTTCCGCGGGTTGAAGATCCTTTCGGCCGATCGGCCCATCCGCCGTCGTCGACCGCGCGACGCCGGCAGGTGTCCGCTGTGGTGCCAGCGTCCTTCCCGCCCAGTGACGAGGGCCTTCGACCCCTGGCCGTCTGCGGTCCGGACCGCGGCAGACGTCTGGGCGTGTGGTCCGCTCCTCTGCCCGTGAGCAGCGGACCCGGAGGATGACTTTCCTGCTCTGTGACGCTCGGCAACGACACGTTCACCCTGCCGGACGAGGAGACGTCGAATCCTCGCCAGGACCCAGCGTCCGCAGATTCAGGACACCAGAAAGGCAAGCAGCGATGAAGACACAGCACTCCACCGCGCCGGTGGTGACGATACGGAAGGTCCAGGACCGTGATCTCGAGGCCTTTTTTGGGCAGCAGCAGGATCCGGACGCCCGGTACCTGGCGGCTTTCGTGACGGACCATCCGGACGACCGGGCGGCCTTTGATCGTCACTGGCAGCGCTTGCGCACCGACCCTGAACTGACCGTCCGGATAATCGTGTATGCGGGGCGCACGGCCGGGCACCTCGGCGCCTTCGACCGTGATGGGGAGCGGGAAGTGACCTACTGGCTGGACCGGGCCATCTGGGGCCGGGGGGTCGCCACGGAAGCGCTGCGTCAGTTTCTGGAGGTGGAGCAGCAGCGGCCGCTGTATGCGCGGGTCGTGGAGGACCACATCGCGTCCTGGCCAGGAACGGATTCGTTTTCTCTGGCACGGCGCGTGAGTACGCGACCGGTCGCGGCACCGACGTGACCGAGGTGCTCCTGCGCCTGAACGGAAGCGGAGCGCGCTGAGGCTGGCCAGCCCGAGTCTTGCCCATCTGGGGCGTGCACGGCCGCCGCCCGGCCCACAGGGGGGAACCTGCACACTGAGCATCCAGGTCCCGTCGCGCCCGTCGGTGGGGCCCGCTGCAGCTGCGGGAAGCGTCCGGGCCCGCACCGCCGCGTCACGTCGACGAGCCAACAGCGGCCGCCCTTCGACCTGGACCCACGAGGGCCGGCTCAGCAGCGGGCACGGGCCTGCTCCCCTGCCGCGGTGGTGGCGCTGCCTCAGCCGCCGACGTGCACCAGCGGCCGGCGGCTGCGGTCCGGCTCGGCGCGGCGCAGCACCTCGCGGGTGAGCGGCGCGATGTCCCCCTCGCCGGACAGCAGGAAGTGCCCCACGGCCTTCAGCGGGCTGCCCTCAATCCACTCGAAGTACACGTCCGGCCGCTGCCCGTAGTGGTCACGCACGTACAGCAAAAACGCCGCGATGGCGTTCGGCACGGCGCTCGATTCGATGCGCACGATCCGGTGGTCGCCCACCTGCACGCCGCGCACCTCCAGCACGTCGCTGAACTCGCTCGGGTCGGCCACCAGGACTTCCAGGAACAGCGCCGGCAGGCCGCTGGGCAGGTGCGTCTCGGCGCGCACTTCCCGCTCCTTCTCGTCGTATTCCGCGGTGTCCCCGGCATTGAGCTCGTTGGCGATGAACCGCAGGTCATTCCCGGCGGCCGCTTCGTCCAGGAAGCGCCTGGCGGTGTCGTCCAGCTCGACCCGTTCGGTGCGCAGCTCGGTGGCGCGCGCGGCGCGGGAGATCACCGAGACGACCACGATCGCCAGGATGAACAGCAGGCCGAGGCGCAGGCCGCTCAGGTCATCGATGAACGTGACCAGCAGGGTGTACCCGAAGATCACGCTGACCAGCCCGAAGCCGGCCACCTGCAGCACGTTCCGGCGGCGCACGGCCGACAGCGTCACCGCCACGGACGCGCTCCCGATCAGCACCAGCACCCCGGTCGCGTACGCGGCGGCCTGCGCGTTCACGTCCGCCCGGAACGCCACGGTGAGCAGCACCGCCGTGGCGGTGTAGATCAGCACCAGCGGCCGGGTCGCGCGCGCCCACTCAGGGGCCATGCCGTAGCGCGGCAGGTAGCGCGGCACGATGTTCAGCAGCCCCGCCATGGCCGAGGCGCCCGCGAACCACAGGATCAGGATGGTGCTGAGGTCGTACACGGTGCCGAACACCTCGCCCAGCTGGCGGTGCGCCAGGTACGCCAGCGCCCGGCCCGCTGCCTTGCCCCCCTCCCGGAACGCGTCCGGGGGGATCAGCAGGGTGGTGACGAACGACGAGCAGAGCAGCATCACGCTCATGATCAGCGCGGCCGCGAGCAGCAGCTTCCGGGCGTTGCGGATCCGGCCGGTCGGTTGCCGCTCAGTGTCTCCGGGATCGCCCTTCACCAGCGGCATCACCACCACACCGGTCTCGAAGCCGGACAGGCCCAGCGCCAGCCGCGGAAACACCAGCAGCGCCGCCCCGATCAACGCCAGCGGGCTGGTGAAGCTGCCGGAGAGCGCCCGGGTCCAGTCGGAGAACACGGCCGGGTGCGCCAGCACCTCCCGCACCGACGCGGCGATCACCACCGCGTTCAATCCCAGGTACGCCACCACCAGCACCACCGCGATGCCGATCGCCTCGCTGAACCCCCGGAGGAACACCCCGCCCAGCAGCAGGATCAGCGCCAGCGTGATCGGCACGTTCCACCCCGCCAGGGCGTGCGAGAACAGCGGGTTCTCCACCACGTGCGCGGCGGCGTCGGCGGCCGAGAGGGTGATGGTGATGAAAAAGCCGGTGGCCACGAAGCCGAGCAGCACCAGCACCAGCAGCTTGCTCGGCCAGCCGGGCAGCAGGCGCTCGAGCATGCTGATGCTGCCGTCGCCATGCGGACTTTCCTGGGCCACCCGTCGGTACATCGGCAGCGCGCCGAACAGCGTGACCACCACCAGCACCAGCGTGGCGACCGGCGACAGGGCGAGCGTGCCGGCCGAGATGGCCGCCAGCGCCGCGATGCCCGGCTGGTAGCCGAGGGTGCTGAAGTAATCCACGCCGGTCAGGCACATCACCCGCCACCACGCCTGGGCATGGTGCTGGGCGTGCGACGGCGACTCGTGGGGGCCCTGGGTGGGCTGGCCGTGCAGCAGCCAGGCTCGAACGGAAGCGCGCCAACCGGGCGCGGACGCTGTAGGATCGGCCATACCCCCACATTCTGGGGGCTTGCACGAACGAACGCCAGGACGGGCAGACACAGTGGCGCCGGGACCGGACCAGGTCGGGATCCGCTGAGACTGCTGTGGGCTCCCCGCCGGCGAGCGTTCAGCGGAAGCACGGTTCGGACAGCGCACCGACCACGCCGGTGCCCCACGGGACGCCAGCCGTCAGGGTGCACGGTCACTGGAGCACGGGAGGCCGCCCTTGAGTGGCGACGCGAACACCAGAATGCGCGCCTCCCTCGCGCCACGGGTCCAGGGTGTGAGCTCAGGCGCTGGCCGCCTCACGACGTGCCAACCCCGCCGGTGGAGACGTTCGTCTCGCTGGGACGGCTTCGTTCCCGGGCACACGTTACGGCCGACCTTGACCCGGCGAAGACGGAGGAAAAGGGCGGCCTGCCTTCACCTGGTGGGCGTGGGATGCCTCTGAACGGTCTGGGGGACATGGAAGCCCAGCACGTCACCACGCCTCGCCAGGGCCGCCCCCGCTGTTCGAAGTGGTCGTGGTCTGCCCCGTGGACACCCCCGCTTCCGGAGTCCGGCGAAGCGGCCACGGTCAGGGGGTGTGCCCAGCCAGGTCGCCAGTCCCCCCGGAACAGACAGTCATCCCCCCTGGGGTCGTGGGTCCGCAGCGTGCTCGCATGGCCTGACGCGGCGAGCCGGTGACGCGGCGGGCAGCCGAGGGAGGGCCCGGTGGCTGAAGGCGTCACGACCGGCCCGTGGCGCGACCCGCTGTACGCCCGAAGGAGCATGCTGAGCACGAACCCGGGGGCGCCCGCAGTTGATGGCCTGTGCCGTGTCTGCGTGCCCGGACCGAACGCGTGCCCACGTTACAGCGGCGTGAGGCCCAGTCGGAGCATGTACGCCCGGCCTTCGTCAGGTTCCGGCAGCCGGGCGTAGCGGTCGAGTAAGGCGTGCAGTTCGCTTCGCAGCGCGTGCGCGTCCGCTTCGGTCAGCGGCCGCTCCAGCCACGCGTTCACCACGTCCGGGCGGGCGCTCCAGTCCGGCCAGGCCTGGCGTCGGAGCGCCCGCACCGCGTCCGCATCCCGCGTCAGCAGGGTGCCGTGGCCCGCAGGGCGCTCGGCGATCGCCCGGGCGATCGCCGAGCCGAAGCGCTGTTCTCGAACCTGGCCATCGACCAGCACCTGGGTCTCCAGGGTGTCGGCGCCGGTCACGTCGAACGGCACGAAGAAGGCGGAGGCCACCGCCCGGTAGTGCCGCACGGCGCGCCCCGCGCGCGCCTCGCGGCGCGTTTCCCGCACCAGACCAAGGGTCAGCAGCCGAAGTGTCCAGTAGTGCGCCCGGCCAAGGGGCAGGGAGAGGGCGTGGGCCACCTGACTCACCGTCACCTCCGCGTCGATGAACGGCGACAGGTAGGCCTGACGGCGGGGATCGCTCAGGAACGCGGCGGCCGCCGAGTCGGACACGACGTGCGTGCCGACGGGAAGGCTACTCAGGATGCGCTCTGCCATTCGAAGCAGCGTAGCGCGCACGCTGGGTCATGACCTTCAACACGCCTGAATGGCACCCTGACCACCGCGAGGACATCGTCATGGCCGCGGCCGACGCCCTTGAAACGGGGTACGTGTACCCGGACCGGGGCGCGGCGCTCGCCCGGCACCTGCGCGCGTGGTGGCGCGAGGCGGTCGACGTACCCACCTCGCCCGGGCCGTTCGCCGAAGCCGTGACCGCCGCGATGCGCGTCCACACCCCCGACAAACACCTGCGGCTCATCCTCGCCGGCACCCCGTCACGTGATGAAGCGGCGGCCAGTGCGCACGGCGTACGGCGGGTCGAGGTCCTCAACCGAAACGTCGGCCTGCTCGAACTCCACCACTTCGACGCCCCGGATGAGGCCGGGCCGGCGCTGGCGGCGGCCATGCAGCTCATGGCGCCGACGCGAGCGCTGGTCCTGGATTTCCGTGCGCATCGCGGCGGGCACAGCGACACCGAAGGCCTGTTCGCCGGCTTCTTCTGCGCGGAGCCGGCCCTCATCACCACCTTCTTCGAGCGGGGCGATCCGGTGGGCCGGCAGATGTGGTCGGCGGCGTTCGTGCCGGCCCCCCGGTACCTGGAGCGCCCGGTGATCGTGTTGACGAGCGCGGTGACCGGCTCGGGAGCGGAGTCGACGGCGCACTTCCTGCAATCGAGTGGCCGCGCCACGCTTGTCGGCGAGACGACGGCCGGCGCGGCTCACCCCGGACGATTCGTCGCCGTGCACCCGCTGCTGCACCTGTTCGTCGCTTCTGGCCGGCCGGAGTCTGGCGTGACCGGCACGAACTGGGAGGGTGTGGGCGTGGTCCCGGACCACCCGGTTCCCGCGTCGGACGCGCTGAACGCGGCGCTGGCGCTGTTGGGGTAACGCCAGCGCCACCCGGCGACCTCCAGAAGGCGCCAGTCCTGACTTCACATGGTCGGCCGATGACCTCACCCGCAACCCGACCCTGCCCGGCTCAGCGCAGCGGCGTGGCGCTGCCCCGCCGAGTTGAGGGGCGACCGGGAGCGAGGTCGAGGCGTTCATGCGCCTCCACCAACCCGGCGCGCCGTCCAGGGACGGTGCGCCGCGCTTATTCCACGCTTGCCCCCGCTTGTCGCAGGCCGTGGAGGAGGCGCGGCCTCCTGACTCGCCGTGGAGCTCACGGAGACGCGCCAGGCGACCGCACGCCTGGACGACGCAGCGTCGCCCCTGCAGGACGAAGGGGTGCAGGCGCAGAAGACGAGGTCGACCGCCGTGCTGGCCTTAAAGGAAGGAGAGCCGGACCGGGCCAGGGGATGGGCGCTCGCCGCCGCACTTCCTGGGGGCTCGGTCCAGGACCAGCGGTGTCGCCGTGGCCTCTCCCGCGCTCCCCACCTGGCCATCACGCCCTGGACCCCACCCCGCGGATCGTCCGCCACGCCGTGACGCTGGCGGGTGGGGCCACCGGCGCTCCCCACCTGCTGGCCCGGCCACCTGACGTCCGCGAACCGCCACCCATGCCGCCACGCTGGAGGAGGAGCGGACGGCCCAAGGGCACGCCCTCCAGCAGACCACGTGGCCCTCCCTCCTGGCGGTCTCCCCTGCTCCACCGGGCAGGGACGCCCGGAAAGGGCCGCTGCTTGCCACGGAGGCCGATGCACATCAGCTGCGGGCGCTGCGGGACAGCCGCCAGCACCGCGCGGCGACCGCACCCGGGCCCGTTCCGGGCACAGATGCGTTGCGTGGTCGCTGGGAGGATGGCGTACAGTCGGGTGACTGTGGACCTGCCTCCGTTTCCTGACCTGACGCCCGAACGCCTGGACGCGCTGCTTGCCCGCCACGGGCTCACCGGCGAGCCCGTGGTCCGGCTCCCGGGCGGGGGGATCTTCAATGCGATTTTCGCGGTCGGAGCGCACCTGATTCTCCGGGTGCCCCGCCAGCATCCTGCCTTTATCGAAGCGGCGCGCAAGGAGCGCGTGGCCGTGCCGCTGGCCCACGCTCTGGGCATTCGCACTCCCGCCCTCATCGCGTTTGACGATGCAGCGGACCTGCTGCCTGTGCCGTACGGCCTGTATGAGCGCGTGCCGGGTGAAGCGCTGGAACACCTCAGGCTGGCCCCGGCCGGCACGCCGGACGCGTACCGCGAGGTCGGCCGGGACCTCGGGCGGCTGCACCGCGGTGCTCAGGCGCACGGCGCCCTGGCCACGTTGGTGCTGGAGGACGTGCCGGCACCGGACCGGTGGCCGGATGAGCTCGCGGAGCAGGGGTACCTCGGTCCGCTCGATGCCGCGTGGTTGTCCGCCTGGATGGCGCACCTGCAGGCGCTGGGCGCCGACACGCCCGGTGAGCGGGTGTTCCGGCATGGCGACGTTCAGGCCCCGAACATCATGGTGCAGCCCTGCGGTGCCTACGTGGCGTTGCTGGATTGGGGAGCGTGTGGGTGGGGTGCTGCGGCGCACGACTTTGCCGGCGTGCCCATGTCCGCCATGCCGTTCATGCTGGACGGCTACCGGGACGTGCGGCCCGTGCCGGAGGATGGGTCGTTCGAGGCCCAGGTGGTCGCGAGGCAGCTGCACCTGGCACTGTTCCTGATTCGCCGTGCCCCGCAACCGGACAAGTCCTGGGCGGAACGTCCACTCGGGATGCTGCTGGACCTGGTGCGGTCCCTGGCCGGAATGCAGGACGCCCGCTGGAGGCGCACGCTGCTTTGACGCAGAGGGCGGACCGGTGGGACCCGACCTCCGCGCCCCTGGACCCGGCGCACCTTGACGCTGCGGCGACCATGCCGCACAACAGCACGGTTCATCGAAAAGGTGCGGCCGACAGACCGGAAGGTGGGCTGATCCCCCACCAGCGCGCCGCCGGTCATGCAGACCCTAGTCTTGTCCACGGCCCGGGCTCGCGGGCCGGTGCGCTGGACGCCAGTTGGGCTTCTGGGGGCCAGCACGTCATTCCGGTCCCTATGGTGCGTCGCCGCACGAACGCCAGCCGCCGGTTCAGCGGCGGTTGGGGCTGGGTGGTGCCCTGAGATTCACCCGGTGTGGCGGCGACCTCCTTCGGCTGCTGGGTGTCGACGGTCACATCCACCATCACCGTCTTCAACCGGCGATTCACGTCCTCCAGGGCGCGGCGTCGGTTGGTGTCGTTGGTCACGCCACCGCCTCTGGGCGTCGTGCGGCGGAGGGTGCGCCCGGCCATGACGGGGACGCGAACATTGCCGCGGGAGAGCGCCCCGCGTCCACCGGCAAGAGGCGCTCCCCATCTGCGGGGCGCCGGACCGGTTTTTTGTCAGCGCACCTCCTGATGGTCCAGCGTGTCGCCACCGGCGTGGACGGAAGACCGGTGGCCACTCCACGGACTGGGCGCATGCGATGGCCATGGGCATCTGCACGTTCGGTGCCCCCTCGCCCCGTTCGGCCGGACGCGGTGTCGGTCTGCCACTAGCGGCCGGCCAGCTAACGGCGGCTAACGGTCACCTTTTAAGGTCTGGTCAGCTCGACAGAGCTTCTGCAGGACCACGGACCACCCGGCCATCGTCCTCTCCCGGAGCCGCTGCACCGGCAGCGAAGGAGCCACAGCCACGCACATCTCGCTTGACCTCCCGGCGCACGTCCATCCGAAGGTTCCGGTCAGCCCGCCCGGGCCGGACGCAACGCTCATCCATCCGCCGCCCACCCCGGTCGAGGGGACCGTGTGCCCGGATCCTGGTCGCCCAGACCGTGCTGGGCCGGTGGGCACACCTCGACCGTGGTCAGCGCTGCCCAGCGGCCGTCCTTTTCCGCTCCATTCATTGTTCTTCGCCAGGTGCCCATGATGCATGTTCCCTGTCTCCACCACCCCCGCCACCCTCTGACCGGCATCGCCGTCGCGCTGCTGCTGGCGTCCTGCGGGCAGAACGCCACCCCCACGGCCACGCCCGGCTCCGGCGCCACCCCGCCCGGAGGGGCAGCCGCCCCCACGGCGTCGGCCCTGCAGCTGCTGAGCGCCGACGCCACCAGCAGCACCTCCATCCACCTGGTGTTCAGTGGCGCGGTGGGGACCGGCAGCACAGATGCCCGAACGTACCGGCTGACCGACGCCAGCGGCGCGCCGCTGGAGGTGCTGGCCGCCTACCTGGCCGATGACGGTCAGAGCGTCGATCTGGCGACCCGCGTGCAGGCACCGACCGCGTACACCCTGGTGCTGGACGGGGTTCAGAGTCCGTCCGGTCAGCCGGTCGTGGGCAAGAAGACGGTGAGCGGTTCGGCGGCCTCTGCGCCGGTGCTGGGTGACGTCGTCCCGCTCGGTCCGTCGGAAGTCCTCCTGCGCTTCGAGGATCCGGTCAGCGGGCTCCCGGCCACGCTCGGTCAACGTGCGCTGCGGGCGGCCGCCTTCCGGTTCTCGCCGGCCGTCGAATTCAAAAGTGCCCGCCTGAGCCAGGACCGCAGCAGCGTGGTCGTCACGACCGCGGGCCTGAGTGCGGACAGCAGCTATACCGTTTCGGCGTTGAGCGTGCTGGCGACCGCCGGGGCCGGTCCGGCGACGCTGGTGGACCCGCAGCACAACCAGGGCACGTTCATCGCGTTGGCGCTGCGGGACACCGTCAAACCGGTAATCAAGCGGATGATGGCCCTGAGCAGCACCAGCGTGCAGCTGATTTTCAGCGAGCCGGTGTCGGCCAACGCCGCCGACCTGAGCACCTACCTGATCAAGGACGCGACCGGCGCCGTGCTGCCCGTGACCGGCGCCGACCTGAGCGAGTTCCGCACCTCGGTGACGCTCACCACCACGCCGCAGGCCATCGGCGCCACGTATACCCTCACTCCGGGAGACCTGACCGACAGCGCCGGGAACCCGCTGGACAGCGCCGCCGGGAAAAGCGTCCTGAGCTTCGCCGCGTCGTCCGGGCAGCCGGGGCGCGCCGACACCACACCGCTACGCGTGGCTGGGGCGACCTCGACCGGCAACGGCACGGTGCTCGTGACGTTCTCGGAAGCGGTGCGGGGCGGAACGGCCAGCGCGGAGAACCCCGCCCATTACCACGTGACTGGCCTGGAACAGCTGGCGGCGGCCCAGCCCGCTCCGGCGGCGGCGCCCAGCCTGCCGACGCCTCAGAGCGCGGCCCTCAGTATCATCTCCGCGGTCCTGCAGCCGGACGGCACCAGCGTCCTGCTGACCACCCGCGCGCAGTCGGACATCAAGTACGAACTTCAGGTCACCGGGGTGACGGACCTGGCCGGGAACCAGATCGCGGCCCCCGAGCGCGGCGTCGACCCGGGCAAGGCGAGCTTCACCGGCACCCCGGTCAGCGGCTACGGCAAGGACACGGACGGCGACGGGCTGAGCGACGCCACCGAGCAGCGCGGCTGGCTGGTCAGCGTGGTGCGCCTGGACGGCGGCAAACGCCAGTACGAGGTGACCAGCGACCCGACCCTGGCCGACACGGACGGTGACGGCCTGGACGACTCGGACGAACTGGCGAACCTGACCGATCCGCGCGTCGCGGACACCGACGGCGACAAGATCACCGACAGCGACGAGTACAACCTGGTGTACTCCAGCCCCACCAACGCCGACACCGACAGCGACACCCTCTCCGACGGCTCGGAGTACACCCTGTACGCCTCCTCGCCGCTGCTGGCGGACACCGACGGCGACCAGATCCGGGACGACGCCGAGGTGCTCACCAGCCTGCGCAACCCCCTGATCGCCGACCTGCCGGCGCCGCGCATCTCCGTCGACGGGGTGGACCTGCAACTCGACGTGAACTTCACCGCCACCAGCGACACCGGCACCCGGCAGCTCGACTCCAAGACGGCGCAGACGACCCTGACGCAGGGCACCAGCAACAGCACGGAACGCAGCGACACCACCACCAGCGAGTGGTTCGCCAATCAGAGCGTCGGGGCGTCGTTCCAGGAAACGATCGGTGATGAATTCAAGGCGTATCCCAAGGTCACGTTCTCGCAGAGCGTCACGTCCGACACCGGCACCAGCGGCTCCGCCGGCACCAGCTTCACGACCGCGTCGGTCCGGAATGCCCAGCAGGAGTACGCCGACAGCCTGACGACCGACAAGGAAGTCAGTGCCAACGACAGCGTGACCCGCAGCGTGTCGGGGGCCAGCCTCTCGGTGGGCGTGACGATCGAGAGTCAGAGCAACGTCGCGTTCACCATGACCAATCTGGAACTCACGGCGTTCATGCCGGACCCCTTCGCGCCGGGCAAGCTGATCCCCATCGCCACCCTTCAACCGGAGGGGGCTGTGGCGAGCGGTGGCGTGACCCTGGGGCCGGGCAGCCCCAGCCGTGGGCCGATCCGCTTCAAGGCGGTGCAGATCTACGCGTCGCTGGCCGAGAAGCTGATGCAGGACCCGTCCGGGCTGGTGTTCAAGATCAGCAACTACACGCTCTCGGACGAGACGCGCCGGGACCTGGCCTACGTGTCGCAGGGTGTCAAGGAACGGACCGCCGAGGTCTTCATCGATTACGGCGGCGCCCTGCCGTTCGAGCGCTCCAACGTGGCCACCTTCTCGAACTACGGCGCCGACAGCAAGCCCACGGGGATCACCATGCAACGGGTGATGGAGGGCATCCTGGGGCTCAAGCACTACGATCAGTCGCAGGACGCCGGCCTGAGCGGCACCGCCCTGCACAACAGCTACTCGACGTTCATGGACGACGGCGTCGAGAAGCTGGCACGGGTGCGCGAAAAGACCTTCGGATCGCTGAGTGAGCCCAAACGCTGGTTCGTGACGATCAACAACAACGGCTCGAACATCGGCTTCCGCGACACCATCGTGAAGGCGGGTGACAAGGTCCGCCTGGCGTACACCGAGGACCTGGACCGCGACGGCCTGACCCGGGCGGAGGAGGACCTGTACGGCAGCAGCGACACCACGGTCGACACCGACGGGGACGGCGTGAGCGACATCGAGGAAGTGTACGGCCCGGCGGACGCGAGTGGCCGGCGCTCGCCCCGAACGATCCTGCGCGACGACGGCACCACACAGGCCCTGATCTCCAATCCGGCGGCGGCCGACACCGACGGGGACGGCCTGACCGACTGCCAGGAGTTGTCCATCGTGATCGGCACCACCCGGGTCAACGGCCAGACCATCACCAATTACCGCTGCCCCATCGCCGTGCAGGCCCGGCTGCTGATCTACGGGATGCCGCTCGACCCGTCCAACCCCGACACCGACGGGGATGGCATCTCGGACCGGACCGAGCTGTTCGGCTACGCGGTCAAGAGCTACATCAAGACCGGCCAGCCGCTCACCGCGTACAGTGATCCGCGGAAGGCCGACAGCGACGGTGACGGGACGCCCGACCGCCTCGAATACCGGCTCGGCACGAACCCCGCGGTGGCGGACCGCGACCTGGTGCTGGACGACGACCGCGACGGCCTGTCGAACTACCAGGAGGTGCAGGGGTGGACCGTGACGGCGCAGACGGCCAACGGCCCCGTCACGAAGACGGTGACCTCGGATCCGCTCTCGGCCGACGGGGACAACGATGGGCTCAACGACGCTCAGGAGAAGGTGGCGCTCACCGATCCCCGCAGCGCCGACACCGACGGCGATACCCTGAAGGACGGAGCGGAAGTCAAGCTGAGCACCTTGCCGCTGCGCTGGGACACGGACGGTGACCAGCTGAGCGACGGCGCTGAGGTGAACTCGACCATGCTGGTGCACGTCAAGAGCGCCGCGGGCACGGCCTCCATTCCCGACTACGTCGCGAAGTTCAACCCGCTCCTGCCGGACGCCGACCAGGATGGGCTGACCGACGACCGGGAGATGAAGGCCGGCACCGATCCCAACCTGCGCGATACCGATCAGGACGGTGCAGACGACCGGTTCGAGGCGGTCACGTCCCACAACATTTCCGGCGCGAGCCCTCAGGGCACCGATCCGCTGCTCAAGGACAAGCTGCTGCTGGTGAAGCTGGAGAGTGCGGATGTGGTCGGCGACTGCGATCCACTGGCGGGCGACTCGAACGGCGAATTCAGCGGCGAACTGCTGATTCAGTCGGGCACCCACACCCCCACGCACCTGCTGTACCTCAAGCTGGATGGTCAGGACGGCCTGCTCGACCACACCAGAGAAGGCACCAGCTACACCTTCAACGACACCAAGGTCTACGAATACGTCACCGAGGACCGCGAGTTCCGGTTCCTGTCGAAGGGCCTCCAGGAGCTCGACACCGGGAACGCCAACGACCCGCTCAATCAGCTGAATGACGTCAAGGCCTACGCCGACGTGAAGACTGGAAACTACACGGTGGACGCGGTGGCCGCCGATGCCAGCGACAGCTCCTGCAAGGTCACCTTCCACTACAGCATCACGCTGCGCCAGAACTGACCGCCTGTCCTTCCCGCACCGTGCCGGGTGCCGCCTCAGCTGGAGGTGGCACCCGGCACGGTGCGGTGTCGGTGTGAGACGGGTGCCAAGGCACTTCTCAGCTTCGAGGCGGTGCTCGGTGTCGGCACCTTGGTCCTGTCCGTCCCGCTCGCAGGAGACGACCCGGACAGACGGCTGTTCTCCTGTCACTTCCTGATGTTCTTTCCGGAAAGAACACAGACGCGGGGCAAGTTCGCCGGCGAAAGACGCTGCTCAGGGCGGGGAGAAGCTCCGCCCTGAGCAGGGGAGCGACAACACACCCGCCTCTTGTTCCCGATTTGACTGAGGGGAGGTGGTGGACGGAGGTGCAGGAAAGCCGTTGTGGTGACACGCCAGTTCGCCCGCACCGCCGCACGCCTGATCCTGGGGACAGATGACGGTCACGGGACGGTGGGCGGCCGGGTCCGGCACCGATCCAGGTTGCTGTGCATGGTTTAACTGCCCAGCAGGACGAGAAGCTGGGTTTGAAGGAAGGGGCCTGGGCCAGAGTCAGGAATCGGCCAATCCCCCGTCTGGCGGGTGAAGCGGCACAGCCGCGATGCTGGTGCCACGCTGGCCGCAGGACCCCAAGGCCAGCCCACCCACCGTGTCCGCCCCGCGGATGGTCGCTGGGTCCTTCGACTGCCGTTACTCCAGCCCGGTGGCCTTGCGGAGTTCCTCCGGCATCTTGGCGAGCCACGCTTCCAGCTGTCTGGACTCCACATCGCTGAGTCTGGCCTGCCAGCGGGCGCTGGCAAGCTTGCGCCCCAGCTGTCCCAGGCGCTCGCGGTCCAGGCGACCGGCCGGCCGGGCCTTGAGCTGTTTCAGCGCGGCCTGCACCCGCGCTTTGCTCGCTCCGCTCAGGGCGAACTTCAACAGCTCCGCCTGGGCTTCCGGTGGGGCGGCGGCGACCAGCCCGGCGATGCTGTACGGCAGCCCCTGTTCCCGCATGGCCGCCAGCACCGGCGCCGGCCAGTTGAGGATCCGGACCTTGTTCTTCGCGAAGCTGGTCCAGTGCTCCCCCCCAAGCTCCCGGAAGAGGCGCTCGAGCATCTCCACGGCCGCCTCGTCGTTCGGCGCGCGCAGCAGGCCCAGCAGCCGGTGCCGGGCGGCGTCCACGCTCACGTCCCAGCGGGTGGCGATCAGCAGCAGGGTGGCGTCCACCTGATCGATCGTGCTGAGGTCCTCGCGCTGCAGGTTCTCCATCAGCGCCAGTTCCAGCGCCGCGCTGTCATCCAGCTGCTGCACCGTGACCGGCACCTCGCTCAGCCCGGCCAGTTGCGCGGCCCGCCAGCGCCGCTCGCCCGCCACGATCTCGTAGCCGTCCCCGCGGGGCCGGACCAGCAGCGGCTGCAGGATGCCGCGCTCCTTGATGCTCGCGGCCAGCTGCTGCAATCCAGCCTCGTCGAAGCGCCGACGCGGCTGGTGGACCGTGCCCGGCTGCACGGCCGTGACGGGCAGCGTGATCGTGCCGACCTCCGGCTCGGGGGGCGCGGCGATCAGGCCGGCGAGGCGGGCGCCGACGGTGGGTTTCTTCGGGCTCACGCCTGCACCTGCACGTTCAACCCGGCCGCGTCGGCGATCTCCTGCGTGACCCGCCGCACGTCCTTCCACGCTTCGCTGCGGGGCGCGTACACGCCGAGCGGCTGCCCGGCGGCCGTGGCTTCGTGCCACGCCGCGCCCCGGTCCGCGACCGGCTGGGCCACCGGCGACACCGAGGCCTTCAGCACCGCCAGGGTCTCCTGGTCGTGCTTGCGGCGGCCGTCGTATTTCATCGGGACGTACAGCGCCACCTTCAGGTCGCGCCGGGCCTTGCGGTACTGCTGCATCGCCTGATGCAGTCCCACCAGCCCGTTGAGGCCCTTCTGCTGGGTCAGCACCGGCACGATCATCGCGTCGGCCGCCAACGCGCCCAGGATGGCCACCTGCCCGAGGCTGGGCGGCGAGTCGATCAGCACCACGTCGTACCGCTCCTGGACCGCCTGCAGCGCCTCGCGGAGCGCCAGGTGGGCCCCGACCCGGCCCATCATGGCGCCCTCGACGAGCGCCAGGCCCAGGTCCGCGGGGATCAGGTCCATGCCGTAGACCGTGGTCGGCGTGGGCAGGTCGCTGCCCTGGGTGGCCACGCCGGCGATGGTGTCTTCCGGCT
Organism: Deinococcus sonorensis KR-87; assembly: GCF_040256395.1. NCBI lineage: Bacteria > Thermotogati > Deinococcota > Deinococci > Deinococcales > Deinococcaceae > Deinococcus > Deinococcus sonorensis. Next base: position 330,518 of record NZ_CP158298.1, on the reverse strand, counting down.
TCACGTCCTGGACGCCGAGCCAGTCGGTGAGGTTGGCCTGGGCGTCCAGGTCGATCAACAGGACGCGCTGGCCAGACTGAGCAAGGGCATATCCCACGTCGCGGGTCAGGCTGCTCTTGCCGGAGCCGCCCGCGTGATTAAAGACGGTGAGGGTGATCATCTGTGGCCCCAGCCTACCCGATGCAGTGCACGAGAAGCTGGAACCGCCGAGGACCACGGACGCAGGAGCGCACCTGACCAGGAGCGGGTGAACGCCTGAGGCGACCTGAACCGTCCGGCGTGTCGGGCCGGGGCGTCACGTGGAAGGCCCTCCAGCCACAGATGAACACCTCGACCACACATCACTGCCCCAGCAGCACCGGCCACTGGAGGGCGCTGTGGACGACTACCCAGCGCCCGACGACCGTTGGGCATCTGACGGAACACGGCGCTGCTCCTGCACGGCCTAGACCCGGACGAGCCGCGCAGACGGCTCGGAAGCGGGTGCACTCTGGGTCGTCGTCCACCCTGCTTCGCTGTTGCCGCACACGCGAAGGGCGCCGGTTGAGTCTGTCGTGGTCTGGAGCATCTCCTGGAGTGGACCCGTCCTCAGGTCAATGTTCCGGACAGGCCGGTCGTTCCGGCGGGTGTGGGTGTTCGTGGTGCTGGCCTCAGTGGACGAGACGGATCGCGCGGCGCTGTCGTGCGTCGCGGGCCCGTTCCACCGCCACCTCGGAGAACATCCACGTGTAGCCCAGTCGTTCGGTCGCCAGGTTCGAGGGACCGTCTGCTGGATCGGTCGGCTGAGGCTCGGCGGGTCACGTCGTGTTCTTTCCGGAAAGAACACGAGTACGTGTTCTTCCACAGCCGCATCTGTGCGTCGTCCACCCGTCTCCGCAGCAGGTTCCCATCGGCCCACACCGCTGCAGGTACGCCCAGATCACCAGGGTGCCCGCGGCCAAAGCCTGACGCTGTCGCTGCTCGACGTTGAGGGGCTGGAACGTCTGATTCATCGGTCGGAGCGTACCGGTTCGACGACTTCAGTTGACCGCCGGGACCGTGTGAGGGTCCGTCTGCTCCAGCATCAGGTCACGGATACCGCTCGTGAGCACCACCCGGTGGCGAACGGTCTCCTCGGGAGACGCGCAGGGCGCTCCGGCCAGACGTGCCGTCAGCGCACATGTGGGTGCGTGTGGGGAAGGCGGGCCAGGTGATGGCGTCCCAGAGCAGTGGAGAGCATGCGGCCTGGAAGAACCGCCGTGCGATGGCACGTGCTGCTGAGGTGGCCGCGGCCGACCAGGTGCAGCCGAGCCCACGGCTCCTTCAGCGGCTGGCCGGAGCCAGAATGGTCGGTGTCCGCCTGCAGGTCCAGGGTCCCAGGCCGAACGGTGCAGTCGAAGCCGGTCAGGGGTGGGTGCCGGGGCGGATCCTGGAAGGCACCGGAGGTCCCGTGCCTCAACCCGGGTGGTCTGGGCCGCCGGGACGGTGGCTGGGCAACGGCAGGTGGCAATCACGGTTCGGACGGCGCTGGGCCGCTGCTTTGCCGAGAGGCGCCGGTTCGCCTGGGCTAGTTCAGGGACGCGCAGCCGGGTGGTCAGCCGCAAACGCCCACAGCAGTTCAAGCAGGCGCTCCGGAGACTCGATCTGTGGCAGGTGCCCGGTGCCTTCCATCAAGACGAACTGCGCGCCGGGGATGGCGTCGGCGTAGGCGCGGCCGTTCTGCGGGTCGGTGATGCGGTCCGCTTCGCCCCACACGACCAGAGTGGGGAGCGTGATGCCGGGCAGCCGGGCGGGCAGCCCCGGGTCCACCATGGACGGCTCGCCCCCGTACACAGCCAGCGCGGCGCGGTTCAGTGCCATGACGCGCTGCGCCTCCGGGCTCAGCTGCGCCGGGTTCAGGCGGTACCGGTCCGGCTCGGCGTAACTGTACTCGGCGATCTGGTCGAACGTCAGCGTGAAGAAGTCCGCGACCGGGTGCTCCGGCAGGTCCACACCGACGGCATTGACCAGCACGATGCTTGACACGCGGGCGGGGTGGCGCAGCGCGAGCTCCGCGGCGATCCACCCGCCGATGGAGTTGCCGACGACCGTGACGTCTGTCAGGTCGAGGGCCACGAGCAGCGCCTCGTACACGGCCGCGAGCTGGCGTGGGGTGGTGAGCTCCGCGGGACGTTCGATGCCCTGGAAGCCCGGGTGGGTGGGGGTATACACGCGCGCGGCACGCGCTGTGGCCAGCTGCTCGGCGAAGCGGGCGACGGACGCGGGGCCCGCGCCGCCGTGGAGCAGCAGGAACGGACGGCCCTCACCGCGCGCGTCGAACTGCAGCGGCACCGGGCCGAGGTCGGGGAGGTCGAGACGCAGGGTGCGCGATTCGGTGGACGTCATGGAGCCTCCTGCAGGGCGCGGGGTAAGTGACCCGGTCTGCAATATCAACAACCTTAGATCAGGTTGTTGAGAAAAGCAAGCTGAGGTAGAGTGAGGGCATGGCGACCGAAGAGGACGTGGCCCGCGCCATCAAGCGGGTGCAGCACCGCCATCACCGGGCCTTCACTGCCGCGCTCGCCGATCTGGGCGTCTCGCTGGTGCAGTGGGATACGCTGCGCCACCTGCACCGCCACCCGGACGCGTCGCTGCACGACCTCGCCCAGCTGACCTTCCAGACGGACCAGGCGTTCGGCACCCTGGCCACCCGCATGACGGAACGCGGCTTGATCGAGCGCGTCAACGGGCCGGGCCGAGCCGTGCGCCACACCATCACTGCCCGTGGCGAAGCCGTGCGCGTCGCGGGCGAGCGCCGGGTGCGCGACACCACCCGCCGGTCCCTCGCCCAGCTGCACCCGAACGACCTCGACCTGCTCGCCCGGCTGCTCACCACTATCCTGGACACCCCGCTCGACCACGTCCCCGGCACCCCCAAGGGGGACGAGGCGCCTTGAAGACCCCCGGGCGAGGCGACCACCTGAGCCCTGCCCACGCCCACCTCCGATTCCTGCACAGCCGCCGCCGTGCCCAACGAGGGGGTGAGGCCGCCGGCGTTCGTCGGGCTGGATGTGGCCGGCACCCGCCGCGGAGGCGACCGGGAGTGGCGGCGATCACGGTCTGGACGATTCGCGGCCACGATCCGCCAGGCGCCTGGTGAGGCAGGCCGGTGCGGTCCACTCGTTCCGGAACGCCACCCGGACCGGGACGGCCCCATTCGCCCGCCGCGGTGCAGCGGTGCGGTTTGACAGGCACGGTCCCGCCCACTGGGCTGGAGGGCCTCAACCGGATCACCGCCCTGGACGCGCGGTTCGACGTAGCCCAGGGCCCTGAGGGTCGTTCAAGCCGGTTGGCCTGCGCGCCACTGCTTCCGGGTCGGGCGCCGGCCCGGAGGAGGGGAGACGGGCGGGGTGGGCATCGTGCAGCAGCGCGTGCTGGCGCTCCACATGCTCAGCGTGGCCCCCAGTGCTCCGCCAGGCCGCGCCGGTCAGGTGCCCCATCACTGAACACGCTCAGCGGTTCGCGCTCACCTTCACCCCTGCACGGGCCACGCGATGGTGCAGACGCGCTCGTCCTCGTCCACCCGGTCGGGTTCCGTCCAGTACACCTCCCGCGGCGCGCCCGCCATCTGGAGCCCCTGGCGCTGAATCGCGGTCGCCACCGCGTCATACGCTTCGAGGATGCCGGGAAAGGCCCACTGCCGTCGGGTCACGGTGGTGTACAGTTCGCGGCCGGCGGCGTCGGTTCGCACCACCAGCTGGCCTGCCGGCTGAAGGTGGCCCTCGAACGGCACGCAGAGCTCCACCGGGCCGTCACTGTCCTCGTTCACCTGCCCGTGAAAGACCACGAACCAGCCGTGGTCAGCGTGGGCCCCGGCGCCACGCAGCGCGTCGAACAGGTGCACCCGGGCTTCGCGCAGGAAGCCCTCCAGACCGGCAATGGGGACGTTGGCGCTCAGCGCCGCGACCTGCTGCGCTGGACGGACATGGTCGTGCACTTCGAACATGGTGTCTCCTGTTCCCTCGAGATGGCGTTGCAGGTACTGCGCCAACTGCCGCTTGACGGCCTGCTCACGCTCCACCTGCTGCCAGTAACGGCCGATCCGCGCGGCCGCCTGCCCAGCCGGCAGGTCAAGCACGTCCGCGATCTGGCCCAGCGGCATGTCGAGTTGTCGCAGCAGGGCAATCAGCTGGGCGCGGGCCCGTTGATCCGGGTGGTAGAAGCGGTAGCCACTGTGCGGATCCCGCACGCGGGGCACCAGCAGTCCCGCGGCGTCGTACAGGCGCAGGGCCTTGATGGACAGCCGGACCTCGCGGGCGAACACCCCGATGGTCCACCGATCCGCTTCCGCGCGTCCGGTCGGGTGTGCAGCGGTGCCGGTCTCGCCGTGGTCACTCACGCTTCAAGTGTGAGGCCTCCCCTTGGGGAAGAGTCAACCGGCCCGGAGCACGGCGCGGTGCAGGCACGGGTGGCTCAGGCGCGCCGCGGCTGGGGGTGGCGCCGGGCCGGTCCGCCCGGTGGGGTACCGGTGGTCCTGGCGCGGGACCGTGCAACGGCACCCACGCTCCGTTCCGCGGATGACCCGCCGTGGCGGCCGGTGGTGTGGCGGGCCGCTCGCCGTGACCCCCCGCTTGCCCGGTCCCGGGGCCCTCGTTCGTTGGGTTCTCCTTCATGTCCCGCTCCGCCTGCAGACGCCCCTGGCGCGCTTCGGGCGGGGCAGGTATATAACGGGCTTGGCCCGCTGCACCGGAGGCCCCGCGCGCCGCCGTCCCTGCATCCAGCGTGTTCGCGGTGTGGGGCACGACAGGAGGAGCATGACGAACCCGATCGATTCCCGCCCGGCGCAGGACCACACCCTGCCCGTCTCGCTGCACGTGAACGGTGAAGCACGCCAGGTGGACGTGCCGCCCCAGGCGACCCTCCTGGACGTGCTGCGCGAGCGCCTCGGGCTGACCGGAAGCAAGAAGGGCTGCAATCACGGCCAGTGCGGCGCCTGCACCGTTCACGTGGACGGCGAGCCGTACCTCTCGTGCCTGACGCTCACGCTCTCGCTGGAGGGCCGGTCCGTGACGACCATCGAGGGGCTGGCGGACGGGGCAGCGCTGCACCCGGTGCAGCGGGCCTTCATCGAGCACGACGCGTTCCAGTGCGGCTACTGCACGCCAGGGCAGATCATGTCGGCGGTCGCGTGCCTGCAGTCCCGGCACGCGCAGGACGAGGCGGCCCTCAAAGACTTCATGAGCGGCAACCTGTGCCGCTGCGCCGCGTACCCGCAGATCGTGCGGGCCGTGCAGAGCCTCGTCGAGGAGCCGGCCCGTGCGGCCCTTTGAGTACCTGCGGGCGGGCAGCGAAGCGGAGGCGGTGGCTTCGGGCGGGCGCTTCCTCGCCGGCGGCACCAACCTGCTGGACCTGATGCGGCTGGACGTGGAGCGCCCGGCCCGCCTCACCGACATCACCCGCCTGCCGTTGCGGGACATCCAGGAGACGGCCGGCGGCGGCCTGCGGATCGGGGCGCTCGCCAGCAACACCAGCGTGGCGGAGCACCCGCTGGTGCGGGCACGCGCCCCGCTGCTCAGCGAGGCGCTGCTCGCCGGCGCGTCCCAGCAGCTGCGCAACATGGCGTCGATGTCCGGGAACATCATGCAGCGCACCCGCTGCCCGTACTTCCGCAACCTCGACTTTCCGCACTGCAACAAGCGCGAGCTCGGCAGCGGCTGCGGCGCCCTGGAAGGCGACCACCGCAAGCACGCGGTCCTCGGCACCTCCTCCTGCTGCGTCGCCGTGCACGCCTCGGACGCGGCGGTGGCGCTGGTGGCGCTCGACTGCAGCGTGACGCTGCACGGCCCGGAGGGGGAGCGGGAGGTGCCGCTCCGCGACTTCCTGCTGCAGCCGGGCGACCACCCGGAGCGGGAGCACGACCTGCGCCGCGGCGAACTGATCGTGGCGCTGACCCTGCCGGCCTTGCCGTGGGCGGTGAACGCCACCTACCTCAAGGTCCGCGAGCGCGAGTCGTATGCCTTCGCGCTGGCCTCGGCGGCCGTGGCGGCCGATCTGGACGGCCGCACGGTCCGTGACGTGCGGATCGCCCTGGGCGGGGTGGGGACGGTGCCGTGGCGCGCGACCGCCGCCGAGGCGCAGCTGCGCGGCCAGCCGGCGACCCGGGCGAACTTCGAGGCCGCGGCCCTCGCCGCGCTGGCCGGCGCGCAGCCGCTGCCGCAGAACCGCTACAAGGTCCAGCTGGCGAGCAGCGTCATCGTGCGTGCCCTGGAGCGCGTGACCGGGGCGAGCGCATGACCCCCCCGCCCCAGGACCGGCCCGGCGGCGCCATCGGCCAGCCGATGAACCGGGTGGACGGTCCCGCCAAGGTGACCGGACGCGCCACCTACGCCGCCGAACATCCGCTCCCGAACCTCGCGCACGCGGTGCTCGTCACGTCGGCCATCCCGCACGGCCGGGTGCGGCGCATCGACACCACCGCCGCGCTCGCGGTGCCGGGTGTGCTCACCGTGCTGACCCACCAGTCCCCCGGCGTCACGCTCAGGCCGGTGGAGGCGCCGTACCCCAAAGGCCCGGCCGGCAGCGGGCTGCTGCCGCTGCAGAGTGACGAGATCCTGCAGCGCGGGCAGGTCGTGGCGGTGGTGGTGGCCGACACGCTGGAACAGGCCGAGCACGCCGCCACACTCATCGAGCCGGAGTACGAAGCGGCGCCCTTCATCGGCACCCTCGCCGAGAGCCTCACCAGCGACCGCGAGGACCTGCGGGCGCCGGTGGAGCAGGCCGACTACACCCGCGGCGAGCCGGAGCAGGCGTACCGGGCTGCCGAGGTGCAGCTGGACCTCACCTACACCACGCCTCAGGAGCAGCACAACCCGCTGGAGCTGCACGGCACGCTCGCTGTGTGGGAGAGCACCACCCGGCTGACGGTGTACGAGCCGAGCCAGTGGATTCTGGCGCCGCAGCACACCCTAGCGCACCACTTCGGCCTGGACCCGGAGGCGGTGCGGGTGGTCTCGCCGTACATCGGCGGGGGGTTCGGCAGCAAAGCCGCCACCTGGGCGCACCTGCCACTGGCGGCGCTGGCTGCCCGGGTGGTGCAGCGTCCGGTGAAGCTCGCGCGCAGCCGGGCGCAGGAGTTTGCGGGGGTCGGCTACCGGCCCGCCACGAAGCAGCGCTATCAGGTGGGGGCGACGCAGGACGGGCGGGTCACGTCGGTCCTGCTGCACGCCGACAGCCAGGCGGGGATGCACAACGACTTCCCCGAGCAGGTGGTCAACATCACCCGCATGCTCTACGACGTGCCGCACATGCGCACCGCGCAGCGCCTCGCCCGCACCCACGCGGGCGAGGGCATCATGATGCGGGCGCCGGGCGAGGCCAGCGGGTCCTTCGCGCTGGAGAGCGCCATGGACGAACTCGCGTATGCCGTGGGCCTCGATCCGCTCGAGGTGCGGCTGCGCAACTACGCCGAGACGGAACCGGAGAGCGGCCTGCCGTTCAGCAGCAAACTGCTGCGCGAGTGCTACGCGCAGGCCGCCCAGCGGTTCGGCTGGGCCCGGCGCACCCCCACGCCCGGATCGATGCGCGACGGCGACACCCTGATCGGTTGGGGGATGGCGAGCGTCACGTACCCGGTGTACGCCTCGGCGGCCACGGCCCGCGCGCGCCTGTTCGCGGACGGGCGGGCCGAGATCGAGGCGGGATCGCAGGACATCGGCACCGGCACGTACTCGATCCTGACCCAGATCGCCGCCGACGGGCTCGGCGTGGCGCCAGCGCAGGTGCGGGTCTTCCTGGGCGACACCCGCTACCCCAAAAACGCGTACTCCGGCGGGTCGCGCACGGCGGCCAGCGTGGGCGACGCGGTGATGGCCGCCTCGCTCGCCGTGCGCCAGGACCTCGCGCTGCTCGCCGTCCACGACCCGGCGTCCCCGCTGCACGGCCTGACGCCGGAGGCCCTCGAGATGCGGGCCGGCCACCTGTATGCCTGGGCGGACCCGGCACGCGGCGAAGCGCTGAGCGTCATTCTGGAGCGGGCGGGCCGCGACCACCTCGAGGCGTACCGCGAGGTGCTGCCCGTCGGGGGCGAGCGCAAGAATCTCCAGGAGATGATGAGCGCCAAGAACGCCTCGGTGCCGGCGGACGCCGGCGGGTACGCCCGGCATTCGTTCGGGGCGATCTTCGTGGAGGTGCGGGTGGACCCGGATTTCATGACGCCGCGCGTGTCGCGCATGGTCGGGGTGTACGACGTGGGGCGGGTGCTCAACCACAAGACGGCCCGCAGCCAGCTGATCGGCGGGATGATCTGGGGCGTGAGCATGGCCCTGCACGAGCAGACCGATGTGGATCCCACCACCGGCCTGGTGCTCAACGACAATCTCGCGGAGTATCACGTGCCGGTGAACGCGGACATCGGCGAAGTGGACGTCACCCTGCTCGACGTGCCGGATCCCCACGCCAGTCACCTCGGGGTCCGCGGTGCGGGCGAGCTGGGCACCGTCAGTACCGCTGCGGCTGTCGCCAACGCGGTCTACCACGCGACCGGGAAACGGATCCGCGACCTGCCCGTGTCCATCGACAAGCTGCTGTCCCCCGAGGACCGCTGAGTCCGGCCGGGCCCGCGCGATGGACGCCCAGGGGGGAGTGCGTGGGGGGTACTGGCCTTCCCGGAGCACCCAGGAGCGCGCGGTCGGCCCGCCAGATGCAGATGGGCGATGCTCTGGCACCGCGGGCTCGCCGCGCTGGAGCGTGGTCCGTGGCGGACCAGGTGTGGTCGGACCAGCAGCCACCCCGTCCACCCTGTACTCAATCGGCGTGCGCCCGCGGCGGTCCAGACGATGCTGACCGGATGACTCTTGTGGTGGGGCGGGCTATCGGAACTGCCATCCAGTGCCACCGTGCTTCTCTCAGGGTACCTCCAGCGGCTGACGGAGGCGCTGGCGGCCACCCACAGAGAGGAGCAGGTGCAAACCGTCACGCTGCAGCTGGCCATCACAGCCCTTGAAGCCAAGGTGGGAGGGTTGCTGCCGAGTTGGAAGCGATCTTCACCAGCCCCCGGAGGCCATCCGTGCGGGCACTGCCCAGGGCATCACCCGGGCCAACCCGGTGGCGTTACGCATGCTGGGATTCAGGACGCTCGACGACCTCAACTGGGATATCCACGAGCTAGCAGAACAGCTGCACAACCGCCATCCGAGGACCAGCGAGCGGATTTAGCTGGAGGAAGGGGCCGATGGGGCCTTCGCCATCGCGTTGCAGGGTCAGGCGCACACCTCCAAAGTGCTGTCGACCACCGGGGTGCGCCTGCTCCGGTCGGCGGCCGCGTCGGTCCTGCTGAATGGCATGGTCATCGAGGCGGTGGCCATCAAGCTGGAACGCCGTGTGTGGGAGCACACTGGTGAACTCGAAGCCCGGAACCGGAACCTGGAAGGTGTCGTCTCCGCGGTGCTGGACCTGCGGGATGACCCGGCCACGCTGATCCGACAGACGCAGGAGCTGGTGCTTGACCTGCCGCCGCCCGGCTATACGACGTACTTCGAGCCGGTCGAGGGCCGCTACCGGGGACGGGTGCAGACCGGGGACGCGGGCCCCCGCTGCTGAAGGCGATTATTGACGGGGGATTTCCGCTGGGCCAGACGCCCCTGATCGCGGAGTGCAGGTGCACACCGTATTTCGTGGATGTGGATGACCATGACATCCACATTGATCCGAAGGTGGCGGGGCACCCGAAGGCCGCGGCGTGCCTGCCCGTGATCGTAACCCAGAGTGTGCACTTTCCAATAAAAGAGTGGTCCCGAAGGAGCACCAGCGTATCTCAGAACGAGGGCAGCAGGTACGCTTTCCCGCCGTTTTCATACGCGAGTGACCCGTCGGCGCCCACCGCCACACCCGAGAGGTACTTGTTGGGTCCCAGGGTCGGCACGGCAGCAACCTTTAGGCCGGACGGCTGTGCGGACAGCTGCACGATCTGCTCGGAAAAGCTGTCCAAGTCTAAGTAGCGAAGGAACACAGCGTCTCCCGCTGCGAACAGCTGAAAATTGCCGCGCGAAAACGTGTCGAAGTTGAAGTGATCAAATGTCTTGCTGGCTGGGTGCAGCACATGGATGGTCGATGCGCGCTCATCGACGGACCAGACGTCCCCATTCTTCGTAATGGCCAGGTTTGACGATAAATGGCTATCAAAACTCCCGACGTCAAAGCTGGTGAACACATGGGTCGTGGGATTAAAACGGACCAGGCTGACGGTCGTCGTCCTTGTCCCGTCATCAGTGTAGTTCGGGGCCCAGATCTGGCCATCCGGAGCAACGGTCAGAGGCCATAAGGTGCCCTCCCAGGGATACAGGTTGATGGATCCGTCGGCGGGTGAGTAAATACCGATGGATGTCGTGTACACGACATAGTCGTCCGTTCGCGAATAATGAAAAGCGAGCCGCTGATCGGGAAGCGCCACCAGCGAGTCCAAGGTATGGATCACACCATCATCGTCGCCTATAGGAACAGAGGTGACGGATCCGTCCTTTGGATTGACGCCGAGCAGACGCGTATGAAAGCCGTTGTTGACGACCATCCACAATTTGTTCTGTGTGAAGGTCAGCCCGGAGTGGTCGTCAGAGACGCCCAACGGGTACTGGGTGGTTTGCACCGCTCCTGTAGCCAGATTGACGCCGATGAGGGGTGAGGTACCAGTCGGCGTGGTTGGACCAGGGGTCATCCAATAGGTGCCGTCATGAATGGTCGTCGCACCGTTAATCAACTGGCAGCTATCACAACCTGCGTCGGTCGGCATGGCGACCGAACGGTAGAGGTATGGAGCGAGATGGCTCGTTTTCGATACGCCTTTGCCGCTGACCACGACGTTCAACTTTGGGACGCCGGAGACTCCGCCCGTCTGAAGCTGCATGGTCAGTGTGGTGGCGCCTTGAACGTTGCCGTGCACCGGAGCGGCCGTCACACCAGCGGGGGGATTCACCAGTGTTGCGGTCACCTCACCGGTAAACCCGTTTTGCGGGGTGACCACGATCTGGACGGTGGTGCGTTCCCCGACAAGCCCGACGAGGCTGTCAGGTTCGACGGCGAGGGTGAAGGTGGCGCCAGTCGTGTCGGTGGGGGTGCCGGGTCCGGTGCTGCCACAGGCGGTCAACAGCAAGGCAGACATCAGCGTCAGGGCGGAGAGCTGGCCGAGGAATCGCATCCTCGGAAAGGTAGCAGTTATGAAAAACTTTTTAGGAAAATTTATGGTGTTACGGGACGGCCACCTGGAGTCCTGCCACGCCCTGCGGCCCCCAGTACAGCACCACGTCCCGGCGGACGCACGCCGGAGCGTCTGAGTGGACGCTCCATCCTACGCGGCCCGTGAGGTCTGCGCTGCCGCGCCCCGCCTGAAGGCAACGCGGTGTCCGTGAGCAAGGCCGTGCGGTGTCCCTGAGCGCGGCGGTGCTGTGGACCACCGCCTCCTCCCGGACGTCCAAGGCCCGCCCCTGCGAACCGCCTGCCCGCGTCCCCACAGTCTGCGTCCGATCGGGGGAGGCGAGGGCCCGGACGGGGCGGGCCCGAGCGAGCGGTCTTTGCACGGCGGAGCACCGATTCACCATGCCACGCCGTGCAGAGCTCCTGCTCCCGCCTGCAGGTGCGCCTAAAGCCAGCACGGCGGCCTTCGCCCCTGGTGGGGAGACGGCCCGGCCACGAGGTCTGCCCCGGGATCGGCGCTGCGGAGATGATCGCCTGCCTCGGCACCGTTTGCCCGCATGAGGCCTCCTTGCTGCGCGTGGCCCGGCGGGTCTGCATCAAGTCTTGCCGGATCTGCACCGCGTCTCCATCACCGGACGGTACGGTCGGGGCAGTTCAGAAGCGCCGGTGGCCAAGCAGCGGCCTCTGAACTCAGCTGCGCCGCCATCCTGTGAGGCTCCATCATGACCCTGTCTGCCCCGCCCGTGCTCCGTCCGCCTACCCCCGCCCGAGTGAGCGTCCACCCACGTCTGGTCCGGCTGGACCCCCAGACCCGGGCGCGCCTTCACGCCGCCGCGGAGGCGTTCGAAGTGCCCGCCGAACTGATCGCCGGGGTGCTGATTGATGAGCATGCCCGCCTTGACCGCTGGGACGCGATGCAGGACGTGGCGGTCCGCTTCGGGCTCCGCCTGCCCGGGCCCGTGGCGGCCGGGTGGTGGCGGCTGCTCGGGGGGTGCTGTGGCCGGCCGGTGGATTCGTTCAGTCTGGGGCGCGCGCAGATGAAGCCCGAGACCCTGCGGCACCTGGGGCGCCTCGGGTATGTCGACGTGCCCGCCACACCGGACGCCCTCTGGCGGATGCTGCTCGACGACCGGCTGGCGGAGCGGCTGGTGGCCGCCTGCCTGCGCGCCACCGTTGATCACTGGGCGGCGGGGGGCGTGGCGATCCTCCACCGGCCGGACGTGCTCGGCACCCTCTACAGCCTGGGTCTGACCGGCGCGAACGGCGTTCACGCCCATCCGGTGGCGAACGCGCGCGGGGAGGGCATCGCCCGGTGGGCCTCCTGGCTCAGCACCCAGGGCGTCCTGACTGGCCAGGCGCCCCAGCGCTGACCGGCCGAGGAGACGGACCGATCCGGAGATTGAGCGGAGACGCCACCACCGGACGCTGTTCTAGGGCAGAGGTCGCCGGCGCTTCAAGACGCCCGGTTGTGCAGCATCGGGCTGGGCACGAGGCTCGATCGCTGCACAAACCACTCAGGGGCATGCCGCCTCCAACGACATGCCGCGGCGCGCCGGACACGTCAGGAAGCGGCCCTGCCCTGATCGGGCTGCCACGTTCGTCCCCCGTGCACACGGTCGCTCCCTTTCGCCGCGGCCCGTCTGCGTCACTGCGCCTGCCCGGCCGACTGGTCAGCGCGGCAGACGCCCGGCTGGACCTCCACGTCTGTTCAGTTCGGTGGTGATGGGCGGTGAACGCTGGCAGGCGGTCTCCTGGCCGTGGCAGAGCGGAGGTTGTCCGCCCGATCGCTCGGGCAGCACCTCGCGGGTCACCATGGCCTTCGCGGCGAGACCAACACCAGCAGCGACTGAGCGGAACGACTGGCCAGGCGGCACTCTGCTCATCTCTGCCTAGCCGAGGTCCAGCTGGCCTCCGGTTTACTTCGTCGGGTGGGGCATCAGGCGCTCCAGGCTGCCCTGCCAGTTGGCGTGAAGGGCCTGCACCGCATCGTCCGTGGCGCCCGCGAGCAGCGCGTGGATGACGGCAGCGTGTTCGTCCAGCGACGCGGCGCCGGAGGCGGCGGCGTTGAAATACCCGAGCTCGATGCGGCGAAGTTTGCGCTTGAGCCCGCGCAGCGTGTGTTGCAGCTCCTGGTTGCCGCACTGGTCGGTCCAGACGGCATGGAAGGCGGTGTCCGCCTCGACGGCCGCCTGGGGGTCGCGCTGGTGCAGGGCCAGGCCCAGGTCCTGCTGGTGCTGCTGCAGACGTGCCAGGTCCCGGGCGGTGAGGCTGGGCGAAGCGAGGCGGAGGGCGAGGGCCTCCAGCGTGTCCACCACCGGGTACAGCTCGGCGGCCTGCTCGGCCCGCAGCGGCGCGACGCGGGTCCAGCGGTTCAGGGCCGTCTCGACCAGGCCCTCGTCCTCCAGGCGCCGCAACGCTTCGCGGACCGGGGTGCGGCTCACGCCCAACTGAAGGGCGATGTCCTGATCCCGCAGCGGTTCCTCCGGCGCGAGGGTGCCGTCGATGATCCAGCCGCTCAGCTGGCTGTACACGTCCTCGCGGGCGAGCGTACGGACGCGTTTTGGTGCGGTGGGGGGAATCGGCATGCTCGCGGTCCATGGTACCGGCTCGGGCGGTGCCATGTAGTATATCACCATGCCTGAGCGGTTGACTGACCTGCTGGCGGCCCTCGTTCGCCTCGACTCCACCAACCCCGCCCTGGTGCCCGGCGGCGCGGGCGAGGCCCCCATCGCCCGCTTCGTGGCCGACTGGCTCACCCGCCACGGCATCCCCGCGGACCTCGACGAAGCCGCGCCCGGCCGCCTCAGCGTGATCGCCACGGTCAAGGGCACCGGAGGCGGCCGGACCCTGATGCTAAACGCCCACCTCGACACCGTCGGCACCGAAGGGATGACGCGCCCGTTCGAGCCGGTCATCCAGGACGGCCGGATGTACGGCCGCGGCACCTACGACATGAAAGGCGGCCTCGCGGCCGCCCTGATGGCGCTGCTCGACGCCCGGAACGCGGGCGTGCGCGGCGACGTCATCCTCACGGCGGTCGCCGACGAGGAACACGCCAGCCTCGGCATGCAGGCGGTGCTGAAGCGCGTGCGCGCCGACGCGGCCATCGTCACCGAGCCGACCGAACTGGGCGTCTCGGTCGCGCACAAGGGCTTCACCTGGCACCAGATCACCACCCACGGCCGCGCGGCCCACGGCTCCCGCCCCGACCTCGGGGTGGACGCCATCGCCCACATGGGCCGCGTCCTCGGGCAGCTCGAACGCCTGCAGCGGGACCTGGCGCGCCGACCGGCCCACCCGCTGCTCGGCCACGCCAGCGTGCACGCCTCGCTGATCCGCGGCGGGCAGGAACTGTCCAGCTACCCCGAACGCTGCACCCTGCAGGTCGAACGCCGCACTTTGCCGGGCGAGACGCCTGAAGCCGTCACCCAGGAGCTGGAGGCGCTGTTGAGCGCCCTGAGGGCCGACCCGACCTTCCGGGCCGAGCATCATCTCACGCTCGCCCGCGACCCGTTCAGCGTCACGCTGGACGCGCCGATCGTCCAGCTGCTGCAGGCGGCGGCGACCCGGGTGCTCGGCACCGCGCCCACGGTGATCGGCCAGACCTTCTGGATGGACTCGGCGTTCCTGGCGGCGGCCGGCATTCCCACCGTCGTCTTCGGCCCGTGCGGCGCGGGAGCCCACGCGACCGAGGAATGGGTCGACCTCGCCTCGGTCGAGCAGTGCCGCCGGACGCTCACCGCCACCATCCAGGCGTTCTGCGCCTGACCGGAGACTCGCATGACCGCAGACCCCACACGCCGTTACCTCAAGCCCACGCCGCCCATGACCATGAGTGCCCGCCCCGATCCCGCCGTGCTGGCCTTCCACCAGCGGCTGCCGGACTACCACCCAACGCCCCTGGTGCGCGCCCCCCACCTCGCCGCTCGCCTGGCCGTCCCTGCAGGGTGGCCTGAGCGCGTCCATCGCCATTTCCGACCAGCAGGCCGAGGACGCCATGCGGCTGCTGGCCCTGGATGGGGTGGTGTCCGGCGAGAGCGGCGCGGCGGGGGCAGGCGGGCTGCTGGCCCTGCTGCGCGGGGAGGACACCGCGACCATCCGGACCCGGCTCGGCCTCGGCCCGGACAGCACCGTCCTGGTCATCTCCACCGAAGGCGCCACCGACCCTGAAGCGTACGCCCGCATCCTGCGCGGGCCGCAGTGAGCAGGTGCGGCCGCATCGGCCAACGGCACACCTCGCGTCCGCTTAACGGACCCGGCAGGGCGAGCAGCGCGTGGCGGGGCACACCACCTGCAAAGAGGCGAAGTTCCTCAACCTAACGCCTGGCCCACCCCTGACCGCTGGCCGCGTGGTGGATTCCCACCGCCTGCATGCGGGTCCTGTCGCCCGGGCAGTGGGCCAGTCCAGGGCGGTGGCCGGTGACGGTGCCGACGTGCGGTTCGGAGCCCGGATGATGGGCCTGGCCGCCCGCCCCTTGCTTCACGGCTCCAGCACCCCGGGTGGTGGGGAACCCTGCACGCGCCCGCCAAGCCGCCGTGTTACGCTGATCTCCTCGCTGCACGACGTTGCCCCGTCCCTGTTCATGGGTGGAGGACGATATGACCGGACTGCTGCCTCAGCTCACGCGCCGCGTCTTGACCGATGGAGGGCTGGAGACTGACCTGCTCTTCAATCGAGGGATCGAGCTTCCCTCGTTCGCCTCGGTGGTGCTGCTCGGCCATGCGGAGGGCCGCGCCGCGCTCGAAGCGTACTACCGCCCGTATCTGGAGCTCGCCCACCGCCTCGGCACGGGATTCATCCTCGAGAGCGCCACGTGGCGCGCCAGCCCGGACTGGGCCGCGCCCCTGGGCCTCACGCTACCGGAACTGGACCGCCTCAACGTCGCGGCCGTCGAGTTGCTGTCCCGCCTGCGGGCGGAGTTCATGAGCGGCCTGACGGTGATCAGCGGGTGCGTCGGTCCCCGCGGCGACGGCTATGTGCCCGGCCAGCGGATGAGCGTTCAGGAGGCCGCCGACTACCATGGGCATCAGGTGCGCGTGCTCGCGTCGGCGGGGGTCGACATGCTCTCGGCGCTGACCATGACCACCGTCAACGAGGCGGCCGGGATCGCGGTGGCGGCGGCCGCGGTGCAGCTGCCGGTGGCGGTGTCGTTCACGGTGGAGACCGACGGGCGCCTCCCGAGCGGCGAAACGCTGATGGACGCCGTGCAGGCCGTCGATGCCGCGACCGGAGGGTACCCCAGCTACTTCATGATCAACTGCGCCCATCCGGACCACTTTGCTGCCGTGCTGGACGACGCTGCCCCCTGGGCGCGCCGGATTCGTGGCGTGCGCGCCAACGCCTCGCGGTGCAGCCACGCGGAACTGGACGTCATGACGGAACTCGACGACGGGGACCCGGCGGAACTCGGGCACCTCTACCGTCAGCTGCTCGAGCGGCATCCACACATCACGGTCCTCGGTGGGTGCTGCGGCACGGATCTGCGGCATGTCACGGCCATTGCCGAGGCGTGCGCGAGTCTCCCTGGCCCGGCCTGACGGCGAACCGATTCAGCGCCTGGAGTGGACGTCAGCGTCTGGGCGGTCGTTTCCAGCGGGGCGACCTCTGTTCTTTCCGAAAAGATGCCGCGGTTGATGGAGTCAACAGCGGAGCCTAAGAGCCGTGCAGGGCGCTCCGTTCAACCGTTCTTTCCCGCCAGTGCGGAGGCTTCGGACTCCCCCTCGGTTTGCAGGAGCCTGCCTCGCCACGTGCGCCTCCCTGATCGCCGAACCGCCGGTGCGGCTGGGCGTGGCTGGCCCAGGGGTCAGGTGGGAACGCACGCCGGACGATCCCCGGTCGGTGCCGCTATACGCGGGCGCGACGTGTTTCCCTGTACCGTCGTCCCATGTCCGATCCCCTTCAACACGCCCTGCATTCGGTCGCGGTGCACAGCCCGCTGCTCTCCGCGCTGGCCGTGTTCTGTGCCGCGTCCCTCCTGTTCGTCTTGATCGCGGTGTTCGTCGTGCTGGGGCTGACCCGGGTCCGGCGCGTGACCTGGCTTCAGGTGGCGCGGATGGTGGCTTCCCTCGGCATCGCCGGGCTGCTGACGCTGGTCCTGAAGCACCTGGTGCACGATCCAAGGCCGTTTATGGTCGAGCATTACGCGCCGCTGACCCACGCTTCGTCCGACAACGGCTTCCCCAGTGACCACACCCTGATCGCGGCGCTGCTGGCCGGCTGGGTGTGGTGGCTGGACCGGCGCTGGCTGGCCCTGTTCATCGTCGGCGTGCTGCTGGTGATGCTGGGCCGCCTGGCGATTGGCGCGCACCACACGCTGGACGTGCTGGGCAGCCTCGCGTTCGCCGGACTGGGCCTGGCGCTGGCCGCGCTGGTGCTGTTCTCGCCCGCCTGGGAGCGTCCAGTGCTGCCAGGCCGCCCACCGAAGAAGGGCACGCCCACGTGAAGTGGCGCCTGAGGACTTCGCCGAACTCCAGCAGGGCAGGCACTCCGCCAGGAAGGGTCATCTTCGTCTCCTGAGCGGGAGGGCCGAAGTGGAGACGACGGGCGTCCACGTCCGGTGGACCGTGCCGCGTCCTGGGCAGCCGCGGGGCCCGAGGCACGCGCCGCTCACGCACCTCTGGCCCGCGTCACGCCGTAGCATGGACGCGGGCACCTCCCCGCCCGCCCCTTTTGTTTCCGGGGAACGCTGCTGCCCTGGCGTGTACCCGCCCCGGTCGCCGCGCCCTCACCCTCACGCCCAGCCGGCATCCCTCAGGAGGCCCCGATGTTCAATCCCGCTGCAGAAGCCATGCCGCTGCCTGTCCTGCGCGCCCTGCAGCTGGAGCGGCTGCAGGCCACCGTTGAGCGCCTGCACGAGCACGTGCCTGCCTACCAGGGCAAGTTTGCGGCGGCCGGCCTGACCCCCGCGGACCTGAAGACGCTGGACGACCTGCGCCGCTTTCCCTTCACCCGCAAACGCGACCTGCGCGACCACGCCCCGTTCGGCCTGGCGGCGGTCGGCCGCACCGAATTGCGGCGGGTCCACGCGTCCAGCGGCACCAGCGGCAAGGCCACGGTCGTGGGCTACGACGAGCACGACCTCGAGGTGTTCGCCGAGGTGGTCGCGCGCAGCCTCCACGCCGGGGGCGCGCGGCCGGGCATGCTGTTCCACAACGCCTACGGGTACGGCCTGTTCACCGGAGGGCTCGGCATTCATGCGGGCGCCGAACGGCTGGGCGTGGGTGTGGTCCCCGCCTCCGGCGGCAACACCGAACGGCAGGTGCAGCTGATCGAGGACCTCGCGCCGGAGGTGATCGCCTGCACGCCCAGCTACGCGCTGGTGCTGGCCGACGCGCTGCAGCGGCGCGGCCACACCCCAGGCACCATCAGCCTGCAGTACGCCATCCTGGGGGCGGAACCGTGGTCCGAGGCGGTGCGTCAGGAAGTGCAGGCCCGATTGGGCGTGCGCGCCACCAACATCTACGGCCTGTCCGAGATCATCGGCCCGGGGGTCAGCAACGAGGACGCGGGCGAGCAGCAGGGCAGTTACCTGTGGGAGGACCACTTCTACCCGGAGATCGTGGACCCCCAGACAGAAGAGCCGCTGCCGGACGGCGAATACGGGGTGCTGGTGCTCACGTCCATGTCCCGCACCGCCATGCCGTTGCTGCGCTACTGGACCGGCGACATCACCCGCCTGCTGCCCGGCGAGAACAAGACCGGCCGCACCGTGCGCCGGATGGACGGCATTCGCGGCCGCAGCGACGACATGATCATCCTGCGCGGCGTGAACGTGTACCCCACCCAGATCGAGGCGGTGCTCGCGCACCTGCAGGACCTGAGCCCGCACTACCAGCTGGTGCTGTCACGCAGCGGCGCGATGGACGAGTTGCTGCTGCGGGTAGAATGCGCCCGCGTGGACGCCGCGCTGCGCCAGGAAGTCGTCCGGCTGGTCAAGGCGCAGGTCGGCGTCACGATCGGCTGTGAGCTGTGCGAAATTGGCAGCCTGCCGCGCAGCGAGGGCGGCAAACTCCAGCGCGTGCTGGACCTGCGCGCCCCCCGCTGAACACACCCTGGGCGCCGGTCCTGGAACGCGGGCCTCCAGGGGCCCGGCCAGCCACGCCGTCCGAAAGCAGGGGAGGCGGTCCTGGCGGCGAGCCGATCGTAGACCGCGCTTCACCACCTGAGCAGGTCTGGGGACGACAACGCGCCCTGAAAGCCGGGCATCGCCCCGCGCAGGTCCAGGGCCGGGCTCACACGTCCCTCAGGTGCGCGCCGAACGCCACAGCGGCACCGGGAGACGCGGGACCACCGGACCGGGTGCCGGTGGTCGGCCCCGGTGGTGCGCGCCGCCGCTCCACCGGACGGCCGCGGCACCCGGGGTCAGGATGCTCAGGGCAGTGAGGAGGGTCAGCACGCGGGGCATCCCCCGAGGCTACGGCTTGGCCGCTGCCTGAGCGGCGTCACGTGAGGGGGGCGCTCCAGCGTGCCCCAGGTCCGATGGAGGGCCCCGGCGCCGCGCGGTCCACGGACCAGATGCCAAGATGACTTCACCTCGAAAGGAGGGGAGACGTGCATGCTGGTGTTTGAAACGATTCTGGGCCTGCTGTTGGGCGCGACGCTGTTGTCGCTGGCCGCGCGGCGCCTGAACATTCCGTACCCCACCCTGCTGGCCGTGGGCGGCGCGCTGATCGCGTTTCTCCCCGGGGTGCCGCGCTTTGGCCTCGCGCCGGACCTGATTCTGGCGCTGTTCGTCGCGCCGGTCCTGTTGGACGCCGCGTACGACACGTCGCTGCGCGACCTGCGGGACAACTGGCATCCGGTGCTGTCGCTGGTGCTGGTGGCGGTGGGCCTCACGACGCTCGCGGTGGCGTTCGCCGCCCGGCAGCTGCTGCCGGACCTGCCGTGGGCGGCCGGCGTGGCGCTGGGCGCGCTGCTCGCGCCGCCCGACGCGGTCGCGGCGCTGGCGGTGCTGCGGCAGGTGAACCCGCCCCACCGCATTCGCAAGGTGCTGGAGGGGGAAAGCCTGCTGAACGACGCGTCCGCCCTGCTCATCTACACGCTGGCGGTGGGCGCCGTCACCGCAGGGGGCTTCAGTGTCGCGGGCGCCCTGCCGACCTTCGCCCTGGTGGTGGTGGGCAGTGTGGCGGTGGGGTGGCTGCTGTCCTGGCCGACCGGGTGGCTGGTGGCGGCGATCGAGGACGCGCCCACCTCGGTGGTGGTGCAGTTCGTGCTGACTTTCGGCCTGTGGATCGCCGCTGAGCGCCTGGGCCTGTCCCCGGTGGTGACGACGGTGGTGTTCGGCGTGACGGCCGGGCGGCGCGGGAACCTCGCGGCGCGGCTGCGGGTGTCGACCTTCGCGACGTGGGAGGCGGTGACGTTCGTGCTGAACGTCCTGGCCTTCACCTTGATCGGCCTGCAGCTGCGGCCGATCGTGGACGCGTTGAACGGGCCGCAGCTCGCGCAGCTGCTCCGCGCGGCGCTGGTGATCCTGGCGGTGGTGATCGTCGTGCGCCTGCTGTGGGTGATGACCTACAGCCTCACGGCCCGCCCGACCGCCCGGCCGGCCCGCCGGGGGCAGGCGGTCGCCGCGCCGCTCACCCTCAGGGGCGGGCTGGTGATCGGCTGGGCCGGCATGCGCGGCATCGTCACGCTGGCCGCCGCCGCCGCGCTCCCAGCCGACTTCCCGCACCGGGACTTCATGCAGCTCACCGCGTTCGTGGTGGTGCTGGGCACGCTGGTGGTGCAGGGACTGACCCTGCGCCCGCTGCTCGCCTTCCTGCGCCTGCCGCCCGACACGGTGATCGAGATGGAGGTGCGCCTGGCCCGCAAGATGGCGCTCAAGGCCGCGATGCGCACGCTGGACGGCGACGACTCGGCCGCTGCGCAGCGTCTGCAGCTGGAGTACCGCGAGCAGCTGAGCCGCGCGTGGATCGGCGAGGATCCGCACGACTCGCCGGACAACGCGCTGCGCCGGCAGACGGTGGGCGCCGCCCGGCAGGCGATTCACGAGCTGCGCCGCAGCGGGAAGATCGGCGACGACGCGTACCACCTGGTGCAGGAGGAGCTGGACTGGCTGGAGTTGAGCACCACCGCGGCCACCGCCCCCGAGGTGTGAGCCGCTGCAGCGGGAACGGGGTGCGCGCTCGCCCACGGGCAGGGACGACAGCGGGCTCAGGCCGGCCGCCGGTGCGCGTCGCCTTCCCGCAGCGTACGGGTGGACTGCGAGTCAGCGTGGACGGTGTCATCCGGCCTGAGCGCGCTCAGCCGCCGTCCCGCGGATCCCTGGACGCTGAGGTACTGGCCCAGACATGGAAGAGCACGCCATCCGGGTGGCCGAACCGTCCTCCACCCTCCTCACCTCGCGCCCTGGTGCAAGGACCCGCGTGCCGGGGCCTCCAGCGCCCCACGCAACCGGAGGGTGCCGGGCAGGGGAGGGGGCCTGCCCGGCACCGGCCTGGACCTCACCGGGACGTCGTGCACACCGCGGCCGGTTCCGTTTATGGTGGGGGGATGCCGCTGACCTTCGAAGACCGCCTCGACCGGTACGCCGCGCTGCTGGTGCACATCGGCGTGAACCTCCAGCCCGGGCAGCGCCTGCTGCTCAGCATTGACCTGGAATGCGCCCCGCTGGCCCGGCGCATCACCCGCCACGCGTACGCCGCGGGCGCGCCGCTGGTGAATGTCATCTGGAACGACGCGGCCACCACCCGCATCCGGTTCCAGCAGGCCGCGCCCGAGACGCTCGCCACCTTCCCAGCGTGGCGCGCGGACCTGTGGCGGGACACCGCCGAGCGGGGGGACGCGTTCCTGCACGTGACGTCCGACGACCCGGCCCTGCTGACGGACATCGACCCGGACCGGATCGACCGGGAGCGCCGGGGCCGCCAGGGTCCGCTGCAGCCGTTCACCGAACGGATGCGCAGCAACGCGTTCGCGTGGTGCCGCGCGGCCGCCCCCAGCGCCGCCTGGGCGGCCCGCGTCTTCCCGGACCTGCCGGTCGACGCGGCCCTCGCGCGGCTGTGGAACGACGTGTTCACGGCCAACCGGGTGGACGCGCCGGATCCGCTGCGGGCGTGGCAGGACCACCTGGCGGACCTGGCGCGCCGCGCCGACACGCTGAACGCGCGCCGCTACCGGGCCGTGCACTTTCGCGGGCCCGGCACGGACCTGGAGGTTGGCCTGGCCGACACCCACCTGTGGGTCGGCGGCGCCTCCCCCACGCCGTCCGGCGTGCTGTTCGCCGGCAACCTACCGACCGAGGAGGTCTTCACCGCGCCCCACCGCGCGCGGGTGCGCGGGACGGTGCGTGCCACCACACCGCTGAGCCTGTCCGGCACGGTGGTTGAGAACATCAAACTGCGCTTCGAGGACGGCCGCATCGTGGACGCCCGGGCGTCGCGGGGCGAGGAGGCCCTGCAGCGGGCGCTCAACACCGATGACGGCGCGCGGTTCCTGGGGGAAATCGCCCTGGTCTCCACCCGGTCTCCCGTCGCGGCGACCGGCACCCTCTTCCTGGACAGCCTGTACGACGAGAACGTCGCGTGTCACCTGGCGTTCGGGTTCTCCTTCAGCGAGAACTTCGAGCGCGGCCGCGACCTGAGCCCGGGCGACATCGCCGCGCTCGGCGGCAACGACAGCCTGACGCACGTCGACGTGATGTTCGGCAGCCCGGAGGTGGACGTGGACGGCATCACCGACCGTGGGGCGCGTGAGCCGCTGATGCGCGGCGGGGACTGGGTCCGCTGAGCACTGGACCACGCTGGCAC
This sequence comes from Deinococcus sonorensis KR-87, assembly GCF_040256395.1. Classification (NCBI taxonomy): domain Bacteria; kingdom Thermotogati; phylum Deinococcota; class Deinococci; order Deinococcales; family Deinococcaceae; genus Deinococcus; species Deinococcus sonorensis. The sequence goes on along the minus strand of NZ_CP158298.1, from coordinate 307,628 downwards.
TGCCGGGCCCTGAAGGTTGCCCGGCGCCGTGGCGGCCTGGTGACCTCGCACCGGGACGCCCAGTGTGCCGACCGCCGTACCCGGCAGGCCTGCGTTGTCGCGGGTGAACGCAGCTGCGGCCGGAGCTGGGTCAGCGCGGGGCCCGGCGCGTCCGTACCGGGAAGGGCAGCGGGACCGGCACCCACCGCCAGATCACCAGTCGCCTCCCGAGCGAAACGGCCGGTGTGCGCCGGGCACGCTCGGCGGCGGTCTTGAGCAGGGCCGTGTGGTGGTTCACTGCAGCCGGGGCGTGTGCTTCTGAGAACATGGGTGCTCCTCGGCGGGCCGGTCAGCCCGCCTGAACGGTGGACAGCCGGAAGGGGGCGGCTCAGGTGTCGTGCAGCGCACCGGCAAAGCTCAGCACCACGAAGGTGCTGAGCGTCCCGCCGGAGCCGTCGGTTGGGCCCGGGAGGTCCGTCGGGAGGCGGTCCAGCGCGTCCTGCGCCTGCCGGTACTGCTCAGCGGTGACGTCGGACTGTCCGCAGCCGCATCGACGGCGGGTGCGGGCCGTCCGGCGGCCGGACCTCCGGCTCGGACGTGTGCACCTGCTGGCGGCCGTCCAACTGCACGGTGGGGTAGGCGCTGTCCACTTCGGGGGTCTGCGTGTCGCGGCGCGTCTGCCACCCGATGACGGCCTGCGCGTAGCCGCGCGTCAGTTCCCGCATGGCCGGCTCATCAGCGAGAGCGGTTAGGACAGCGGCACCAGCACGCGCGGCACGTGAAAGGTATGGGCCGCCACCTGGTCGTGGACGCGCGTTCCGTGCCGCCGGGCGACGCGCAGGAGGCCGGCCGCGGTGAGCTTGCGCACGTGGGAGGTGACGCGGTTGGCGGGTTCGGCCAGCGCGCGGGCGGCCTGGCTGGGCGTGGCGGGGTCCATAAACTGCTCGAGCAGGCGGACCCCGGAGGTGAAGTCCAGCAGCGCCTGGGCTTGAGCGGCTGTGCTCACCTGAAACGGCGGGGGAAAAGACGCGGTCATGCCCAGAGTGTGCGGTCATGCGTTTTCAAAGGACACCCCCAGTGTTGAACAGCGAATGGCGGAGTGATGGTGCGTGGACCCGGCGGGCCAGACAGGATCGTGCGCGGAGTCCGCTGGTCAGGGCGCCGCCCCGCCGCTCCGGGCCATCTCCACCCGCCTTGCCGACCGATTCGACCGCCTCCGAGAGCGTTCGGCCAGCCGGGCACCTCGCGGTGACGTTGTCCTTGGCGGAGCGGGCGCGTAGCACGCCCTTGACGGGGGCGCTGGCGTGCGCCGCGGCACGTCACCTGAAGGCCAGCTGACAGCGCTGCGCTTTCCTGCAGGCGTGAAGCTGCTTCCTGTCTTCGTCGCGCTCGGCCTGGCCTTCGCCCCGCCCGCCTCCGCCCTGGGCATCCAGGGGCAACTGGCCAACCCCGCGGTCGTGTCCCGCCTGATGGGCAGCAGCAGCGGCGTGTACGTGTTCCTGACCAGCGTTGCCAGCGGCACGGTGGCGGGTCTGGCGCCGCTCACCGGGGACCACTTTTACCTGCAGGTCCCCGACACCCAGCCGCGCCGGCTCGCGGCGCTGGAGATCTGCGACGGCCCGACGCTCAGCGCCCACCCCAGGGTCTACCAGGCCGAGACGATGCTGCTGTACAGCAAGGCGCTCAACCGGGTGGTGGGGCCGTTGATTCAGGCGGACGATCCGGCGAATCCGTCGCGCACGGTGCGCTGGATGTACAGCGACCGGGCGGCCGCAATCCAGGGCCAGTGCCGCGGCCTGAGCACCCGCTACGACCTGACGCTGCGGCAGGGCTGGAACGCCGTGATGACCGTCAACGACGACGCCCGCCTGACCTACAGCAACGCCCGGCAGCGGCTGCCGTACTGGGTGCAGGGCAACCTGACGCTCAACAACGCGCGCAGCGTGCTGCCGGCCGGCTTCTTCAACTCGCCCTGAGCGCCGGTCCGGTGAACGCGCCACTGCTGGTTCGAACAGGTGAGGACAGAACCTGCCGGCCCACAGTGCCGCCGGGCTGGGAAGCAGGGTCCGCCTCGGCGCCGCACTGGCGCGGATCACCCCAGGGGACGTGGCGGGCGCCGGGTCACGCCGCAGCCCCCACACGTATCCTGCCGCTGGTTGAGGGACGCACACGGGCGCCCCACCCCTGCCTTGAGGGTTCCCGGACGTCTCGCGCCGCGACCGGAGGCGGAGTCACCCGGGGCCACGCCGCACACCGCGCCCCAGGGCTGGTCGATGCGCTGCAGGGGACCAGTCTTCATCCGGATGTCGCCCGATCCGGCAGCGGTGATGAACCGGTACGCCGCACGGTTCATCACTGCTGCCGGAGGTTCACGATGGGGCTCATGACTGGGAAGAGCATGTCATGGGCGCAGCGGGGTGCGGCCACTCGCTCCGGGCCACCGCTCACCCAGCCTGTGCCGCTCCTTCACGCGCTGGAAACCTCACGGTGAAGACGGTGCCGGTCCCCACCTCGGTCTGAACCTCGGTGGTGCCGCCGAAATGCCCGTGGACGATGTCATGCAGAATGGCCAGCCCCAGCCCCGTGCCCTTGCCGGCTTCTTTGGTGGTAAACATGGCGTCGAAGATGTGCCCGATCACCTCCGGGGCGATGCCGCTGCCGTTGTCCTGCACCTGCAGGTCCACACCTCCCTGCTGCTCCAGGAAGCGCACGTCCACCCGCCGGGCCCCGGCGCGTCCCTCGCAGGCGTGAATGGCGTTGATCACCAGGTTGGTCAGCACCTGCGTGAAGCGTCCCGGTTCGCCCCGCAGCCGCAGCGGCAGCGGGTAGAACTCCAGGTGCAGGTCCACCTGTGCGGCGCGCGCCTCGTGCGCCACCATGGTGAGGGTATCCGAGGCGAGCTTGAACGGGTCAAACGAGCCCACGCCACTGACGGTATCGCGGGTATGGCCACGCATCTGGCGGATGAACTCCCCGATGCGTGCGGTGGTCTTGCCGGCCTCGTTCAGGGCCGCGAGGGTCTCGCTGGCGATCTCCTGGTGATCCGCGTCGGTGACCCCGGCGTGACCGATGGAGCCCTGGTACTCCTGCACCAGCCCGCGGGCGACGTGCAGGTAGTTCATGGTGGCGGCCAGCGGCGTGTTGATCTCGTGCGCCAGGCCGGCCGTCAGGCGGCCCAGACTGGCCAGGCGTTCACTGGACATCAGCTGCTGCTGGCTGACACTCAGCGCCTCACGGGTGCGGATCTGCTCGGTGATGTCGCGTGCGTTCACCACCAGGCCCTGCACATGCGGGTCGGTCAGCAGGTTGGTCACCCGTCCCTCCAGCCAGCGCGCCTCGCGGGCCGCGTTCAGAACCTGGAACTCGGTGCGCACGTTGCTGCCCAGGCCACTGGAGACCAGGTCCGCCACCACCTCACGGACGCCGTGATGCTGGTCTGCCGGCAGGTGGTCCAGCACCTGCTGCCCGAGCATCGCCGGGGCCGCGTGTCCGAACACCACTTCGACGGCGGGGCTGACGTACAGCACCCGCAAGTGCGCGTCCAGCACCATGATCAGGTCCGACGCATTCTGCACCAGGGAGCGGAAGCGTCCCTCGCTGTGCTGCAGGTGGTCATTCGCCTCCCGCAGCTGCTCGGTGCGGCGGTGAACCTGCTGCTCGAGTTCCGCCGCGTGCCGTTCCGTTCTCGCGCGTTCATGCTGGTAGAGCAGCGCGTGGCTGATCATGCGCAGCGGGGTCTCATCATCGAAGTACAGCCGCAGAATGCCCTCGCGTTCGTCGGCAAGCGCATCCGGACGGTCATACAGCAGGTAGCCGAACTGCAGGTCGCCGGCGTACAGCGGCGCGACCATCACGCTGCCGCGCTGCAGCTCGCTGGCCATGCTGCTGGGCAGCAGGCTGGAGGAGGGAAACGGGGCGCGGTCCACCGGGACGCCTGTGCCCTGGCCCAGCACCACCCGCGCGGATGGCGCGGGCGCCTGGCTGTACGGCTCGTACAGCGCCAGGATGTAGCGCCTGACCTTCAGGTGGTCCAGGTACTCGCCCACGGCGGTGAACAGGTCGTCGCTGGTGCGTGTGGCGAACATCCGGGCGACCCGCAGGCTGCGCTGCTCCTCCTGCGAGCGCAGGGTGACGCGCAGGTTGTGCACGCCATCCAGCACCATCTGGGTGGCCCGCAGCGTGAGCTGACCGAAGCGTTCCTGCGGCGCGTCCGGCAGTTCCGCGCGCACCCGCTCGGTCAACGAATTCAGGAAGTCAGCCCATTCGCCAGCGCCGCCCTCGGTGTGCACGGCCGTGATCACGGTGGCGCGCCACAACGACAGAAAGTCCTGATTGCCCTCGTCCAGGAGCGAGACGCGAAATGCCTGTTCCAGGGCCTCCCGGACCGGTGAGCTCAGGTGAGCTGCGGGCGGGGCCTCCCGTCTGGTGGCGGCCGCCTGGACCGGCCGGTCCGGGGCGCGCACCTCGACGCCGCAGGACTCGCGGACCACCAGGGTGGACTGCAGCGTCTCAAGATCCTCAGCGGAGTGGCCCTGAAGCAGCGACAGCAGCTTCCGGGCCGCCAGCTGCCCTTCCTGGAACACCGGCTGACGCACGGTGGTCAGGGGGAAGGGTGGTGCGCGCCAGTTCCATGTCATCGAACCCCACCACCGCGATGTCTTCAGGAATGCGCTTCCCAGCGGCGCGCACCCCACGCATCACGCCCTCGGCCATGTCGTCATTGGCGCACACCAGCACCTGGAGCTCCGGGGAGACCCCGCTCTCCAGGTAGGCGAGCGTGGCCTCCTGGGCCCGCAACATACTGAATTCGCCGTCGATGAACGACCGCTCGTCCACCGCGAGGCCATGACGGCGCAGCGTCTGCGTGAAGATCCGCTCACGCTCCGCGGAATCGTTGTTGCCCCGCTGACCGCGAACGAACGCCAGATGCGTGTACCCGCAGGTTCCCACCAGATGATCCATCAGGGCCTGCATCCCGGTGCGGTTGTCGACCTCCACGGACACCACACCAGGCAGGGACCTTCCGACACTGACCACCGGCAGCGGGGCGAGGCGGGCCACCAGATCCAGCAGTTCGTCCGGTTCCTGCCGCAGACTCAGGGGCAGGGAGAACAGCAGGGCGCCACGGTGACGTTCCGGACGAATCAGTGAATAGATGGCGCTGGACTGCGCATAGCCCTGCTCGCCCACCACCAGGGGGCCCCCGATGTAGACAGTCATGGGCACGCCATGGTCCTGCAGGACCGACTTCACCCCCGCGAGCAGCCGGGCGGCGTAGTAATGAAAGACAAAGTCGGTGATGACCGCAACACTGCGCGCGGGCGGGTGGGCTGGACCGGTCTGGGAATCACTCATCAACCTCTGCATCCTAAAAACCGTGCCCTGACACTTTTCTCCATCAGGGCACGAGACGCGGTCCTTCATCTGTTCATGCGCAGGTGGTCACCCGCCCGCGCGGTTCACCTCGGCAGGGGAGCCCCACCGGCGGCGTGGTGCCGGTCATCATGACCAGGCAAGCCACCCGGGACGGTTGAGCGGCCACGGCAGACCGTCAACGTCCGCCAGGCGGGCTTCCTCGGGGTCGTCCTCCGACGGCACTGATGGAGGGTGTGGTGGTCTGGCCCAGGTTCGAGGACACACCTGACGGGAGACTCGGCGCAGGGCGCGTGGTCGACCGCGAATCGGGCCAGGGGCGTCGCGCACCGCCGCATGAACGCTTCAGGCGTCCGGTGGGCCAGGGAAGCAGGGGCTGACACGTGTTGGAGCTTGGCCGCTGTCCGTCCGGCAGGACCGGAACGTGTCGCTCTCCCCATCTCCGCACCTCGGGTCGACCTCTGGTGAAGACATCGCCCCGGCCCAGGTCAAGTGGCCAGCCTCCCCCCCTCAACGGCGCGTCGCCTGCAGCACCTCGCGCATCACGCGCTTCAGGGCAGCGCGGTCCTGCCCCACCGACAGGGCTGCTGCACGGGTCTCAAAGGGCGCCAGGTCGATGTTCACGTCCGTGCGGTCCTCGACGCGCAGGTTGACCTTGTCGCGGTACACGCCGACCGGCTCGCCATCGTCAATCTCGAGGTCCCCGTCCAGATCCTGCCACGCGACGGCCGCGTAGGTGCCCTCCTCAAGGTCCCGCAGCTGGTAGGGGCTGCGCAGCCGCACCGCGTCCACCTCCGCCCACTGGCTGCGTTTGGCGTCCACGTCGTTCACATCCCCACCGCGCAGGTACAGCGCGAACACCAGGGTTTTGAGCGCGCCCGTGGGCGGCGGGGGCACCGGTGTGGGCTGCGGCTCGGCGACGCCTTTCAGGAAGGCGGCAGCGTCCACAACGCCCGCGCCGCACCCGTTCGCCACGCCGCAGTCGGCCGTGGACAGCGGATGCGCCGTCGCCCTGAGCCGGGCGAGCACCTGCGCTGCCGTGAGGTTCGGCTCCCGCCCCTTGAGGAGCGCGATGAGGCCCGACACCTGGGGGGCCGCCATGCTCGTGCCCTGATAGGGCGCGTACACGGGCTCACCCTGCTCGTTCAGGATGGTCGAGTACACCCCAGCGGGATACGACTTGCCGCCCACGTTGATCTTGAGGTTCATGTTCCCGCCGGGCGCCATCACGTCCACCCGGGGCCCGTGGTTGGAGTACGGCGCCCGCTTGCCGTCCGGTCCGACCGCGCCCACGGCGATCACGCCCGCGCAGTTGGCGGGAAACGCCCCAGCGGCGTCCTCGTTCTCGTTGCCGGCCGCCGCGACGACCGTCACGCCCCACGACCGCAGCTCGTCGAAGATGCCTTGCAGGTCCGCGGTGCACGCGGAGCTGCCGCCCAGGCTGAGGTTGACGACGCTCGCCGGATGCGGGTTCTGAGGGACCCCCTCCACCTCACCGCCCGCCGCCCACCACAGGCCCTCCAGGATGTCCATCAGCGAGCCGGCGCCCGCCGAGCCCAGCACGCGCACCGGCACGATCTTTGCTCCCCAGCTCACGCCCGCGACGCCCTCGCCGTTGTTGGCGCTCGCCGCCACCGTGCCTGCCACGTGGGAGCCGTGGTAGTCCGACTCGCCTCCCTCGTCCGTGGGGTCGGCATCACGACCGTCGCCATCCGCGCCGCTCGCGGGGTCGGACACGAAGTCGTAGCCGGGCAGCACCTTGCCGTCCAGATCCGGGTGGATCACGATGCCCGTGTCCACCACGGCCACCGTCACGTCCGCCCCGGTCGTGACGTCCCAGGCCGCGTGCATGTTCATCATCGCCTGGTCCCACTGCAGGGCGTGCAGGGTGTCGTTCGGTACGCTGTAGGCGTGCAGCACGAGGTTCGGGACGACGCTCTCCACGTCCGCGCGCGCAGCGAGCGCCGCGCGCACCTGCTCAGCCGTCTGGGCCGCCAGCGAACTGCCGGAAGCGCGGTACAGCCGGTACCCGAACACGCCGCGGCCCGGCTGCCGGGTCAGGGTCACGCCCGCGGCGCTCAAACCGGCGGCCTGCGCCTGCGTCCGCACTCCGGGCTTGAACCGCACGAGGTACTCGCCCGGCACGGCCGCCTGGCGGCGCGACTGCAGCCAGGGCTGGGGGCGCTCGCGCGTCTCCACGCTCGCCGATGCAGTTCCGGCGCCCGGCACGCTCACCACGCCGGACATGCTGTGACGGCCCACCTGAGGGCCGGGTT
>NZ_CP158297.1:300000-484959 GCF_040256395.1 Deinococcus sonorensis KR-87 | reverse complement strand
ATAGGGGGCGTGGACCCGCTCGAGGGTCTGGTGGTAGTCGCGTCCCCAGGGGCCCACATTCAGGACCGGGAACGGCAGCGCGTGGGCGGGCCGGGGCGGGCAGTAGGCGGGGTGCATGGTCTGGCGGGTCACCACGGCGTGCGTGGCCGGGGAGGGGGCCTGCCCGAGGAAGCTGATGTCGGAAATGCCGGCGAAGTACGGCCGCACGGCCAGGTGATGCCCGCTCTCCTCGGCAAAGCGGTCGCGTTGCGCGTCCACCCAGGCGCGAACCCCCTCACCGCCCGGCGTGTCCTCCACGTGCGTGTGCGGGTAGTGCACGCTGGCGAAGCCGAGCACGATCAGCGGGCCGTGGAGGCCAGCGGCGTGCACGAGGTCCTGCGTCACGCGGCGGCTGACCACGAGCGGGTCAGGGCCCGGGACCACGGCCGCTTCAAGGGCCGCCACCCGCGCCGGCCCGGCGTGTTTCACGGCCAGCGCCCGGAGGTCCGCGGCGGTCAGGACGCGCGCCCGCTGCTGGGCCAGCCCGGTGGCGCTCGCGCTGCCGGCCGCCTGCGCCCGGTCCGCGGAGGTGCGCAGGGCCGCGTCGGCGGCCTCCTGAGCCAGCGTGACAAACTGGCCCAGCACATCCTCGGGACGCCTTCGGTGCGTCAGGACGTTGAAAGCGCACCACAGTGCGGCGGGCGTGGTCACGTCGTACTGGGTACGGTCATCCTGCATCGCCAGGCAGACGGGCGGCGGGGCGGTCTCGCCGTGTGCGTGGTCCGCCAGGTCCGGGTGTCCTTCGACGCGCCGCACGAGTTCGGCGGCTATCAGCGCCGCGCTGGTCCCGTCATACGGGTACCCAGCGTGGGTGGAACGTCCAACCACCAGCGCGCCGACGAGCAGTTTGCCGACGGTGCCGAGGTAGATGGCGCGGCCGTCCTGGCCGTCCCCGGCGGCGCTTGTCGCGTCGAGGTTCAGGCCCAGCCGCACGCGCAGACGCCGCGTCCCCGTCACGGTGGGCAGCTGCTCCGCGACGCGGCGCGCGCCGCACGACAACCCCTCCTCGTCCGGCGTGGTGATGAACAGCAGGTGGCCGCGCCGCGTCTCGGGTGGCTGCTGCGCGTACCGTTCGAGGACGGCCAGGCCCGCCGCGAGGCCGGCTTTCATGTCCAGCAGGCCCCGGCCGGGGAGGAAGTCACCGCTCTGCAGGTCCGCCCGCGCCTGCCGCTCGGCGGCGGTGAGGTCGGCCCGGTCCAGCTGGGTCAGCAGGGCGCCGAGCAGCGGATCCGGCTTGGTGGCGAGTGCCTGGAGGTCGCCGTAGGCCGCGGTGGAGACCGTGTCGTAATGCCCGCTCAGCACCACGGTGTCGGGGTGGGTGCCCGTCACCAGCGCGAACACGTTCTGCGCGTCACTGCCGGGGATGGCGCCGAGCCACAGCTGGTCGGGGTGCGCCCGGAAGTAGGGCCAGCGGGACAGGAGGTCGTGCAGGCGCGGGCCGAAGGCCCGTTCGCCGGGCGTGCCGGTGACGCTGGGCCAGCCGGTCAGGGTGAGCGCGAGGTCGTGGGTTCGGGCGAACCAGGGGAAACGGTCTGTCATAGGGACCTCCGTCGGTGCAGCACGGTGCCTGTCACGGTACGCAGCCCAGGGACGGGCGTGGTGCATCAACTCACCCACGCTCAAGTAACATGAATTTCATTCATGGGTGCTCTGACGCTGACGCAACTGCGGGCCTTTGTCGCGACCGTCCGGACCGGCCGGGTGAGCGGCGCGGCCGTCGAGCTGGACCTCACCCAGTCGGCGGTCAGCCACGCGCTACGCCACCTCGAGGCGCACCTGGGCGTGACGCTGCTGCACCGGGGCCAGCGTGGGGCGGTGCTGACGGCCGCGGGCGAGCGGCTGCTGCCGATGGCGGAGCAGCTGCTGGTCCAGCTTCAGGCATTCGAGGCCGCGGCCCGCGCCGAGACGCTGCTGAGCGGCGTCGTGCGCGTCGCGAGCTTCCCCAGCCTCGCCCGCCACCTGATCCCGCGCGTCCTGACCCTCGTGCAGGCGCAGCTGCCCGGCGTCCAGGTCCAGGTCAACGACGCGCACCTCGACCGCCCCGCCGTCTACGAAGCGGTGCAGCGCGGCGAAGCGGACATCGGCCTCACGCAGGTGTGGCCGACCCAGGGCCTCTCGGTGCGAACCCTGGGCGCCGACCCCTACCTGCTGGTCACGCCGGCCGGATGGAACACCGAGGACGTGTGGTCCCGCCCGTACATTCACCTGGGTGACCCGCACGACCGGCAGGTGCCCGGCGCCCTGGCCCGCCACGGCGTGCGGCTCACCCCGGCGTTCAGCCTCGCGACCGAGCACGCCATTTTCGCGCTGGTGGCCGGCCAGCTCGGCTTCGCGATTCTGCCGTCCCTCGCGCTGAGCAACGTGCCGGAGGGCGTCCGCGTTCACCCGCTCCCCTGGCCGGTTCAACGCACCTACGGCACCGTCACCCGCCCGGAGGTGCCGGCCGCCACGCAGGCGGTCCTGCGCCTGATCTGGCTGGCGGCATCCGACGTGCCGCCCAGAGCCCGGCCCCCTGCCCCGATCCAGGCGGAAGGGACGGCCCCAGCCGCGCGGTGAACGGTCATCCGGCGCAGGCGGGCGGCAGCGCGGCCCGGGGCCGAAGGGTTCGGTGGCCGCCGTGCCGGCCGGGTCCGGGCCACCCCCACGTCTCGCCGGGAGACGCTGGCCATGGTGTCTAATGCAGGCATGTCCGTCGACGCTCCCGCCACCGAGACGCTGCTCCTCCGGCATCCGGCCATCAGCTCGCAGCACCTCGCGTTCGTGTACGCCGGGGACCTCTGGATTGCCGACCTGGAGGGCCGCCAGCCCCGGCGCCTCACGGCCGCGAACGGGTCCACCGTGGCGCCGGCCTTCTCCCCGGACGGCCAGTTCCTGGCGTACTCCAGTTCCGCGGCGGGCAGCATGAGCGTGTACGTGATCCCGGTGGCGGGCGGCCGGCCCAGGCGCCTGACCTTCCATCCCGGCGACGATCTGGTGCGCGGCTGGACGCCGGACGGCCGGGTGCTGTTCGCCTCGTCGCGCGGGTCGGTGAGTGGCCGGGTTCAGCAGCTGTACACCCTGGCTCCGGACGCGGGCCATCCGGACGTGCTGCCCCTGCCGATGGCGGCCCGTGGGGCCATCACGCGTGACGGCCGCCGCCTCGCGTACACGCCCTTCGGGGAGCCGTGGTGGAGCTGGAAACGGTACCGGGGCGGCATGACCGTCCCGATCTGGGTGCTGGACCTCGAAACCCTCGAGCAACAAAGGGTACCGCACGAGAACGCCACCGACAGCTTTCCCTGCTGGCTCGGGGACACGCTGTATTTCCTGTCGGACCGGCTCGGCACCGTGAATGTGTTCCAGTACGACGAACCCTCGGGCACCGTCACGCCGGTCACCCACCACGAGGACTTCGACGTGCGCTGGCTCTCGGGGGGACCGGACCGGCTGGTGTACGAGCAGGGGGGGCGCCTGCACCTGCTCACGCCGGGCGTGGATCACGGCCGGGCGCTGCACATCTCACTGGCCGCGGACCGGCCCGCCACGCAGGTGCGCCAGGTACCGGCCGCGGAGTTCATCACGGCCAGCGGGCTCTCCCCGACCGGGGTGCGGGCGGTCTTCGCGGCGCGCGGCGAGATCTTCACGGTGCCGGCCAGCAAGGGCGACGTGAGGATGCTGACCAGCAACTCCGCGGTGGTGTGCCGAGACCCGGCGTGGTCGCCGGATGGGCGCGCGGTCGCCTACCTGTCAGACGAAGGCGGCGAGTACCGGCTGGTGGTCGCCGATCAGCTGGGCGCGGTGCAGCGCCGCTATCCCCTGCCGGGGCCCACCTTCTACCACGCGCCGCTGTGGTCGCCGGACGGAACGCGGATCGCGCTGACCGACAAGGCCCTGAACCTCTCGGTGGTGCAGCTGGACAGCGGGGAGGTCACGCGGCTGGACACCGACACGTACGACCACCCGGAGCGCAGCCTCGACCCGGCGTGGTCCCCGGACAGCCAGTGGCTCGCGTACACCAAGCGCCTGCCCAACCACCTGCGGGCCGTGTACCTGTACGACCTCGCCCGCGGGGAGGCGCATCAGCTGAGCGACGGGACCAGCGACGCGGTCAGCGCCCGCTTCAGCCCGGACGGACGGCTGCTGTACTTCGCCGCGAGCGTCAATTACGGCCTGAATACCGGCTGGCTCGACATGTCGTCGTACGAACGGCGGGTCCGCCGTCACCTGTACGTCGCGGTGCTGCGGCACATCGATCCGTCGCCCCTCGCTCCGGAGAGTGACGAGGAACGCCCGGCACCCACCCCAGGCGGCGCGGTGGACCCCGCGTCGCCGGACGGTCCCGCCGCGCCGGAGCCGGTGCGGGTGGACCTGGACGGGCTGTCTCAGCGCATCCTGGCCCTGCCGACGCCGCCCGGAGATTACCGCCGGCTGCAGGTCGCGCAGGGCCGCCTGTTCTACCTGGAACGCCCCGCGCGCCAGGACGACGTGCCAGAAGGCCCGGAGCACTTCGCGCTGCACTGCTACGACGTGAAGACACGGACCAGCACGCTGTTCCTGGAGCGGGTTCAGGACGCCTGGGTCAGTGCCGACGGGCGGAAGCTGCTGTACGCCAGCGGCACGCCCACCCGCTACGCCATCGTGCCGGTCGAGGCCGCGCCCACGCCCGAGGACGGCCAGCTGGACCTGAGCGGCGCGGTGCTGCGCGTGGACCCGCTGGCCGAGTGGGGCCAGATGTTCCAGGAGGCCTGGCGCATCCACCGCGACTACTTCTACGACGCGGACATGCACGGGCTGGACTGGGCGCAGGTGGCCGAGCGCTACCGGCCATTTCTGGCGCACCTGGGGCACCGCGAGGACCTGAACTTCCTGCTGGCCGAGCTGGCGGGGGAACTGGTGGCCGGACACGCCTACGTCGGCGGCGGCGACGTGCCCAAGGCCGTGCCGGAACGCACCGGCCTGCTGGGCGCCGATTTCGAGGTGGAGGGCGCGCACTACCGGATCAGCCGCATCTATCAGGGCCTCAACTGGCGCCCGGAACTGCGCGCGCCGCTGACCGAGCCGGGCGTGAACGTGCGGCCGGGGGAGTACCTGCTGGCCGTCAATGGCCGCCCGCTGCGCAGCGACCAGAGCGTCTACGAACTGTTCGCGCAGACGGCCGACCGGGTGACGCAGCTGCGCGTCTCCCCGACGCCGGACGACGCGGACGCCCGCACGGTCACGGTGCGGCCCGTCGACAGCGAGGTGCGGCTGCGGCACTGGTCGTGGGTGGAAGACAACCGGCGGCGGGTCGACGCGCTCAGTGCGGGCCGGGTGGCGTACATCTACATGGCCGACACGGCCAAATGGGGCTACGACGCCTTCAACCGCGACTACTTCTCTCAGCTCGGCAAGCAGGGCGTGGTGCTGGACGAGCGCTTCAACGGTGGCGGCTCGGTGGCGGATTACGTGGTCGACCTGCTGGACCGGCCGCTGCTGAGCTACTGGGCGACCCGCGAAGGGCATCCGTTCGCCAGCCCGAACGCCTCGATTCCCGGCCCGAAAGCGATGGTGATCAATGAGCTGGCCGGGTCGGGTGGGGACGCGCTGCCGCTGTTCTTTCGGCGGCGTGGCCTGGGCCCGGTGGTGGGCAAACGCACCTGGGGCGGCCTGATCGGCATTTACGATTACCCGGCCCTGCGGGACGGCGGCACCGTCACCTCACCGCGGCTGGCGATTTTCAGTCCGGAGGGGGCCTGGGAAGTGGAGAACGAAGGGGTTGCTCCGGACATCGAGGTCGAGCTGACGCCCAGGGCGGTGGCCGACGGACACGATCCGCAACTGGAGCGGGCGGTGGCGCTGGTGCTGGCCGAACTGGAAGGGCGTCCCACGCCAGGTGGCACGCGCCCGCGTCCGGCGCGGCGTGCCGTCGACGACGAGCGCGGCCAGCGGTCCTGAGCCCCACACCGGGGCAAGGACGCCCAGGCAGTGGACCGAACGAGACAAGGGGAAGGGGGCGAGGTCAGGCCGCGACGATCTGGCGCTCGCCGCACCACCCTCTCAATGGAGCCGTTTCCTGCACCGATCAGGGCACTCGTGTTGCTCCACTGTGCTTCCGCTGATCTTCTAGAGAAGGCGTCTCGCCGCTGGGGCGATCAGGAGCGGTCTCAATGCGTGCCCGCCGGAGTTACTCGCTCTATACCAGGAAGGGCGTGGTTTGCGCCTCCGCCCGGACGTGGTGGCGCAGGCCCCTCAGCTGCTTCATGACCGGGACCTGGAGCGCTCGTTCGCTGAACCGCCTCCGAAGTGGCCGGTGGTGAGGCAGCCCTCCGGGACGCGGCGCGTGGAAATCCGCGCGGACGCGCCGCGGCGACCGCTCCCGGGTCGACCTTGATGCCGCCCCAGTGAGGCGAGCAGGCGCCGCGCCGCCATCATCGTCAGCGCCGAGCGTCAGAACCGCACCGTGGAGCGGTTCGTGGCTGGGGGCATCATGGTCGGGCCCATGACCAGCAACGTGAGCCGCCGTTACGACTTCTGGGTGCATCGAGCCGCCGACACCCTGCTCGACGAGAGCCTTCGGAGCAGATCCGCACCGTGCGCTTCACGCGAGTGGCGGGTGGACCGGCGCCAGCGGGGCTGCTGAACCTGGACGCGGCCCTGCATCTCTGCCTGGCCCTCTCCGCGCGCTGAGGGCGATTCATCTGATCGACGGTGCCTTCCATTCGGCTCGGGTGGGTGAAGGGGATTGGACCCGCTCCATGTGGACGAGGACTGCTCTTGTTCTGGACCAGCACGCGAAGGTGGAGTGGGCGAGGATGAGGCCAAGACGGGTCCCGTCGCTCCTTCAGCTTCGGGGCTCGTTCGGTCGGCTGACGTCGAGACGAGGTCTCCCCTCTCCCCTGTATGAAATTTCAGTCTTTTGCATGTGCAGAATTACAGAATTTCGACATTGTGAAAGTCGAGTACAGTAAGCGACATGATCATTACCGTGGCCGGCTACAAGGGCGGCATTTCAAAAAGCACCACGGCCATTCACCTGGCGACGTATCTGCAGACCCTGGCCCCCACGATGCTGGTCGATGGCGATGCAAACCGCAGCGCGACGTTGTGGGCCAGCCAGGGTGGCCTGCCCTTCCAGGTGATTCCGGAAGGGCAGGCGATGAAGTTCAGCCGGCAGTACGAGCACATCGTAATCGATACCGGCGCTCGGCCCACACCCGACGAGCTCAAGGACCTGGTGGGCGGCTGTGACCTGCTGGTGTTGCCGACCAATCCGGAGGCCATGAGCCTGGACGCCCTGCTGCAGACCACCGAAGCGCTGCAGCAACTCGGCGGTCAGTACCGGGTGCTCCTCACGATGCTGCCACCTCCCCCATCACGGGACGGCCAGGAGGCGCGCGTGGCCCTGGAAGCCGAAGGACTGCCGGTCATGCGCGCCTCGGTCCGCTATTCGGCCGCGTTTCGGCACGCGTCGGCACAGGGCGTTCCGGTTCGGGACGTGCGTGGAAACCGGGCGGCCAAGACCGCGTGGCTGGATTACGAAGCGGCGGCGCGGGAAATCGTCGCGGCGGTCGGCGGATGAGCAAGTTTGCCAACCTCCGGGCCATGCGAGAGCAGCGACAGACGGAGCTCCCGCAGGAGGAGGCCCCCTCTCCCCTGCCGGCTGAGCCGACAGCCTCGACCAGGAAGGTCGGCCGTCCTCCGGGCAAGCGCTCAGATCCCAATTACCAGCAGGTCACCGTGCTCCTTAGGAGCCAGACGTACCGCGCTGCTCGCAAGCGCCTGCTTGACGAGGACAAGGAGGTGTCGGAGCTGCTCAACGAGCTGCTGGACGCCTGGCTGAACAGCTGAAAATATGCAATTTTGCACAACTGTAATTCCGCGCGTATGAATGTATAGAACAACATCGCCTTAGCATTGTGCACAGCTGAAATTATTTATGTACGAAAGTACGTCCAGACAAACACCGGCACTTAGAGCTCGATGAGGTGCGGGTGGGCACAACACGGAATAGCCCCAAACAACAGGATGCTGTCTCTTTCGCACCGCTGAAATTACGTATCTGCAAAAGTGGGATTGGGCGAACACCAAGACCATCTGGCACAGACCGACACCACCCAGCCCATCCGTACAACACCCACCACCGACATAAATACACGAAATTATGCACAGCTGAAATTTCATACCTTTGAAAGTGTGCCCAGCCATCCAGCAGTTATCTTCAGCGCGTCAGGCCGCGATGAGCAGGCTTATGCGTCCGCTCCCGGCTCTGGTGGCAAATAAAAGTGAGGCGTACCCTCCTGTCGCGTTGCCGGCCGAAGTGCATCTTCAGCCGCCTCATGTCATGACGCTGGATGAACCGTAGGCCGCTGATGCTCAAGACGCCCCTGAGTGCACAGCAGAGGAAGGCTCCAGAAGCCCTGACCCGGCCGAGGGAACATCCAGGCCGTCAAGCGGATTCGGCAGGTGACCGTCGCCACCACGAACTGCCGCGCTGGCCACTCCGGTGAGCCCGCTGAACCGTCAACTGACGCCACAGATGCCCAGCACGGAACTCTCAGTGCGCAGCACCACCCTACATATGAGGCCGCCGGCGTGAACCTGCGCTGGAAACCTGTGAGGCGTCGCTGCAGCGGCCCGACCTCCATGACTTGACCCGCCCGGTGGCAGGCCGGACGAGGAGACGCCACGTACAGGCGACGAGTACAGAGCGCTCTACCATTCCGCTCAGCGCATGGCCATGCATCGCGGCGACCAGAGCCGTCCACAGGTCCACCCCTGTCCTGCAGTCATCGGCGCGGCGGTCCGAGAGGGGAGAGGCGGACTCGGCTCACCGGCCACCGAGCCCCGCCCGTCAGGACGCATCCCAGGTGCACGCCATACCCACCTAGCCTGTCCAAAAGCGGGCGGCTTCGGCGGGTGGATGCTGCCACTGGCCCCGGTACGCTGACGGTCCTCGGGCAGGCACACCCGGCACAGCTCCCAAAGTCACCATGCAGCGCCGTCTCAGGTTGAGCCGCCGAAGACCACGCATCCAATGCTGACCTGACCGGGGCAGACGGAAAGAAGGCTCACCTGCTGCACCCAACATCTGTTTCCGGACGGCTGATGGCACACACTTTGATGCCTCTGGACGTCGACCAGGTGGACCACCCACCGCCGGTCACCGCCGGGCCGTGGAGCTGGACGGTCACGCACCGCCTGAACCTGCGGGGCGAACGGCCGCCGTCGGAAGCCGCGTTCCGGGCAGTCGCGGCCCGGGCGATCGGCAGGAGCGCCGCCACATCGTGCAGCCGCGCCCAGCCACCGCCCGGTTGTGCTGACAGGTCTAGCCATCCAACGGGATGGACCGGCCCTCCTGGGCGCTGCGGTAGATGGCGGCCATGATCCTGTGATCCTGCAGACCCATCTCGCCTGGCGTCTTGAGGGGCGTGTGCTCTCGGACCGCCTGAGAGAAGTGGTCCACCTCCAGCGTGAACTGGTTCTTGTTCTCGACGGTGCGCTGCTCAGTGCCCTCCTGCTGACCCACCCGACGCCCCACCGACAACTGGTTGCCCTCGTACTGGAAGGCTGGGTTCAGGTCCGTCCAGCCACGCTCGCTCATGACCCGGAAGCGGCCCGAGCGGTGCGCCCCGTAGCTGGTGCTGATCTGCGCCAGCACGCCGCTGGGGAAGCGCAGGCTGAAGCCCACCGACTCCTCCACCTCCCGGAAGCGCGGGTCTCCGGGCGTGCTGTAGATGTTCGCCACCACCGAACTCGGCTGCTCGTTCAGCACGTAGCTGGCGAAATTGAGCGGGTACAGACCGATGTCCGGCAGGGCGCCCCCGCCGGCCAGCGCCCGCTTCAGGCGCCACTGTTCCGGGTCGCCCATGTTCTGCACGAACTCACCCTGAATGATTTTGGGTCGCCCGAACGCGTGCGCCTGCGTGAGCCGGGCCGCCTCCACGTGGCGCGGCTCAAAGTGCGCGCGGTACGCCACCATCAGTTTCACGCCGGCGCGTGCACAGGCATCAATCATGGCCTGCGCGTCCTCTGGCGACACAGTCATGGGTTTTTCGGTCAGGACGTGCTTGCCGGCGCGCGCGGCCCGCTCGGTGTACTCCCGGTGCATGCTGTTCGGCAGCGCAATGTAGACCGCCTGCACCGCCGGGTTGTCGCGAATCTGGTCGAAGGTATCGTAGGTGTAGATGCTGGACGGGTCCACACCGTACTGCTGCGCCACCTTCCGCGCCTTCGCCGGGTCGCCGCTCACGAGCGCCGTGATGCGGGAGCGTTTCGACTCGCGGATGGCAGGCATCATCTGCCCCAGCGAAATGGCGCCCAGCCCGATAATCGCGTAGCCCACGCGCTGGTCTTCCGGGAGGGGCGAGCGTTCTTCCGGCGGGGTGGAGGGCTTCTCGGTGGGGGCCAGCGACTGGGCCAGCGCGGGCGTCAGGGTGGCGGCAACGAGTCCCAGGGCAGCCCGGCCCAGAAACTGGCGACGGTCCAGGTCGGTGGTGGGCGGGCTCGACTCTTCTGGTCGATCGGTCATACGGTACCTCGGGGCTGGCGCGGCGGGTAAAAACAACACTGCGGGTCGGCGGCTGCGGAAGCCGCCCCCGTCAGTGTTCACGCCGCCCGGCCCCGCTGCCCTGCACTCGGATGGAGGCGGCTTGAGCGCGGCTTGAGGGAAGGTCAATCTGTTCAGCTCACCGCGAGCCGGACCCTCGGTCCGGCCCGGACCCACCAACCGGGGGGCTGGCGTTCCAGCCGAACTGCCGCGTCCAGGGCACCGTCAGCGCTGGTGGCCAGGGTAACACAGGTGCTGCCGGACCCGCTCCTCATGGGGGCGTGCAGACCGGCGGCCTGGAGTGCGTCCAACACCTGACGGATCTCCAGATGCCGGGTGCTCACTGGCCCCCTGCAGGGTGCCGGGCCGAGGTGGGCTGGCTGAGCATCGCGAAGCCCGACAGGATACCCTCCAGGTGAGGGGTGTACGCCTCGTCGCTGAGCCACAAATCAACACTTCTGGACCACGAACAGTGAAGGTGTTCAGGATCTCGGTCCCCGGATCCGAAATCCCTGACGAGCGGCACCGTCTGGCGAAGCGTATCCAAGCGGGAAGCTTGCTCGAACTGGCCCTGAAGACTCCCCGAAGTCCAGAGAAGGGCGTGCCCGCAAAGGAGTGATCCGGCCTGGGTGGATGAGGTTCAGGGTGAGATCCGGAGTCTGGCACGCTCAGGGCAGTGCGGGCTCCCTTGACTCGACCCATCAGCGCAGAGGAGAAGGCTCGATTCACCTCCCCGAGCCGACCTCTTCGCCCACAATGACAGCGCACCTGAATGTGGCGCCGGCAACGACGTTGCCCAGTGGCTGGTGCCGTGGGATCTGGGCGCGCAGCTTGGGCTGCGAGGTCGCCGGTCCACTCGCGCACCCGGATCGGGCAGATCACCAGCCGCGGCGGGCTGGACAGCGAACGGCGGAGCCTGGATGTGGCGAATTCAGCGGGCGCCCTCGCCCTCCGGCAGCCAGACGTACTGGCGCATCTCTCCATACGGCTCGAAACCGAGCGAGCGGTACACGTTCAGGCCCGCTGCCGAGGACAGCAGGATGGCCGTCTCGAACCCGCGCCATCTTGCCAGGTCCAGCAGGGCACGGGTCAGCGCCGCGCCAACCCCCCGCCGCCGGGCCAGCGGGGTCACGCCGACAGTGTAGACGCCGGCGGTGCCCGCCCCCAGGAACAGCGACCCGCAGCCGACCAGCTGCCCGTTCACCTCGCCCAGCACGCTCTGCATCGGGCTGTCCTGTCCCCGGCCGAACACGTAGGTGAAGCGCCGCGCCAGCACGTCCGCCACCTCCGGCGACACCTCGAAGGCGTCGCGAATCACGCGGACGTGCTGCTGTTCAGTCTGGTCATCCATCACCCACTGAAGCGTCAGGTCGGCGGGAACGGCCACCTCACGAAGCGGTGGGCGCAGGTCCATCGCCATGCAGGTGCCGTGTTCGACGAAGCTCAGGCCCCGCTGCTCCAGCAGTTCACCCAGCCCCGCTGGCGCAGACGGCAGCACCCAGTACACGAACGGCAGCCCCACCTGCCGCATCGCGGTGAGGAGCAGGTCCACCTGGACGTCCAGGGCCACGTCAACACACGGCTGCGCGAAGGCCGCGTTGAAGAGCGCGTCATGCACCCCCGAGGTGACGCTGAAGCTGCCGGGATGGTCGCGCAGCGTGAAGCCGGGGAAGCGGCCCAGGTCACGCCAGTAGGTGACGAGGTTCCCTTCGATCAGGGACAGGGCGGTCGGCGTGGGCAGGGCAGTCGTCATGGGCTCCTTCCAGGAAAAACAGGCTGGGCCGGCGGTGGTCGGATGGGCTCCTGATCAGGCGAGCTGGGTCAGATGATCCTGGCGCGGTGCCCTGACCGGCGTGAGGAGCCGGGTACCTTCAGACATGGGGACTTCATCCGACGCTGCCGCCGATCCCGTCGTGCACCGGGGTCAATGGTCGGGCATGCCGGCGGGATCCGGCAGCCAGAGGTACTGACCCACGTCTCCGTGCGGCTCAAAGCCAAGCGAGGTGTACATGTTCAACCCCATCGGTGTCGAGTGCAGGATCGCGGTCTGCACGCCACGCTGTACCGCAAGCGCCAATAGCTCCCGGGTCATCAGCGCCCCCACGCCCCGCCGCCGGGCCGGCTCCAGCACCCCCACGTTGTAGATCCCGGCGGTCCCGGCCCCGAAGGACATCGTCGCGCACCCCACCGGCTGGCCATCCATGAAGGCGACCACGCTCGGGGTGTCGCTGTCCGGACGGATCCCGAAGGACTCCATCCAGCGGGTGGTGAAGTCCATGAACCGCTCGGGCAGCCCGAACGCCCCGCTCAACACCTGCAGGTAGGCCTGCACCAGGGCATCATCCAGCACCCGCACCACCTCTGCGGGGGGTGCCAGCGTTTTGAGCGGCCGGGTCAGGTCGATCACCATGCCGGTGGCCGTGCCAACGTGGTTCAGCCCCTGCTGGATCAGCAGCTCGCTGAGCCCCGGTGGGGAGGAGGGCAGTGTCCAGAACAGGAATGGCGCTCCCGCCTGACGCATCTGGTCCAGCACCACCTCGAGCTGGTGCGGCTCGGCCGCGACTGGACCGGCATGGGGCAGCACCACGTTGAACAGCGGGAACGGCAGTCCGGAGGTGACACTGAAGCTCCCGGGGTGCTCCCTCAACGTAAAGCCGGGGAAGGTGCCACTCAGGCGCCAGAAGGCCCGCAAATTGCCTTCAATCAGGGACAGGGCAGTGTCGGCAGACAGGGTCGTGGGCATACAACTCCTTTCAGCGGTACGGCGACATCCGGAAGGTCCAACGCAGTGTTAAGGGGTGTTCCATCAGCGTACTGCTGCCGCCGAGCGGACCGCCAGCCCCTGGGCCAGCGGCATGTCCGCCAGCGGCACCTCGCTGGTTGTTCCTTCCTCCGCGCCGTGGGTACGCATCGGGCGCGGCACCCGCCCCTCGCCGCACAGCCCGCTGTCCCTGTCCCCACACACAGCCTCGCCCCAAACGTCGCCCGCCGAATGCGGCACACCCCGCGCAGCAGGGTGGTGTTGCCCACGGCGAGCGGGCCGATCATCGCCACCCCGGGTGAGCGCGTGGACCAGCGAGGTCCAGTGGGCGGCCAGCAGGGTCAGCGCCACCACACGCCGGCTGGTCCGGCGGACGAGCCGGCATACAGGATGGGGAACGACATCGGGGACGTGAGCAGAGGGAACCGCCAGCGGGGTTGAGGCGACATGGGACAGCCAGCTTAGGAGTGGCTGGCGGTTGACCGGCGGAGCATCTGCAGCCAGCGGCTGAAGACCCCCACGCGGAACGTCGAGCGGCGCGGCTGGACCGCCCGGGCCAGCGCGTGCTGAACCTCGGCGTCACGGTGCAGAGTGCGGAGGGTGGCTTGAGCGATGTCGAGGTGCACCTGGTACTCAATCATGGGGGTCCTCCTGGGGGCAGGCGGTGCTCCGTCTGCGTCTGAATCCAAGGTAGGCAACAGGCGCAACAGGGCCGCAATGGCCAGCGCAATGGAGCGATCGTGGACCGGCATGACCCTGGCCAGGAGGCAGGCGATGAAGCCGGCGGGCGCGGCCGGTAGGGCACCGGTGGTGGCTTCCAGCCCATACGGTGGGAAGGCACCGGCCAGCAACATGGCCGGGTGCTGCTGACACGTGACGCCGTCTTCCAGCAGCGTCGGTGACTCCGAGGCGAATGGCTCAGGCAGAGCGGCCCAACACGAGTCCTCCAGAGCGCTTTTCGTCGCGTCACCGAGCACCAGCTGACTGATCTGCTCCGGGGTCCGGTGAGGTTCCGAGTCCTCGAACCGGGCGAAGGCGGCCGAGCGCGGTGAGGTTGAGGGTGGGCAGCAGGACGAGGAGCGAATGAACCAGGGACGGGGCAATACGGGCATGGGAGAGAACAGGACAGCTCGCCTCCTGGCGCCGGGAACAGGTGCCCTGGGGCTTGAAGGGACGGTACGCGGCCCGCGCAACACGTCCGCACTGCCCGCCCCTGGGATGTGCTCTCTTCCCCTGGAACGAGGACAGGTCAACAGGGCGTTAGACCACCGCGTTGCAGGGGCAGGAACCGACCAGTAAGCTGAACTCCTCCTATGGGCGCGCTGAGCATCACGTTGCTGGGTCCGCCACAGCTGTGGCTGGACCGCCAGCCGCTGGCCGGGACCTCGCGCAAACTCACGCTGCTGCTGGGCTACCTGCTGCTCGAATCGGGCCAGCATGCCCGGGAGGACCTCGCGGGGTTGTTCTGGCCGGACTCCGAGCCGGAGGTGGCCCGGTCTGCCTTGCGGACCCTGCTGTCGCAATTGCGCCGCCTGCTGCCCGACCGCCTGCATGGAGAGGGGCCGCTGGTAAAGCTCCAGCTGCAGCCCGAAGACACAGTGGATGTGTTGCAGGATGGACCGGCTGTCTCCGATCTGCCGTTCCTGCACGGCGTGGAGGTGGGGGAGGAGGGTGAGCTCACCGACTGGCTCCGCGCCATGCGGACCCACCTGCAGGTCCAGCAACGCACCCACCTGCAACAGGCGACAAAGCGATCGGAGGCACAAGGAAAGCCAGCGGAGGCCCTCAACTTGGCAGAACGCTGGTTCAACCTGGACCGCACCGACGAGGACGCCACGCAGACGCTGATGACCCTGGCGCACCGGTTGGGCGACACCGCACAGATCCAGGGTACGTATGAACGTCACCGGCATGCCCTGGCACAACAGGTGGATGCTCAACCGTCCGTTCGCACCCAGACGCTGCTGACCCAGCTTCAGGTGGAGCGTTCCCCGGACGCGGCTGGCCCTGAACGGAGTGCATCACCGGAACGGCGGGCGTTCTACCGCTTTCCCGCGTTGCCGGTGCGGATTCGGTCGTTTGTGGGTCGGCAGACGGAGCTGACCCAGATGCACCGCCTGCTGGATGACGGCGCTCGATTGCTGACCCTGCTGGGGATGGGGGGGATCGGGAAAACCCGACTGGCGCTGGAACTCGCCGCCAGCCTCGGCGGCCAGTACCCGGACCGGGTGGCGTTTGTCCCGCTGGAGGGCCTGCAGGACCCGCGGGAGCTCCCCAGGGCGATCCTGACCACCTTGGGCCAGGACGTGAGCGGGACCGGCGACCTGCTCCAGCAGCTGATTCAATTGGTGAACGTGCGGCCGAGCGTGCTGGTGCTGGACAACTTCGAGCACCTGATGGAGGGGGTCGACACCGTGGAGGCGCTGCTCACGGCCTGCCCGGAGCTGCGGGTGATCGTCACGTCCCGCGAGGCCCTCAACCTGCAACATGAACACCGCTTCTCCGTGCTCGGCCTCCAGCAAACCGTGCAGGCAGAAGATCCGGAAGCACCTCTCCCGTCCGAGGCGGTGCAGCTGTGGGTGCAGCGGGCGCGGCAGGTGCGGCCGGACTTCCAGCTGAATGACGCCACCCGCTCCCACGTGGAGCAGCTGTGCCGACTTGTCGGCGGGGCGCCGCTGGGCATCGAACTGGCCGCGGCGTGGTTGAAGGTGCTGACCCTGGAGGATCTGGCGCACGATCTGTCGCTGGACCTGGACCTGGCCGCCTCGACCGCCCGGGATGTCCCTGCCCGGCAACAGAGCCTGCGAACGGTGTTCGAGTACTCGTGGAGACGGCTCACCCTTCAGGAGCAGCGGGCGCTGGCGGGGCTGTCGGTCTTCCGGGGTGGCTTCACCCGCGAGGCCGCGCGCGAGGTCGTGGGCGTGTCGATCCAGCGGCTGTCGAGACTGGTGGACACCTCGCTGCTGCAGATGGATCCATCGGGACGGTTTGACCGGCATCCCTTGGTGTATCAGTACACTCAGGAGAAGCTGGAAGCGTCAGGAGACGCCGAGCACTTCCGAACCCGGCACGCCACGTATTTTGTGCAGCTGGCAGCCGAATCGCACCCACATCTGACCGCGCCGTCTGAGGATCGCTGGCTGGACATGTTGGATCAGGAGCAGCAGAACTTCAGCGTGGCCCTAGAGCACCTGAAGCGCTCAGGAGAGCGGCAGACCCTCCTGGGCTTTTGTGCCGACCTGGCTCAGTTCTGGGCGAATCGAGGCCATGACGTGTTCGGTCGCTCGCAATTGCAGGCGGCCATCCGGACGGCAGAGGACGCGACCGGGACGCTGGAGTACGCCCGAGCGCAGTGCCTCCTGTGCGTGAGCATCGCGGACGGCTGGATTCCGACCGCAGTGGAACGGACCTGGCTGCGCGAAGGGATTGAGGGCTGTCGGCGATGGGGCGATCAGCGCACTCTGGCCGTGGCGCTCAGAACCCAGGCCTACTTTTTAGAGACACCGACGGAGGAAGCGCACCTGATGGTGCAGGAAGCACGGCAACTGTATGAAGGTCTCGATGATCAGGCGGGCATCATTTCGGTCGTCAATATGCAGGGCCTTATCGCCATGAGGGGCGGGCAGTCGCTCTCAGCCCAGTGGTACTTTGAGCAGTGTCTGAGCCTGGCGGAACGCCACCAGATCCCATATGTGGCGGCCCAGGTCAACCTCGGTGGTCTGCACGTTCAACAACACGCGTATCTGCAGGCCGTTCCCTTGTTTGAAGCGAGCATGAGGGCCTTTCAACGGAAGAAGAACTGGGCCGCTTTGGGGCGAGCCATGAACATGTTGAGTTCGGCTCACTTCGGATTGGGACAGCTGGACGAAGCGAAGCGGCTCCTGCACGAGAGTCTGAGTATTTCGCGGAGTGTCGGGCAACGCGAGTCTGCCACAGCCGCGCTCCTCAACCTGACCTCGTTGGCCATCAGTGAACACCAGCTGAACGCCGCTGAGGAGTTGTTGCAGGAGGCGCATCAGGAAGCAGGCGCCGGGTGGATCTGGCCGGAAGTCACGCTGACGTTTCGAGGGATGATGGAGCAGCAGCGCGGAGATCTGCTGCGGGCGCGCCGCTCGTACCTGCAGGTGTTGAGCCAACCATGTTCCCCGTATGCGACCCCTTCATGGATGACGGCGTTGGAAGCGTATCTGACGCTTCCGCTCGACACGGTGGCGCCAGAGGAGCTGGCCCGGCTGCTCGGCAGCCTGCCAACCGCCCGGGCCGCTCTGTTTGCGGTGTTCACGCCGCGATACCGGGCGGAACTTGCCGCAGGACAGGCCAGCACGGCAAGGCGCGCGCATGAAGCGTTGGGGAACGAGCGCTTTGAGTTGCTGATGCGGTCCAGCGGAGCGCTCCCCTTTCCCGAGGTACAGGACGTGATTCAGCGTCACGCCATGACTCAGCTGACGCTCGTTGAGTCCGACTGACCGGTGCTGCAGATCCTGGAGAGGACGCTGCCGGAGCGAGGAGCAGCGCAAGGCAGAGGGAGTGACGCTGCGGGGCCGACGCCCGGATCGGACCCGACGCGCCCGGATGGGTGCTGGAGGCCATCGCCTACAGGAAGCGTGAGGAGCCACGGCGCTGAGCCGAAGTCCGTGTTGGGCCAGGGCGTCTTCGGGACGACCCCCATGGTGTGCGGGCGGTGTCGGTGAGCAGCCGGAACGTTGAGACAAGCAATGCTCCGCGCCGCCCAGAACATCAGGCGCGGTGTGCTGAGGACCAGCGCCGTGAGGGACCTGGTACGGGAAACGCGCTTCCGGTGAGCTGCCGCGCTCCCTTGGGCCCTCACACCTTCGCACGATGGAGCTGCTGGGATGCGGCCTCGCACGTCCATCCGCCACCCCGTAAGCGGGGCGGGCGCCTGTAGACGAGGAAGACGTCCGCGCCTTGCCGAGCCGCGCCTCTGGTCAACGTCGATGCCCTCCAGGTGGAGCATGCGCAGCGGTCCTCGTGCGCGCCCGGTCCTGGAGGCGCCTGCCGGCCAGGGCGACGCTCAACCCAAACGACGAACGTCCATGCCGTTCGGCATGCGCAGCGCGGTCCACCCCCGCTGCGCGATTCCTTGATGTGCCGGGTCGGTGGAGGGGGCGGGTTGGCTCTGGCCCCGGATCATCGCTCTGGTCAAACGCGCCGTCATCCCCACTCAGGAGGGTGAGGCAGGCGGATCATCCCACGCGATGAAGCGGAGATCCAGCTCTGGGAGCGCCTCAAGGAAGGCGTGCAGCAGGGTCAGCGCGCCGTCCAGGTCGCGGATGTCGAGCACCTCGACCGGACTGTGGGTGTACCGGTTGCCGACCGACACGGCACCGGTCGGCATGCCGCCCATGGCGTACTGCAACGCTCCAGCGTCCGTCCCAATGCCTCTGAGCAGCTCCGCTTGAACGGCCAGCCCGCAGCGCTCAGCGGCCGCCATCAGGCCGCGCCGGATGGCGGGGTGCGCCAGGGTCGAGAAGTCCATGACCTTGACGGCCGGTCCCTGCCCCAGACGCAAGTGGGTCCGGCACTGATCCGGCGTGTCGTCCACAGCTGTCATGTCGAGCGCCAGTGCCACGTCACCCTCGATGTGGCGCGCCACGGCCTGCGCGCCGCGCAGTCCCGCCTCCTCCTGCACCGAGAACACGCAGATGAGCGTGACGGGCGGCGGCGTGTCCTGGAGCGAGGCGAGCAGGGCCAGCAGGACGGCGCACCCCGCGCGGTCGTCCAGCCCGTGCGCGGTGAAGCGCCCGCTGCGTTTCCCCAGCTCGGTCAGCGACCCCACGAAGCCCACCGGGTCGCCGATGGCCACGCCCATCTCGGCCGCCTGCTGTGCGCTGCTGGCCCCGATGTCGACGTACAGGTCCGAGGCCGGCACAACCGTGCGGCGGTCCGCATCCGTCATCAGGTGGACGCTGGTGCAGCCCACCACGCCCATCAGCCGCTCGGTGGCGGTGCGCACCCACACCCGCAGGGCCGGCAGGATCCGCTCATCAAAGCCTGTGGTCTTCTCCAGGCGCAGGAAACCGTCCGGTTCGATCGAATGCACCCGGAAGCCCGCTTCGTCCATGTGGGCGGAGATGATGCAGCGCCGCGCCTGCGCATCGGCGGCGCGGCGAATGGCGACGACGTTGCCCAGCGGATCAACCTGCAGGTGATCGCAGAGCGGACGCGCCAACTCGACCACCAGGCGCGCCACGTCCTCCTCAGACCCGCTGGGGCCCGTGACTTCCACCAGGCGCCGCAGAAATGCCAGGATCGCAGAGCTGTCGGATGGGGCCGGGGTTGACGTCATATGCTCCTCAATGTTCAACGGCCCGAACGCGGGCAGGCCAGGTCGGAGCCCCGCAGGGCTCGCGCGGAACGGCTCAACGGGGCTTGCCAGCAGCGCCCTTCACGGTGACTGGAGTCCCCAGTCCTGGTACACGTAGCCCCACACCGGATGGATGGCGACGTTCTTCACCCGCGGATTCACGAAGTTGTACTGCACCGGGTTGAACAGCGGAATCCACGTGAAGTCGCTCAGGATCCGCTTCTGCACCGCCTGGTAGCCGGGCAGCGCCGCCTTCAGGGGTTGCCCGCGCAGTTTCGTCAGCTGGGCGTCGGTGGCGGGATTGAGGTACCCCGAGATGTTCCACCCGCCGGAGGTGTAATAGCCGGTCTTGAACATCACGTCGAGAAAATTCGAGGGGTCGGGGTACGCCTGATACCACGACGACAGCCCGATGGCGGTGGTGCCCGGCGACGAGATCGTGTGCAGGTACTCCGCGCCGGGCAGCGCTTTGATCTCCACCTTCATGCCGATGGCCGCCAGCTGCTGCTGCACGGCCTGCGCGAGCTTGGGGCTCGGGTCGTCGGTGCTGACGACCAGCTGCAGCGCGCCCGAGTCCACGTACCCCGCCTGCTTGAGCAGCGCCGTACTGCGCGCGACGTTCATGGGAGCGGCGCTCACCGTGGCGTCGTACCCGGGCATGCCCGGCGGCAGGATCTGCGCGGTGACCTTGCCGCGGCCGTTCATCAGCTGCACCAGGCGCGGTTTGTTGATGGCCAGACTCACCGCCTGGCGCACCAGTTTGTTGTTGAACGGCGCCTTCTGCGCGTTCATGAACAGGTACCAGGTGCCGACCTGCACGGCGCTCTTGATGTACGGCTTGAAGCGCGGCGTGTTGACGATGGACGCGAATTGCGCGGATGGGATGCCGTTGCCGAGTACGTCCACTTCGCCGCGCTGCGCGCGCAGCAACGCCACCTGCTCGCTGAGGCCCAGCGTGAACTCCAGGCGCGGCACGTGCACCTGCGACGCCGCGAAGTACTTCGGGTTCTTCGTCAGCACCGCCTTCTGTCCCGGCACCCAGGACTCGAGGACGAATGGTCCGTTGCCGACCACGTGGTGGGAGAAGTCGCTGCCCAGACGCTCGACGGCTTTGCGGGGGAGGGCCGAGGCGAACGGCGTCGCCAGCGCGTTGAGGAACGTGCGGTCCGGCACCGCCAGCTTAAAGCGGATGGTGTACGGGTCGAGCACCTGGATGCCGCGCACCGCCTTGGCCTTCCCAGCGACGAAGTCCGCCGCGCCGTCCAGCGCGCCGAACCAGCCGGCCGTTCCGCCCTGAGGCGATTTCGTTTTGGGATCAAGTATCCGTTCGATGGCGTACTTGTACGCGGCGGCGTCGGTCGGCTCCCCGTCGGTGAAGGTGATGCCCTTCCGGAGGTGGAAGGTGTAGGTTTTCCCGTCCGCGCTCGCCTGCCCGAGGTCCGTGGCGCCCCACGGCTTCAGGTCCGTGCCCTGGCCGTACGTCAGCAGCGTGACGAACAGCGCGTGAATGACTGGCCAGCTCTGCGTGTCATACCCGATGGCCGGGTCGAGGCTCTGGAAATCCGACGGGAAGGCGACCGTCACGGCCTTGTCCGCCGCCATGGCCACGCTGACACTGAGCAGGCAGGTTGTCCCGAGGGTCGTCAGTAAGGAGGTCTTCATCGGTGCCTTCCTTTGCGTCTGGGACAGGTGCGGCAGCTGCGAGAGCCAACGCCGCGACCTCAAGGTCTGAAATTGTCGTCGTCCATCACAGCGTTTCAAACGCCGGTAAGCGCCCCGTGAGGGGACGAGGAAGGTTCCCCAACACCTGGCGAGCGTCCTGATTCGTGCGAGGCAACTCGGCCTCCACTGGGGTGCCAGCCTCGAGAAGGGCCAGGCGCTCGGCACGAGTCGCGCCACTCAGGGGAAGGCGAAACCCGGGTCGAAGGTGGCGAAGCCGTAGGCGGCTCCGAAACGCACCACCAGACGGTAACGTTGACGTCGCCGCAGGTGGGGACGCGGGGGGCAGCGCGTGTCGTTCGACGTGCGGGTGACCACGCTGAACATCAGCGTGCACGAGCATCGAAGGGGCAGAGAGGCACCGGCGGTCTCACTGGACGCTCGGGTGAGGCCGGAGATCACCCGATGCCGCAACCGGATGGAACGCCGTGCTGCTGTACGGCGCGAGGAGAGTGTCACCACTGGCCCCGAAGAAATCAGGGTTTTTTGGTGCTGCGAATGAACGCCGCGTCAGATGACCGGACGCTTCAGCGCTGGGATGCTGCTCAGTGCCAGAGTCACTCCTGGAAGGAGCTACCACCGCAGCGAACGAGATGAGGCGTTGCATCCGCGAAGTCGAGTGGGGAGACGAGCGCGCGGACCAGCGACATTGACAGGGCCAGCAAGCTCTCGTCATCCTGCACCACCCGGGCCGGAGTCGCCCCGGTAAAGCCCACCTGCTCAAGTTTCCACTGGAGCCCAAACCCATCATGGTCGACCGGCGCATGAACGGAATGGTCTGAAGACCAAGAGCGTTCCGGCCGGTGCACCTGGGGGCGTCCCGGGTCAACAGCACCCCACAAGCACCCCTGATCGAGGACCCCTTGCCTCGCTTCATGTACCGGATCCGTCCGCTGATGGGCGGTTTTCGCCCTGGTGGACTGGCGCCACAACGCTTAAGGTGAATTCATGCTTCTTCCGCCAGGTGTGTCCAGTTCCGTCCCCAGCTCCGGGGCGCGGCGCGTGATCTTCGTGCTGCTGCCGGCGGTCAACCTGCTGGACCTGGGCGGGCCCGCGCAGGTGTTCGACGTGGCGCGGCGTTTCGGGGCGGAGTACCACCTGATGTTCTGTGCCGCCACGCCGCAGATCCTGAGTGTCCAGGGCCTGCCGCTGGGTCCGCTGGCGCCGTTCCCCGTGCCGGGCCCGGAGGACCTGGTCATCATTCCCGGCCCCCGGCTGAGTGAGCCGGTGCCGGGTCAGCCGTGGATCGACCCGGCCACTGCGGCGTGGCTGCGGGCCGCGTACGCCGCTGGTGCCCGGCTGGCGTCGGTCTGCACGGGTCTGGCGGCGTTGGGGGAAGCGGGGCTGCTGGACGGGCGGCGCTGCACCACCCACTGGGGTTCGGTGGCGGCGATGCAGGCGCGGTACCCGAAGGCCCTGCTGCAGGACGCCGTGCTGTACACCCATGACGGCCCCATCACGACCAGCGCCGGGATCGCCTCCGGCATCGACATGGCCCTCTCGCTGCTCGAACGTGAACACGGGCCGCGGCTCACCGCCCAGGTCGCCCGGTACCTAGTGATCTACCTGCGTCGGGACGGCGTTCAGACCCAGGCGAGCGTGCACCTGGCGTACCGTTCTCACCTGCATCCGGGGGTGCACCGGGTGCAGGACCAACTCAGCCAGCATGTGGCGGAGAAAGCCCGCCTGGATCGCCTGGCCGCCCTGGCGAACATGAGTCCGCGTGGCCTGACGCGCGCGTTCAAGCAGCACACCGGCCTGACCCCGCTGGCCTACCAGCAGGAACTGCGCCTGGAGCTCGCGGCGCAGCTGATGGCCGACCCGCACCTGACGCTGGAGGCCATCGCCGGCACGTGCGGCTTCGATGACGCCCGCCACTTCCGCCGCCTCTGGCACGCCCGGCACGGCCTGCCGCCGTCCACCGCCCGCTCCACTGCACCTTAAACGGCACGGCGCCCGGCGCCACCCGCTGAGCTCCGCGGCTCAGCGTGGCGAAGCGCTGCCGCTGGCCACCCGGGAAGTGCGGTCGACCGGCCGGTCAGGCCCGGTGACGTCCCCCGTTCCTCCGCCCTTCCCCTTCGAGGTCCACAGGAGTTGCGATGACTCAGTTCCCGGCTGTCCGCTCACCGTCCGTTCGCCCGCCCACCGCGCGCCGCGCTTCGCTGCTGCGCCGCCTGACGCTGTCCGCCGGGTTGCTCGCGGGCGTCACCCTGCTCGGGGCCTGCAATGAAACGCGCGCCGAGCAGGCCGACGCGCGGGCGTACCCTCCGCCGGGCCGGCTGGTGGACGTGGGCGGGTTCCGGCTGCACCTCGAGTGTGCCGGAAGCGGCGCGCCCACCGTGGTGATCGACGCGGGACTGGGCGCCTGGTCGACCCCCTGGCACGCGGTGCAGGGGCTGGTGGCCGGCACCACCCGGGTGTGCACGTACGACCGCGCGGGCCTCGGGTACAGCGAGCCCGGGCCGCTGCCGCGCGACGCCGCCCATTTCGCGGCGGAACTGCACACCCTGCTGCACCGCGCCGCCCTCCCCGGCCCGTACGTCCTGGCCGGGCACTCGCTGGGCGGGCTGACCATGCGCGTCTACGCGCAGCGCTATCCGCAGGACGTGGCCGGGCTGGCGCTGCTCGAGTCGATGAGTCCGCAGCCGGGCGCGGCCGCGCCGACCGCCGCGTCCGACACCCCGGGACTGCCGCTGCTGAAGCTCGCAGCGCGTCTAGGGCTGGTGCGGCTGCTGTCCGGCCCGCTGGGCCTCTCGGCGGGCCTGCCGGCCCGGGATGCCGGGCCCGCCACGGCGCTGGCCGTCACCGACCGTTACTTCCAGACCCTCTCGGACGAAACGGCCGGCATCCCCGCCAGCCTCGCCCAGGCGGGGGAGGTGACGACCCTCGGCGACCTGCCGCTCACTGTGCTCTCCCGGGGCCGGAATGCGGTTCCCGCATGGACGGCCGGGCAGGCCCGCCTGCTGACCCTCTCCAGCCGCACCACGCAGGTCACCGCCCATCACAGTGGCCACAACGTCGAGCTGGACGAACCGCAGGCCGCCGCGGACGCCATCGTGGCCCTGGTCCGGCAGCTGCGCTGACCGCGCGACCCCGGCCGTCTCCCCGGGCGGCCTGCCCCGAATCCCCCGGCCCTGAGAGGAGCTTCCTGTGAACCTCACGCTGCCCGCTGTTCTCCGGCGTCTCAAGTACCCCGTGGCCTTCCTGACGCTGCCGCTGCTGGTCGGGGTCACCACCGCCCTGGCGTTCCTGTCCACGCCGGCGCTGCCCCCTCCCTCCGCGCCGCTCGCGCTGCCCCGGCCGCCGGCCCTCGATCCGGATCGACCGACCGTCGCCGTGGTGCTCGGCCGTGACCTGAGCGAGGTGGCGGACGTGCTCGCGCCCTTCTCGACGTTCCAGGCCGCGCACGCATTCAATGTGGTCACGGTGGCCGAGACGCGCGCGCCGGTGGCCCTGACCGGCGACCTGGATGTGCTGCCGCACTTCACCTTCGCTCAGCTCGACGCGCAGCTGGGACGGGCGCCCGACGTGATCGTGGTGCCGAACATCCCCAACGTCCGGAGCAACGAGGCGCTGCGGCGGTGGGTGCAGCGGCAGGGCCAGCGGCACCGCCTGGTGATGAGCGTCTGCGCCGGCGCCGAGATGCTCGCCGCGACCGGCCTGCTGGACGGCCGGCCCGCCACCACCCACTGGGGTGACATCGCCCGCATCGAACGGCAGTACCCGGCGGTGCGCTGGGTGCGCGGCCAGCGGTACGTGGACGACGGGCAGGTGATCAGCACCGCGGGCATTCTGTCAGGCATCGATGGGGCGCTGCACGTCATCGCCCGCCTGCGTGGCCCGGCCAAGGCGGTGCAGGCGGCACGCACACTGCCGTACGAAGCCCGCTACCTCAGCGACCCCGCCATGCCCCAGTTCCGGCCGGCGGCCCGGGACGCCGCGCTGACCGTGCTGAACCTGATGTACCGCTGGGATCGCCCCACCCTGGGTGTGGCGCTGCAAGACGGCGCCGACGATCTCGCGCTCGCGGCGCTGTACGACACCGTGCCGGCGGCGCTGGCGGGCCGCCTGGTGAGCGTCGCCCCGGCGGGTGCCGTCATCACGACCCGCTCGGGCCTGCAGCTGCTGGCGCGCCGCACGCCCGAGCAGTGGGGCAGGTCCGGACCGCTGCTGTTCCCGGGTGCCGGGCCAGCGGACGTGCGCTTTCCCTTCGACGCGGCGCTCGCCGACCTGGCCCGCCGCACCGACCGCCCCACCGCGCACCTGGCGGCCAAACGCCTGGAAGTCCGCACCCTGGTCGGCTCGCTGCCGGGCCGAGGCCCATGGCGTTCACCCGTCGTCTGGCGTCCCGTCACGCTCGGGGCCGTGTCCCTGACCGTCGTCATCCTCCTGGAGCACTGGCTTCGAAGGCGGCGCGCCGGGAAAGTCCGGATCGCCGCACCGGCACCCGAGGCGGGTGGACCGGCGCCGCTCGCGTCTCGCTGAAGCGGCCCGCCCCTGGCCGCCTCCGGCCGGTGCCCTACACTCCACTGAAGCATGCCCCCGCGCTTCCGGGGGCAGGAGGCCCACCCATGTCCATACGCGTTGCAGTCCGCGTCCTTCGGGGGCACTGGTCCCTTCCCCACGTCCTGCGGCACCGCGACTACCGGCTGTTCTGGACCGGGCAGGCCGTGTCGGGCGTCGGCAGCCTGATGCAGGTGGTGGGTCAGAGTCTGCTGGTCCTGAAGCTCAGCCACCAGTCCGCGCTGGCCCTCGGCGCGGTGTCGCTCGCACAGGCGCTGGCCTTCTTCCTCTTCGCCCTGATCGGGGGCGGCGTCGTGGACCGCGTGAACCGGCGCGCCGTGCTGTTCGTCACCCAGACGCTCCTGATGGGCCTGGCCCTCACGCTGGCCGTCCTGAGTGCCACGGGCACCGCCAGCCTGCCCGTCGTGGTCGCGCTGGCGTTCTGCTCCGGCATGGTGATGAGTTTCGACCAGCCCGCGCGCGCCGCCCTGTTCCCGGGCCTGGTGCCGCACAGCGAGGTGCCGCGCGCCACGGCCTTGAACGCCCTGGCCATGACGGCGGCCGGCACGCTCGGGCCGGCGCTGGCCGGGGTCACGGCGGCCAGCCTGGGCCTGAGCGTGAACTTCGCCCTGAATGCCCTGAGCTTCGTGGTCGCGCTCGTCTGCCTGGCCCGGATGCGCACCGTGAACCAGCCAGCGCCAGCCTCCTCACGGCCGCCGCTGCTGACCTCGGTCCGCGAGGGCCTGCAGGTGGTGGCGCGTGACCCGGCGCTGCCGTGGGTCGTGTCCGGGTACGGGGCGCTGCTGCTGCTCGGGCCGTCCCCGTCGATGCTGCTGCCGCTGTACGCCGCCCAGGTGTTGCACGTGGACGGAGCGCCACTCGCGCTGCTGTTCCTGGCGGTCGGCGCCGGGACGCTGCTCGCCTCGGTGGCGCAGGCGGCGAGCAGTGGGGAACGGCAGCGTGACGTGTTTGTCGTCGGGTTGATCGTGTGGGCGGCGGCCCTGGCGGTCTTCGCGCTCAGTTCATCGCTGGCGCTCTGTGCTGCGGCCCTCCTGGTGCACGGCGCGGCGCGCAACGTGGTCGGCACCACCGCCGTCACGCTGATGCAGTTGCTCGCTCCCGAGCAGGCCCGGGGACGGGTCATGAGCGTCAACACGCTGCTGGCCGGTGGCGTCCGGCCGATCGGTGACTTCGCGGTGAGTGCCGCCATCGCAGCCACGTCCCTGGCCGGCACCACCCTGGCGTGTGCGGGCCTGGTCGGTCTCCTGGCCGTGGCCCTCCGCGGTCCACTCACTCGGGCCGGCACGGTCCTGCGTCCCCGCAGTGTTCGCTGACGCCACAGGACGTGGTGGTCGGTGCGCGGGCCGCCCCGAGGAACGGCAATGCCGCGCCAGAGGCAGGCTGAACCAGAAGCAGATCTGGTGACCGGTTCCCCCACCGTGCAACCCGTGCATCGCCACGGCAAGGCACCAGCCGCCGATAGAGAGTCATCGTGCCGGCTGAGCGCAGGCTTGCAATCCCGGCACCGCTGACGGGGTGCCTTCGCGCTGAAGGTGAGTCCGTCGCCCAGACGAACGAAGATGCCCGTTACCGACGAACCCACCGGCAGGCGGAGGCGACGGGCCAGCGGCACGGCCCACCCGTAGGCACGAGGGCCACCTGCACGGTGCCGGGGGTGGACTCGTGGGTCTCCAGCAGATCAGGGCCATCCAGTTGCACCTGTTCCCGGTTCAAGCCGTTTCCTTTCGAGGCGGTGCTTGGATGACAGCCGCTATCAGCGGGTCTCTGTCATGGCGGACTGCCCTTCCAACTCGTCCAACAGGGCGTGCGCGCTCTGGATCGCTGCGTTGAGGTCCGGGTCGGCCTGCGTCCGTGATCTCCCCACGGCGCTGGCGTGCAGGGTCAGGCCGAGGGCGGCGTTCTCGGTCAATCGCTGCAGGTACGTCTGGGCCTGCGCGCCGCTGAGGGCCGCCGGGGTTGCTCGGCGCCGGCGCCGGGGTTCGAGCCGGCTCGCCTGCACGGTGCGTTCCGCCTGAAGGCGACGCTCGCGGGCGTGAGCGCGGGCATCACTCGCCGCAGCAATCGCGCCCGCGGTGGTGTGGCGTCGCAGGTCGCGGAGCGTCTTCAGGTACTTGATCTGCGCGCTCACCGCGTCCCGCAACGCCTCGCGCGTGCCGTTGCTCGGCCCGGTGGGGGACAGCAGCGCGGCACCCAGGGCCAGCGCGCCGCCCAGCAGCGTGAGGGCCAGCCTCAGCCCGATCACGGTGCTTTCCGCCACCCCCGAGGCCGCGACGGCACAGACCACGTACAGCGTCAGCGCCGCCGAGAAGGCCGCGTACCCAGTGGGAAACAAAGCGAATGCCAGGAACGCTCCCAGCAGGCTCCACCAGGCGAGGTGCGGGGCGGCCGGGTGAACGAGCAGCGTGATCAGTTCCGCGGCCAGGACGCCCGTGGCGGTCCCGCCCAGCCGCGCGACCCCACGGGTGAGGGTGGTCGTGTACTCCTGACGCAGGACCACCGCTGCGGTCAGCACCAGCCAGTACCCGTGCGGCACCTGCAGCAGGCGCGTGGCGAGCGTCAACAGGCCCAGCAGCAGGCCGTAGGTCACGGCGTGCCGCGTCACCGGCGAGTCCCACTTGAGGGGCGGGACCTTCACCAGGGCGGACCACACGGATGGAGCCGCGGCGAGGGCACGCGGCGCGTCCGCCTGCATCTGGGGGCGGTTCAGCTCCCGCAGCAGGTTCAGGATGAGCCCCGTCCACCGGGTCAGCCCGCCGGCCGGGGAGTGACGGAGGTCGTCGTACTGCTGGTTCAGGCGGGCGAGTGTCGGTGCACTCAAGCTCGGCTGGCCGAGCCGGACGCTTCCCTCGACCTGGCGCAGGGCCTGAGCCAGCACCTCACCGGTCTGCTGCGCCAGCAGCGGGTGTCCCTGCTCCCGGCATTCGGCGTCCGCGCTCACGTAGCCGACCAGGGCCGCCCTGGTTCCTTCCGCAATCCGCAGGGCGTGACGCAGGGCCGCGTGCTCGTCCGTCCAGCCCTGCGCGCGGATCTCCCCCAGGACCGCCCAGGCGTCCTGCAGGCTCTGCGCCTCGGGCAGCGCACTCAACGTGTCCGGCAGCTCCGCCAGCAGCGCCGCCTGAGCGTGGTACACCTGTGCTACCGCGCTGCGTTCCAGCCGGCGGGGACGGATGGGCCACACGACCACCAGCAGCACCGTCTGAAGGAGGCCCCCGGCCAGAATCAGCAGGCCACTCAGGGGCGCGGCCGAGGGGGGGAGGTGCAGGCCGGTCAACACGATGAAGGTCGTGGTGCTGGAGACGCCGACGCTGAAGTTGGCGGGGCCCGCCGCGCCGTACACGGTCAGCAGCATGCCCAGCACGGTCATGACCAGCGTGCAGGCCAGGATGTTCTGGCCGACGAGCACGCCGAGCATGCCCAGCAGGGCCGTGCTGGCGCTGACGCCCAGCATCACCTGAATGCGCCGCCGCGGGACGCTGTTCATGCTCGGCAGCGCGGCGTTCATGGCGCCGTTCGCGGCCAGCACCCCCCAGGCGGTGTGCCCGGTGAGTCCCGCCCAGACGACCGGCAACGCCAGCCCCACAGAACTGCGCAGGGCGGAGTACGGACGCCATTTCCGCATGTCGAAGGCAAAAGCCGTTTGGAGGACCAGGGCACGCCGCCGCGTCATGCTTCACTCTGGCACACCATCCACGCCGAATCCGGCGCCATCACGGACAGTGACGACCGGCGGACAAACGGCTCGGGGGCTTCGACCCCCGCGGCGGTGGTGCGCCGACGCCATCGGTGCAGCGGGAACCGGCTGTGTCGAAGAACGGCTTGTGATCGACTTCGCGCGTCGCTCGTGCTCCAGCCCAGGCACCGTGCTGCACAGGAGGGAGGATCCGGACGCGTCCGACCTGCACCGGCCGGTCAATGCCACGCTCAAAAACGGCACGAACGATCGCCCCGACGAGCGCCGTCAGCGGTCCTGCGCGAGCGCGTCTGCTTCCGCCCCCAACGCGAGCAGGGCGCTCATGCCCTGCCCCCAGGCCCGCAGGGCCTCGTGCTCGGACCATCCCCGCTTGTGGCCCCACGCCGCCCACAACCGCAGGTCCACCGCCGGCGGCACCAGGCGGGAGAGCAGCAACTGGACGACAATGGCCGCACGCATCGCGGACACGGCGGTGTAGGCGAACCGCACCTCGGACCGGCCGACCCCCAGGCCGCGGCCCCTCACCGCCGCCCAGTACGCCTCGAACCCCTGTGCGTCGATCGCCTCGACCGCACGCGGGTCGGCGTAGAAGCGGCACACGTTCAGGAAGTGGGTCATCGCCAGATCCGCGCCCAGCGGGCCCGTCCCCAACGCCTGCCAGTCCAGCAGAACCGTGGACGGCTGCCCGCCCTCCGAGAAGACCCTCACGTTGAACCGTCCGGCGTCCAGGTGCACCAGGGTCTGGGGCAGCGCCATCAGGTGCGCGCTCCATCGCTCGAACGCCGCGCTCACCCGCTGGAGTGCGGCGGTGCACGGCACCGGGAAGGCCAGGCGCACCAGCGGCTCGTTCCACACTTCGGCCTGCGCCGCGAGGGCCCCCACCCCGGGCGCGTGGACCCTCAAGGAGAGCAACCAGTCCTGCCACAGCCACGCGGGTCTCGACCCGCCCACAGGATGAGCGGCGTTGAAGGCGCCCAGCTGCCCAGCAAACCGCACGTGCTGCTGAAGGGCCCAGACCTCCGGCGAGGTGTCGGGCACGTCCTCCAGCCACAGCAGAATGCGGTCGGGCGACGGCCGGGTCACCTGGAGCAGCCGGGCAGGCCGGACCGACCCTGCCGGCTGGAGCAGGCCGGACGTGTAGGCCCTCCATTCCCGTTGCCAGCCGTGGTGATCCTGCGCGTCACCATCCTCCACAGGGCGTGAGGTTTTGACGATGAGCGACCAGGGCAGGTCCTGCCCGTCGCGCCGGACCCAACCGCGCAGCCGGCGCACCCCGTCCGTCACCTCGCTCACGACCTGCCACCCCACCTCCTCCTCGTGCCACTCGAGCACGTGAACAGCGGCATCACGCACCAGCACCCGGACGGCAGCGCCCACGTCATCGTCGGTCAACACGGGGGGCGGGGAGGACATGATCAGACTGTACGCGCCTGGCCGGCGGCTGGCCCGCTCCCGAACACGAGGGGCGGGCTGAAGCGCTCGTCACCTCCGTCCCCAGCGCCTCCACGAACGGAATCTGGCCGGGCATTCTCTCCCGCCGAGGAGCGTCCAGCGGACCGGCCGGCAAGCGAACCCCTGGACGCGAAAAGCCGCATGGAGGGGTCTGGCCCCGTCTGGACGGGCGTGGCACAGCCCCTGAACGTCGCAACAGGCGTTCAGCCGCTGTCCGTGACGGGATGTCGCTCCCTTCCAGGGAGCCGATCACCCGGCGAACGTCGAGAAAAGAGGCCAGTCCGGGGAGCAGCGACCCGGGGGGCCCGGCATGACGCACGCGGCCGAGCAACCCAACCGCGGCCGCGTCAAGAATGCGGAGGACCCGGAGCGACGCGCTGCCGGGTTATCTGGTCGCGGGGTACGTGAGGAGGACCTCTTCGTTGCGCACCGCTTTGCCGTCCTTGATGACGGTGACCTGGTAGTCCAGCAGCACCTCGTCCGTGCGATTCAGGTGCGTCAGCGTGAACTTCGCGCGCGTGACATTGCGGCTGGGATCGCTGCCCTGCAGGAACGCCCACTGCACGCCCGAGCGCGGCCCCAGGGTGTCGTCGTCCGGCACGTCGAAGGGCTTGCCTTCGGTGGTGGTGCCGAGCGGGGTGCGGACGACGTTCTTGACGAGGTCCACGGTGACACCTGCAAGCAGTTCAGCGCCCGCCGACTTGCCGAAGGTGACGGTCCGAGCGTCGGCGGTGACCTTCAGGGTGGTGCTGCCGGTCTGGCTCAGCACCGGCTGGGCATGGAGCACCTGGTCGTATTCCGCTTCGGTGATGCCGAAGCGGGGGGAGTAGGGGAGCGGCTCGCCTTCGGGCGTTGCGCTGATCAGCGCGGTGAACCACGCCTGATCCTGCTGGACGGCAGCGGTGAGCCTGGCTTCGATGGCGGCGATGGCGCGGGTGGCGCCGAAGGCGACGATGCTGGCGGGCATGTTCTGGCGCGGCAGGAGCTGATCTGGGACGGCGGGCGCTGCAGCAACCGCGGGAACTGTCGTGAGGACGACCATCAGGAGGGGCAAGAAGCGCACGCGCGACAGGCTAGGGCGCGTGCGCCGCCGCCGGATGAACGACCCCCGGCCCATGAAGAAACGTCCCCCCATCCCCAAGCGGGTGAACCCCGCCTCAGCTGTGGCCCTGGCGCAGCTGGGCCGCTTCTTTTCGGCCCTTGTGCGCGTGCTGCTCGGCCCAGGCAGCGGCGGCCTCCACGTCGTACGCCACCCGGCGGAACGCCACACTCCAGCGGTCCCCCTCGCCCTCCAGCAGCACCCAGCGCGCCAGCGGCGAGCCGTCCTTCTGGCGGCTGACCGCGCCGGCGTTCACCACCGTCAGCGGCCCGAGCTGCCGGACATGCTCCAGGTGCGTGTGCCCCACGATCACCACCCGGGCGGGTCCCGGGTCATCCAGCCGGCTCAGGACCAGCTCGTCACCCGCCCAGCCGCTCTTGTCGCGGAGCAGCGCGGTCCAGGCGCTATCGGGGGTGCCATGCGCGGCGAGCACCGCTCCGTCCGCCACGGTCACGCGGGTGGGCAAACCGGCGACCGTGGCCCCGGCCCCTTCGGGCAGGACCGAATGCAGCCACGCCAGCATCTCGCGCTTCTGGGTGGTCTCCGTCAGGGGGTGGCCCAGTCGCTCGTCGGTGTTGCCGCGCACCTCCAGCACGCCGTGCCGGGCCTTCAGCTGCTGCTGCAGCTGCCACGCGCCGGCCGGGTCCGCCCCGCCGAACAGCTGATCCCCCAGATTCACCCAGGCGTCCGGCGCATGCCGCTCGATGTCCGCGGCCACCGCCTCCAGCGCAAAGCGGTTGCCGTGGACGTCTCCAAAGACAGCGATCTTCATCGGTGTGCTCCTTGCGGCGCGACCTGCTGCGCCGGGTGCGGGCGAGGCCGGGTTACCCGGCGCGGTGCGGCTCAGGATGCGGTTGATCAGCCGGAACCGCGGGGCTGACCTCGTAGCCCTCCGGCACCGGCCGCCCCTCCTTGAGGGCCTGCACGAACGCCTGGAACTGCACCTGCAATTGATCCCGGACGGTACGCCAGCGCTCAAGGCTGCCGCCGCTGGGATCCACGAACGGGTAGTGCCGGATGGTGGTCTTCGCCGGGTACGCCGGGCACGCCTCCGCGGCGCGGTCGCACACCGTCACCACGTACTCGAAGTTCCAGGGGTCCGGCAGGTCGAACAGCGTCTTGCTGGTGTGCTGGCTCAGGTCGATGCCCAGCTCCCCCAGCACCGTCATGGCCTGCTCCTTGACGCGGGTGGCCTCTGTGCCCGCGCTGTGAACCTCCAGGTCAACGTCGAGCGCCTGGGCTGCGCGCCGGGCGAGGCCCTCGGCCATCTGGCTGCGGGCGCTGTTGTGGGTGCACAGGATCAGCAGGCGCGTCATGCCGGCAGCCTAACACAGCGATTTGGATTGTTGCGTCAGCACCGGGTCAGGGCGGAGCAGCGCGGCGAGCACATCGCCGCCCAGGCGGTACAACAGCGCGCGCTCCAGCCGGTAATAGCTGTTCTTGCCGCGTTGCTCGCTGCTCACCAGCCCCACGTCACGCAGGGTGGCCAGGTGGTACGACACCTTTGACTGCGGCAGGTCCAGGATCGCCTCCAGATCGCAGACGCACTGCTCCCCGTGCGCCAGGATGCGAACGAGCTCAAAGCGCACCTCGTTGGCCAGGGCCTTGAGGACGTCCAGCACTTCCACTTCAGTCGCCGCGGTCATCACATCAAGTGTAACTGGTTGGTCCGGCGCCCGCCCACGGCTGAACCTGGCCCGGACCGAGGATGAGGTGCGGACGCGTCGGCCGGCCCTCCTTGTGGAGCGCGGTGCGGGAAGCGAGCGCCGATCCCGGGGAAGGATCAGGGCCGTTGTGTCCGGCCACCATCACCCACGACGTCTGGAGCCGCCCGGACCGCCCGGCGATCGCGAGGGTTCTAGATGAAATCAGCGTCTCCCGCTCGCGGGTCTGACCGGTCGCTGCAGACGCTGCATATGCTGGTCGAAGAGTTCAAGGAGCGGCTGATCCTGGAGATGAGCGCGGCTGAACTGCACGCTGCCGCAGCGGCGCGCACAGAGGCCCAGGATGTCCAGGAGGGAGGGCAGACGTGGCCGCTGCAGCCCAGCGGCCACCGGGACCTGGGTCGTGGGTTCAGAGTAATGACGCGTTATAGCGGTGAATGAAGAGCCAGACCACAAGCTCGCGGTTGGCCTGCTTACGGCAGAAGGACAAGCTTTTCCGCACCAGGAACGACACTTTGGCTCGAAGTGTGGCGTTGAATCGCTCAATATGCTGGGTTCCTCCGATGCGATGAAGCGCTCCGAAGACCACCTGCTTGTACACGGCCAAGCGGTCTGTGTGACAGATCGCGTCCAGGTACGGTGTGGAGAGGCTCTGCCACAGGCCAAGCGCGCCTGGCGCGTCGCGTTGCCCGAACCAGCAGCCGACGATTCGTCGGCTGCGTCGGTCCATCGCCAGCCAGATCCAGAGCCGACGATCCTGACGACCCACGAACGTGCATCATTCGTCGCACTCCAGCACCAGCGCGGCTGGTGCTGGAGTGCTCAAGCTTTTTTTGGGTGTGGTTGTTCTTCGGGAATGCTGTGCTGCACGGTCTTGTTGAGCTGTTTGAGGTGGAGTCGGAACCAGGACCGACTGACCCCGACCACACGACAGATGCCGCGGTGGGAGAGGCGTTCGGTCAGCAGCAGGTCCACTTGAGCCACTTGTTCAGGAGCAATACGGTGCCAGGTGCCGTCTGGGGTGAACTGATACCGGCACGCACGACAGAGATAGCGCTGCCTGCCGGTATGGGCATGCCCGTTTTTGACGATGTGGACGCCGTTGCACTTGGGGCACACCGGGTCGTTCATGCTTCATTGAACACCCGTCCTCCACAGAAAGCCACTACTGGGACCTGCATGCGGTTGACCGCGGCTGCATACCCGGCTAGAATAGAGAAATCAAAGCGGCCTGCGGGCCGGTTTTTTTTGCCTGCAGCGTGCATCACGGCGGCCTGCGGACCGGTACAGTC
Source organism: Deinococcus sonorensis KR-87 (assembly GCF_040256395.1). Classification (NCBI taxonomy): domain Bacteria; kingdom Thermotogati; phylum Deinococcota; class Deinococci; order Deinococcales; family Deinococcaceae; genus Deinococcus; species Deinococcus sonorensis. The sequence goes on along the minus strand of NZ_CP158297.1, from coordinate 449,889 downwards.
AGGTATGACTGATCTGAGCTCCTCACCGCTTCCCCAGGAGGCCATGGAGATGTACGCGGCCGGCACCGAAGCGGACCGCCTGATCAAGGGATCCAACCAGCTGGAGCGGGTCCGGGTGCAGGAGCTGATGGCCCGCTTCCTCCCCGCGCCACCGGCGGTGGTGTGTGATATCGGCGGTGGGACCGGGCCGCACGCGTTCTGGCTGGCTGCCCGTGGCCACACGGTGCACCTGCTGGACGCCATGCTGCTGCACATCGAGCAGGCCCTGAGCCGGGAAGCGGTCCGGCCGGTGGCCTCCGCTGTGGTGGGGGACGCGCGGCACCTGCCGTATCCCAATGGACACGCCGACGCCGTGCTGCTGTTCGGTCCGCTGTATCACCTCACGGAAGCGGCCGACCGCGCACAGGCGCTGCAGGAAGCGGGCCGGGTGCTGCGGCCCGGCGGGGTGCTGCTGGCGATGAACGTCAACCGCTTCGCCTCCACTTTCGATGGGCTGTTCAGTGACGGGTACGCGGATCCGGAGTTCATGGCCATGGCCGACCGGGACCTGGAGGACGGTCAGCACCGCGCACCGCCGGGCAAGCCGTATTTCACCACCACCTTCTTTCACCACCCGGAGGAGCTGCGGCAGGAGATTCAGGCGGCCGGCTTCCAGGTCGAGGCGCTGCTTGGCGTTGAGGGGATCGGCTGGACCCTGCGGGATTTCGACGCGGTGTGGGCGGATCCGGTGCGGCGGGAGTGGATCCTCCGGGTGGCCCGCCGGCTCGAGACCGAGCCCACACTGCTCGGCGCGAGTGCCCATGTGATGGCCGTGGCCCACCGGCCCAGTTGACGGCCCGGGCGGTGAGTGGTCCGGTGAAGCCGCTGGGCCAGCCGAGCCCAGGACCGCGCTCCGGGTGCCCGGACGAGGGCCTGCTGGTCAAGGCGAACCCGCCCGCTCCGGTGCGCGCCGCGGAATGATCACCCAGCCGCGGCAGGGCCTCCACCTGCGTCGCGGCGAAGTTCTGCATGACTACCGCCTGGACATTCAGCAGGGGAAGCGGCGAACCGTCACCGTTCGCACGCCCTGAGCGTTGCGTGCGAGATCCGTGCCCAGCCCGTCCCGGTTCCCCTGCCAGAGGATGGAGCGCCCGCTGCAGCCGCGCCCCGTCCAGTCAGGTTTCCGGCAGGCGGTTCGGTGCGGCGTTGCCCGCCTGGGTGGTCGGGTGCTCAGGATGCCGCTCAGGGTGTTCCTGAAGTTCGCTCGAACGTCAGCGCGGCACCGGGTGCCACTGGACCACGGGCGTGGGGACCTGAGGTGAGTCCGGTGACCTGCCCGCCGGCCGCCCGTTTCGCGGCGGAAGCGGACGAGGCACAGAGGATCAGTCCAGCAGGGTCATCCGACGGTGAGGAACAGGTCGCCAGGGGCCAGCGGGTCCTCCCTCGGGTCCGGGGGCTTGCTAACCCAGTGCCAGGCGCCCCGGTCCTCCGGCAATGCCCGTGGACGCTGCCATTGCGCGGCTGTTGCGGTGGCTGCCTACCCTGGATTCAGACGCGGACGGAGACCCGCCCAGCGACACAGGAGGCCGCAGATGATCACGTTCCAGCAGCATCACGACCACGCCCAGGCCACCCTCCGCACCCTGCACCAGCACGCCGAACAGCACCGTGCCCTGCCCGCCGCCCAGCCGGACGCCCGGCGGGCGTGGGCCCACTCCATCGTCGTCTGGATGCGCAGTCTGCACCGACCGTTCTCCTCACACGCCTGAATCCGACAGCCCCCATCGCGTGCTCAGCGCGGGCCTTCTCGGCCCGCAGGAGGTTTCCTATGACTGTTCCCGCCCTGAAGCTTGATTCGGTCCAGGTGACCCGCCGTGCGGGCCGGCTGCTGGTGGCCCTGACGCTGCTGGCCATCCACGGGATGTCCTTGGTTCACGCCCGCGCAGCCCTGCAGCCCGTCTGCCCGCTGGGTTCAGCGTGCACGCAGCCGGTCTCGTCCGGTCGCTGAGCCGGTCCCCACGAGGAAGACTGGCACCGCCCAAGGCTTGCCGGTCACGTCGCTGACCCTGTCCACATAGACGTCCGCGCAGCCCCCCTCGCTGGTGGTGCTGCCCACCAGGGCCGCGCAGGAGGACGCCAACGTTCAGCAGGCGCTCCGGGTGATCGCGGCGGTGAACACCCGGTACTGTGAGCAGCTCGACACGCTGATGACCCTGTCGTTCGCGGACACCGACCCGGCCCGGTGTCCACCTCGGGCCTCGTGCTGTTCCTGCAGGGCTTTATCGTGGGCTTTCCGGACCTGCACTCCACCGTGGAGCGGATGGTGCCGCGGGGCGACACGGTGGTGCTGTTTGTGACAGGGGAGGGCACCTTCGGCCGACCCTTCATGGTCGCGCCGTGAAGGGGAGCCACCCCGAACAACCGCACCATTAGCCTGCACCCGGTGAACGTGTCCGACTTCAAGGGCGGATCGTGCGCGGGCAATTGGACTGGGACATGGCGGGCGTCCTGGGGCAGGCGCCCTGAGGGGTCAGTCCGCCCACTCACCGCCGCGCGCCGAACGTGGGGCCTTCCGGGTGAGCGCGCTGTTCGGGGTGGCGGGCGTCACCTGATGAACCGGCCGGGCCGGGAGGGGTGTACCGTAGGGGCAGATGGCGCCTGTGGAGCTGCTGCTGCTGGGCCGGCCGACACTTCGGGCGGGCGGGACCGAGGTGCATGTCCGGTCGAGCAAGGCGCTGGGGCTGCTGGCGTACCTGGTGCTGGAGGGCGGGTGGCACCCCCGGGAGCGGCTGGCGGGGCTGTTGTGGCCGGATTCCGAGCCGGCCGTGGCGCGCTCGGCGCTGAGAAACGCGCTGGCGGCGCTGCGCGCGGTATTTGGTGAGGCCAGGGTCCGCGCGGAGCGGGACGGCCTGCGGTGGGTGGAGGAGCCGGGCGACACGGTGGACGCCCTGTGGTGGCGCGCGGCGCCGGGCGATCCACTCGCCGGAGAGGACCAAGCGGCCCACGTGCCCGGGCTGCTGCTGAGCGGGCTGGACCTGCAGGACGATGGGGACTTTCAGGACTGGCTGGAGCTGCAGCGCAGCCACGCGCAGCGGGCCGTCACCGAGACGTACCGGCAGTGGAGCGGGGCGCTGTCGGAGCGCGGGGAGGCCCGGGGGGCGCTGCGGTGCGCGCTGGCGTGGCTGGAGCTGGAACCGCAGCAGGAAGACGCGGTGCTGAGCGTGATGCAGCTGCACGTGCAGCTGGGACACCCGCATCAGGCCCGGCGGGCGTACGACGCGCACCGTGACCTGCTGGCCCGGCAGTACGGCTCAGTGCCGGGGAAGCGCCTGAAGGCCTTCCTGGAGGCGCTGCCTGCTGCGGAGCCGGCTGCCCTGGTCGCGGAGCTGCACGCGCCGCTGGCCGGCCGCGCATCTCCGTTCTCATCGCTGATCGCCGCCTTTTCGCTGGCGCGGCAGTCGGGCGCGCAGGCGGTGCTGGTGTCTGGCGAGCCGGGGGTCGGGAAGACGCGGCTGTGCAGCGACGTCCTGGCCTGGGCGGACGCGCAGGGCGCGTGTTCGCTGGTCGCGGCGAGCTTTGTTTGAGTCGACGTCCACCGTGGCGTTCCGCACCCTGGGGACGCTGATCACGGCCGTCGTGAACAGCGTCCCGGCGGCCCTGGAGGCGCTGCCTGAAGCGCTGCAATCGGAGCTCGCGCGGCTCGTTCCGCAGCTGCAGGCGCGTGGCGGCCCGCTGCCGCCGGCCAGCGCCGACCCGCAGCTGGCCCGCGCGCGCCTGCAGGACGCCACCGTGCAGCTGCTGACCGCTGCCGCGCAGCAGCAGCCGCTGGTGATCCTGATCGACGACCTGCAGTGGTGCGACGAAGCGACGCGGGCAGCGCTGCATGACGTGGCCGCGCAGCTGTCCGCCCTGCGGGCGGCGGTGCTGCTGCTGTTCACGGTCCGCAGCGAGGCGCTCCCGGACGAGGCGCTGCGGGCGTGGATCGCCCGCCTGCACCGCGCGCTTCCGACCCGACCCTGCCGGCTGGGGAACCTGGACGCGGGCGGCGTGCGGCAGTGGCTGACGGGCCTGGTGCCGGAGGCGGCGGTGGAGCCGCTGCGGCGCTGGCTGGAGGCGCGCACCGACGGGCAGCCGCTGTTCATTGTTGAGGCCCTCCGGAGTTTGCGCGACGAGCGGGTGCTGGTCAGCGCCGGGGCCGCGGGCTTCACGCTGGACCTGAACGCGCTCCACAGCACCCGGGCGCTGCCAGCTGGCATTCAGGCGGCGGTTCAGGGCCGCCTGGACCGGCTCACCGCGTCCGCACGGTCGGTGGTGCTGGCGGCGGCCGTGCTGGGGCGGGACGAGCCGCTCCCGGTGCTGGCGGGCGTGGCGCAGCTCAGCGAGGACCTGGCGCTCGACGCCCTGGATGAGACGCTCGCTGCAGGCGTGCTGGTGGAACGCGCGGGCGGCTGCGGCTTTACGCACGACCGCTTCCGGGAGGTGGCCCTGGCCGGGCTGTCCGGCGCCCGCACGCAGGCGTGGCACCGCCGGGCGGTGCAGGTGCTGGAGGGAGCGGGCGCGGAGCGCGCGGTGCTGGCCCACCACGCGCACGTGGCGGCGCTGTGGCCAGCCGCGGTGCGGTACGACCTGGCGGCCGCACGTTCCGCGGCAGCCCTGTCAGCCAACCATGACGTGATCCGTCACCTGGAACGTGCGCTGGACGCGCTGCAGCGGCATCCACTCACGGTGGCCGACCTCAGCGCCGAGGCGCTGTTCGAGCTGCACGACCGGCTGAACGTGGCGTACGACAACACCGACGACCAGCATCCCCGGCGCCGGGCGGTGCTGCAGGCCATGCAGGCACTCGGTCAGGACCGCCGGGACGCGCGGCTGGAGGTGCGCGCCCTGACCGAGCTGGCGGTGATGCACGCCTGGACGCCCGGCGAGCTCCCGCTGGCCCGGCAGGCGCTCGACCGGGCGGGAGCGCTGGCCCAGGCGGACCCGGGTCCCCGGCTGCGCACCTGGGTCGCCACCGCCCACTTCCACGTGGCGGCCCGCACCGGCCCGGTTGAGGCGCAGCTGCGCCACGCCGAGGACGCGCATCACGCCGCCCTGCCCACCCAGGACGACGCCCTGATCGGCACCTGCCTGGTGAACCTCGCGTTCGCGAAGGGCGGCGTGCGGGACTGGCCGGGAGCCATCGCCGCGGGCCTGGACGCGGCCGGGCGGCTGCTGCAATCGCAGGACCGCGTCGCGGCGCAGCGCAGCCTGGTCACGGTGGCGTACGGCCACGCGGCCACCGGTGACCTGGCGGCAAGCGTGGCCGTCGCGCGGCAGGCCGCGCACGTCTGCCGGGAGCTGGGCGCGGCCCAGCTGGAACTGGCGGCCCTGCGGCCGCTGCTGTCGGGCCTGAGCGCCACCGGGTCGTTGGGCGACCTGCCGGCACCGCTGCAACGCGCGGAGCACCTGCTGCAGGAGCGGGACGACCCGACCTTCCAGACCTTGTGCCGGCTGGACGTCGCCGTCGCGCGGCACGCGCTCGGTCAACGGCCGGCCGCTGAGGCGCTGTACCGGGAGGTGGAGGCGTTCCACGCCGCGCATGGCCTGCCGCACTTCACGGATCTGGCCCCGGCTGGCCTGTGCGCGCTGGCGGTCGAGGCGGGCCGCTGGGACGCCGCGGCGTCCCAGGCGCAGCGGCTGCTGGAGCGCCTCGAAGTCGCCGCCCTGCCCGGCGCGGTCTGCACCATCGACGCGGTGGTGCTGGCGCTGATGCACCGGGGTGCGCGGCACGAAGCGCAGCGGCTGGTCGAGCGGCTGCAGGCGGGAACCGCCCCCCCCGCCCAAGTGCTTGCGGCGCTGGCGGAGGCCACCTTCCTGGCGGCGACGGGTGCACCCCCAGCGGCGCTTGACCGGTTCAGCTCGGTCGCCCAGGTGGCGCAGCAGCTGGGCCGGCCGTTCGAGGTTCTCCGGGCGGAACGGTCCCTCGCCGCGCTGCACCAGCACCTCCACCAGCCGGACGAGGCGAGTCGGGCCCTCCAGCGCGCCGGGCGGGTGCACGCCGACCTGCTGGTCCGCTGGGACGGTCTGGTCCCGCCCGGCAGCCACCCGTTCCGCCCGTCCCCCATGGAGCAGTGGCTGCGCGTCAACCTGCCGCTGGAGCCGCTGACGCCCACTGGACAGCAGCGCCCTTCCAGCGGTGGAACAGCGCGCTGAGCCAGCGGCGTGCCCCCATGCTGATGCGGCCGCCCTGTGATTCCTGTTGATGGACCCGCCGTTCCTTCAAGGCGTGATCCAGGGTCTCAGGCCGCTTCAACCTGCGCGATGACCTCCTGCACCTCGCTTCACTCGACCGCTGGCTGCGTGATCGTGCTGCTGCTTCACGAATCGGTGAGCTCGGAGAGGGGGACGTGGGCAGTTCCACCATGCCGCAGAAGCGCAACCCGAAGCAGAGTGCGGCGGTCGTCACCCTGGCCGCGCAGGTGCGGGCCCTGGTCCCGCTGGCGCTCGACGCGATGATCCAGCCGCATGAGGTCGAAGGAGCCAGGACCGCCATGATGGACGCGGCCGTGGCGCAGGGCTGCCTCCTGAGTGACGAGCTGCTGGGCCTGCCGACCGCCGTGATCCGGGGGCTGGAGTGGCATCCGGAGCGGATGGCCGCGAACCTGCAGCTGACTGGCGGACTGATCAACGCCGAGGCGGTGATGATGCAGCTCGGCCAGCGGATCGGGCGGCAGGACGCGCACGGGCTGGTGCACCACGCGGCGCAGCTGGTGAGCACCGACAGGTCCGGGGAGGACTTTCTGACGGTCCTGGCGAACGACCCGCAGGTCCGGGCGGCCCTGAGCGGTGAGGAGCTCGCCCGCCTGCTCGACCCGGCTGCGCACACGGGCCTGAGTGCGGCGCTGGCCCGCGAGACTAAAGCGCGTATGTTAACGATCTAAAGTCGAATCAAACGTCATTTTAGTCCCAAGGCGACTTCACTGATCATCCAGGGCGCTAAGTACTGGACTTCACGGTATGCCAGAGTGGATGTCATGAGCGAAGTCGAGGTGTTTGATTTTGAGGCGACGGTGAGTTGAGATTAACTCTGAATCCCCTCGCGTTACAGCATCTGATTGACAGCTTGATCTTTATCCGCGAAAGCGAAAGCACCACGAGTCATGTTCATTATGACCACGTCACAGGGCTGGAAGGGAATGTCCGCGCGATCGTCACTATGAAGCGTCAAAGCAGCGACGAACATCCGCACATGTAGATCGGGCTGCGACTTATTGATCTCGGCACAAGCGTGCATTGACCACCTGTTGAACGACCAGGGCGGTCATTCGCCGCAGCTCATCAGAGAGGGGGTATATGTGAAGCGGGATTTGAGAGGAGGTGCCTGCGCCGAGACCATATGCTAAGCGCATCAACGTTAGATTCTACTATTTTCTCTGGTCGTTTGTAATATTTTTAAGGATATAATCTGTAGATCCCAAAGAGTTAGCGATGCTAAACATGCAATTTTCTGTCTTAAAGTCGAATGTCAATTTCCCTGACGAGAAACTCACTAATGACGGATACACGAAGTCGCTATACTGGGATATACAGTTATCAAGTTTCTTTTTAATGCTTATTCTATAAAATGACTTCGTTTTCCCATTCAAATCATAAGCTGTAATGACGGTATCAGCAAATTTCGGGAAATATAATCTGTCATCGCTGATGTTTTTATTTTGTGCGCTGTATGTATAGATAGATCCTTTGTAATTCCCTATTGTTTTGCCTGCCAAGTACACGATGGATCCATTTGTAGAGTCAATCAACACGACCACGTCCGTAAGGCCGCCAGCACCATCTGCGTGGCAATTGATGGCGTAAAGATGCGAGGCCATTTTAACAAAACCACCGGATTTTTCACTTATAAAACTGCTGCACGCGGCTGTATCCTGTGTCTGCCATATAACTTTACCTGCTTTAAGTCCACGAAACACTCCTGCGGCATACTCCAGGCGGAGATCCAGATCATTGACTGAATAATGGTCCCTCAGGTCACTGGCCGGGCTTGATGATCCATCCGCCTTGGAAGTAGAAATGAAAGACAACAAAACCAAAAAGAAAATCCAGTAGGACGAAGTATACATGAGTCTCTGCCAGCCTTTCGCTATTCATGGATATGCTTATTTCAACGTTTCGTTATTGGTCTCGTTGCAGGTTGAAGTTAGTGTGTGAGCGCACCGCTGCACCTCTACACCTTCTCTCCGAGGACGGCGGCAAACGGTCCTCATTGTCCAACAGGAGGTCGGTGCAAACCTAGGCCGAGATCAATAGGTGTCGCACTGCCCTGCCTTACCATCCTACCGAGCCGTCAACCTTTTGCCGGAGGTACACGGACCAACCGACGCAGCATGAGTCGAATCATGGCCAGGTACACGAGCATCTCCGTCGTTTCCGACAGCGCTTCGTAATCCTTGGAGAGGCGGCGGTTCCTGCCGAGCCAGGCGAAGGTCCGTTCCACCACCCAACGTCTCGGGAGCACGTTGAACGTCTTGTAGACTCCGAGATGCTCCACCAGTTCCGGTGTGTAGCGCTGGACTTGCCGCCACCACGGATACACCACCTCCCCCAGCAGCCCAGGTTGCTCCTTGGCCCACTTGAGGAATCCGCCCGTGTACCCTTGGTCCGCCCAAACCTTCTCCAGCTGTGGATACCGCTGCTTGATGCCGGCCAGGACGAACTTTCCGCCGTCTCGATCCTGGATGTTTGCTGGATGCACCACCACGTTCAGCAGCAAGCCGAGCGTGTCGACCAGGATGTGCCGCTTGCGCCTACTCACCTTTTTTGCACCGTCAAAGCCCCTTGGACCCCCTGCTTCGGTGGTCTTGGCGCTTTGACTGTCAATGATGCCGGCGCTTGGCTGTGCAGACCGTCCAATAGCGACACGGAGGCGTTCGCGAAGCACATCATGGACGTGCTTGAGCACGCCTCGGACGCGCCACTTACGGTACTGGGCGTACACGGTGGTCCACTTCGGGAAGTTCAGGGGGAGAAGCCGCCAGGCGCACCCGGTCTTCAGGACGTAGAGCATCGCGTCAATCAGCACCCGCTGAGCATGAACCCGCTTCCGACCAGTCGAACTCGGGCCGGGAAGCAACGGTTCAAGCAGCGCCCATTCCTGATCCGTCAAACTCGACGCGTACGCGATACTGTCCATGCCCTACAGTAGAATGAAAACCGCGTCTGGGCGCACTTCAAGCTGTTAACATACGCGCTTTAGCGCCCGGACCCGCGCCGCACTCGAACGGCCCCGGCGCGGGCCGCCCGGACCGGCCGAGGTGGGTTGAGGGCCGCAGGCGCCTCCTGGACTTCAGTCCACGTTGCAGGTCGGCCTATCACCCGCCTTGGTCAAGGGCTGGACCCGCAGCTGGTGCGCGTCCAGCCCCACCCGCCTGCCTTATGGCGCGCGCCGCACTTCCAGCTCCACGTTGTGCCCCGACCCGTTCTGCTGGAAGGTCGTCGTCACGCCCGAGTCGAACTCACCGACGTTGCGGACGCGAATCCGCAGGTCGCGCGCCGCTGCACCCTGCCCCAGGCGCGCCGTGACGCGGTACCGGCCAATCGGGACGTCACGCACGCCGTCCCCCTCCGGCGTCTGGCTGAGGCCGGAGGTGATGACCCGCCCGGGGCTCCCGTCCACCAGCGGTCCGTCGGGCGTGAGGGTCAGCTCCACGTCGCTCAGCAGGTCCAGCAGTTCCGGGTCGAAGAAGTCCGCGTACACCATGACCGTGCCGCCGTAGGTGCCACCGTCGGGGCGCGGTCCGGTCAGGCGCCACTCGAAGTTGCGGACGGCCCCCGACGCGCCGTTGAAGGGCGCCGGGTCGTCCGGGTGCAGCTCGAAGGTGTAGGTGCGCCCGTGGTACTCGCGGGTGACCTGCCCGCCCGCGTACCACGACCCGGCCGGTTCGCGGACGCTGACCGAGTACCGGCCGTTCGCATCCGTCACGCCCAGGGCATTGGTGTTGTAGTACACCGTGTGGCCCGCGAAGACCTTCGCCCCCGCCACGGGTTGACCGGCGGAGTTGCGGACGACGCCGGACATGGTGTAGGCGCCCGCAGCGGGCAGTTGCGTGACGGGCGGTGTGCCGGGCGGCGTGGTGGTCCCGGAGCCTGTCCCGCAGGCGGCCAGGGCCGCAGTGAGCAGGGCGGGCAGGAGCCGAAGGGCGGGACGCTTGAAGGTGCTGGGCATGGTCGTGTCTCCGTTCTGGAATGAGGTGGCTTGCGCGGAGCGGGCAGGCAGGCCATCTTCAGGCCGCCACGCTCGTGGGTCCGGTCGGTGGGGGCTCGTCAGGAGGGTGGGGGAGCGGCGAGCGGTGCCGTTCACCCCCTCCCCGCTGCTCAGGGCCAGTAGCGCGTCGCGGCGAAGTCGCTGAATCCGGGCACGCGCTCGCCGGCGAGCAGGACGCGCGTGGCGGGGACGCGCCCGTCGGGTTGCAGCAGCAGGGCCCGGGCGCGGTCGTTCTTGCCGCTGGGCGCCAGGGGCGTGACCACCACGCCGCCCTGGCCGAAGCTGGCGTCGGGCTGGCCGGCTGCGGTCAGGCGCAGCACGGTGAAGTTGCCGGTGGTGGTCGCGTCGTTGGCCCAGCCGCCCAGGACGACGTTGCCGTCCGCCTGGACCGCGAGCGCGCTCGCTTCATCCCAGTCCCTGGCGCTCACCGCGATGACGCGCCTGCCACCCTCGCCGAAGGTCGGGTCCAGCGCGCCGCTCAGGTTCAGGCGCGCGGCCGCCGTGTCGTTGTTGGCGTTGCCGGCCAGCAGCAGCCGGTCCTGACCGTCCACCCGCGTGACCGCCAGGCCCCGCGCGGCGCCCACGGTGCTGCGGAACAAGCCCGCGAGCGTGCCGCCCGCCCCGAAGGTCGTGTCCAGGGCGCCCGCCGCCGTGTACTTCGCGAGCATGAAATCCGTCTCACCGCCCGCCGCGAAGATGCGGCCCTCGTGCAGGGCCAACGCGTATACCGTGTCGCTGGTGCTGCCCTTCGCCACCGCGGTCGTCACTTTCCCGCCCGTGCCGAAGCCCGGGTCGAGCTGCCCACTTGCCGTGTAGCGCGCGAGGGCGAAGTCGAGTCCGGTCGTGCTGCCGGCGTCGCTGGTGCCGCCCAGCACGATCTTGCCGTCCGGCTGGACCAGCAGGGCGTACGCGCGGTCGGCGGCCGCGCCGATGGACGTCGTGACCTTGCCGTTCGTGCCGAAGCTGGCGTCGAGGCTGCCGTTCACGTTCAGGCGGGCCAGGCCGAAGTCCCGGTTGGTCCCGACGTCCGCGAATCCCGCCACCAGAATTCGGCCGTCGCTCTGCAGGGCCACCGCGTACGCCTGGTCATTGCCGCTGCCGAAGTTGACGCGCACCCGGCCGCCCTGTCCGAACGTCGCGTCGGGGGTGCCGTCGCGGTCCAGGCGGGCCACGGCGAAGCTGATGCCCTCACCACTCGCGCCGGGGGCATACCCGGCCAGGACGACCTTCCCATCCGGCTGCATCACCATGGCGGTCGCGTAGTCGTCCCGGCCACCGAAATCCACGATGCTGGAGCCGCCCTGCCCAAAGGTGGGTCCACGCTCCCGGCCGGCCCGCGGACGGTGACGGTCAGGGCCTTCGTGACCACCTGATCGCCACTGGTGCCCGCGACCGTCACGCCGGTCGGGAAGGAGTGCGCGGCGGACAAGGCGGCGCGGACCGTGATGGTCGCGGCCGTCTGATCCCCGGCGACCGTGATCGGCGCGGCCGAGGCCCCCGCAGGCAGCCCCTGGAGGGTCAGCGTGACCGCACCCGTGAAGCCGCTGCGCCGCGTCACGTTCACGTTCAGGCTGGCCGCCGCGCCGGTGACCACCGGCAGCTTGTCGGTCGAGAGCGACAGGTCGAAGGCGGCGGGAGCCGTGACGTTCACCGCGACGGGCGTGACGCCCCCGGCTGACGCGGTGACCGTCGCGCGGCCCTCCTGGAGGCCCGTCAAGGTGCCCCCCGCCACGCGGGCAACGGCCTCGTTCGAGCTTTTCCACGCGTACGTCACGTTCGTCAGCGTGTGACCCTGCGCGTCCTTCGTCGTGGCGCTGAGGCCGGCCGTGCCGCCCAGCGGCACCGTCACCGTTGCGGGCGACACGGTGATGCTCCCGACCCCTGCGGCGGCTGGAGTTCCTGCGCCGCCGCAGGACGAGAGCGCACCGATCAGGAGGGCGACGCTGACGAGCGTGCGGGTGAGGGGAAGCGGGGCGGGCTGGTGGGGCTTGGACATGGGGTTCCTCCTTGCCGACTGGCCCCCGTACCGTAGACGCGGCCTCATGGTTGGGCCATGGTCGTCAGACCGGTCCGCATGCCACGCACACGGGTGATGAGGTCGAACGTTGCCTCAGGTGGATCTTCCGTCCAGGACGGCCCATGCGCCGTGCCGACGAGCATCCCGGAGGCCAGTGTTGCCCGGGTGCGACGCCTGGGTTCTCCCCGATCATGTTCCAACCATGCGCGAGGACGTAGGGTGGCGTCGGCGCGACCGCCCCGGAAGGCAGAGGCCCCGGACACCGCCCGGACCACCGTCCGCTGTTCGCCTCCACCGGCGGAGGTGCCCGGCCGGAGGAACCCACCCGACCCCCTCAGGAGAACGCGCATGGCCGCTCACTCACCCCCCGCCCTCCGCCCCAGGCTCATCCGGCCCGGCGAGGGCCAGACCGTCACCGCAGGCGCCGACGCCCTCACCGTCAAGCTCAGCGACGTGGACACCGACGGGGCCTTCACTGTCGGGCTGGCACTCCTGCAGCCGGGACAGGGCCTGCCCCCGCACGTCCACCACCGTGAGGACGAGCTGTTCATTGTCCTGGACGGGGAGCTGGAGGTGTGGACCCCGGAAGGCACGTTCACCGCGCGGGGCGGTGACCTGGTGTTCCTGCCCGCCGAAGCGCCGCACACCCACCGCAACCTCGGCCCTGGGCCGGTCCGGTTCTACTGGTTCGCCAATCCCTCGGGCTTCGAGCACTTCTCCGCGGACTACGCGGCCGCGCTCGGCTCACCCAGCGGGCTCGGTCCCGCCCAGCTGGCCGAGCTGGGAGAACAGTACGGGGTCGAGTTTCTGCCGGGCACGCCCTGACCCAGCCGGCTGGCCTTGGACACCATGGGGCTCAGGACGCGCCGGCATGCCGAAGAGCACCGTGCTTCCCGGAGCAACAGATCCGAATGACATTTGAATCAGACCACCAGGTCGTGACCTGCGGGAATCCGCGCCGTGAGTCACCCGGGCCAGAAGCGGACCATGGCTGCTTCGGGCGCCCGACGTCTGTCCAGTATCCGGAACGAGGGGCCAGGCGGCAGGACGGATTGCTGACGTGGCGACCAGGTCGGGCAGCGGCCTCAACCACTCAGCAGACACGTGAACGATGCGTTGCTGAGTATGGTTCAGACCATCTCCCTGCGCGTGTCGATGGTTCGGTCCTGCACCCGCCCAAGCGGGCAGATGGCTCCATGTCAGGACTCTGGATGACGTCCTGGCGTCCGCTCATCACTTCAGGGGTCGCCGCACCAGGATGGCCGCACACACGACAGAAGCGAGAAGACCAGCCAGACTGCTGAGCTGGTCAGCGCGAGCGGCGATCGTCTGGAGGTGCACCGAATGGTAGAGGAAGTGGGGGACCGCGGAAGCCAGGACCGCCCAGCCGACCACCGATCCTGGGACCTGCGCTGGCTGCCGAACGGCATACCAGCTCAGGAGCGCCAGGCTGAGGTTCAATCCACCCACGTCCCGCACCAGGTGCTCGTTATACGGGCCGTCGCCCGCCACCCAGACCCCCACCCCTGGAAACTGGTCGTAAAACGCACGCGGGAAGACCAGAGCCCACAGACCCACCAGCATGGACGTGATCCCCAGGTAGGCCAGCGCCACCCGCGCGAGAACCGACGGACGGGCCTTCACGTCCGCATCGCCCGCACGTCTTCAGGCGCGGCATCGCCGAGCCAGGAGGCCCAGCTCTGGCCCACGACCTGTGCCTCGGGGCTGACCGCCGCCTGATGTTTCCAGGCCCGAAACAGGGGCACCGGGAGTGGCACCTCCAGCAGCGCGGGACGGCGACCCTGCTGGAGGTGCCACTCCCGGGCCAGGTGCTCCAGTGTCGCGGTCTCCGGGCCAGCGAGATCCCGGACCCGGCCCGCGGGCTCGCCCACGGTCAGCTGCGCCAGGTGATGGGCCACCGCCCGCGCCTCGACCGGTTGAAGGGTCACCCCTGGCGGCATCAGCGTCACGCGGCTGACGGTCAAGCGCTGCACGAGCTGCATCACGAACTCGTGAAACTGAGTGGACCGCTGCAGGGTCAACGGCACACCGCTGTCTTCGAAGCGCCGCTCGATGTCCAGTTTCTCCCGGTAGTAAGGCGCGGTCTGCATCCGCTCCAGACCCGTGATGCTCATGTAAATGGCGTGCTGGATGTCACTGTTCGGCAGGGCCTGAAGCAGCGGTCTGGCCAGCGCCACATCTGCACCGGCCTGAAGCGGCTGGGTGGCCAGGTGAAGCAGGGTGTCCGCCCCGGCCAGCGCCTGCCGAACCGCCGAGGGACTGCACAGATCACCCTGAATCCAGGTGAGCCCCGGCGCAGGCATGCCCGGTCGGCGGCTGAAGGCGCGGACGCTGGAACCCCTGCGCCAGCAGGAGCGGAAGCACGCGCTGTCCAAGCCGCCCGGTTCCTCCGGTGAGCATGACCGTCTTCACTGGAGACCTCCTGATGAGGCCGTGGCTCGGGCGAACACTCCGGAATCCCCGAGGACGGGGACGCCCATCGCCCTCGTGGGCAAGGGAGATGGAGACGCGAACATCTCTTTCATCACAAGGTCCAACGTGGTGTGCATCGGATGCTCCTTTGAGGACATGGTCGTACGGGAGGCGCTGTTCACGACCTTGAGGTGCCCGCAGCGAAGGCGCCTCAGATGGAATGGAGAAGCGCGAGCAGCACGGCGCGCAGATGGACTCGGCGCTCATGCATGAAGGTTGGGGCGTCAGGATCGAGGCCCAGGGGGGGGCCAAACGTCCGGCCGAACGAGATGTGAGCGTAGCAGGCGCCCAGCAGCGAAAGGGTCAGATGCGCCGCTTCTGTGGCGGAGAGACCCGGCATCATCTGCTGGAGCATGGTCAACGCGCTCTGCACGGCACTCGAATGCGCGGGCAGGTGCTGCAACAGCGAACTTCCCTGCAATTCTGCCCATTGGATCAGCCGCAGCGCCTCAGGATGCTGCTGATGAAAGGTCAGGACGCTCTCCAGCAGGGCGTCCGTCAGGGCGTCCTGGGTGGGCGGCGACGCAAGGCTGGCCAGGGCCGCTGGAACGATGCCCGCGACCAGGTGGCCTTGAGCTTCCATGACCGCCTGCCAGAGCTGTTCTTTGGAGCCAAAGAAGTAGCTGGGGGTCGCCCGGGCGACCCCCGCCACGGTGGCGATGTCCTGCATGCCCGTGGCTGCAAATCCTCGGGCAGCAAACAGCTGCGTCGCGGCCTGTAAAATGGCGCTCCGGGTAAGCGCGGCGTTGCGTGGCTTGGGGTCTGCTGGGCTCATCGTTCCTCGTGGGTTGGCCGCTTGGCTGGGAGCCGTCACCTTGAGTTGGCTGGGAGCAGCCAACTCGCCGGGTGGGGTGCCTGGATCATGCGCGTGGAGGCACTGGGGAGCAGCAGGTGACGTGCTGGGCTGTGCAGGGAGAAGGTCACGACCCCGTTCACCTGCTGTGAACCAGAGGTCCAGCGCGAGAGGGCGCATGGACCAGGATCGGGGCGGCCGTGAGAGCAGGGCAACGCTGCAGTCCTCTTCATGTGCTCAACGCTGAGCAAGTCGAACCGAAGTGAACGAATCATCGAACATCGTGTGCCAGAGGTTCGCCGAGGCTGTCATGGTGCCATCGACAATCGCTGGATCCGCACGGAGCATCTGCTCGGCGTCTTCGAGCGTCATCGGTTGCAAGATCACCAGTCCGCCCGAGTGATCGGTATAGGGCCCTCCGGCCAGGACGATGCCCTGCTGATGGAGGCGCCTCATGTACGCAAGGTGCCGGTGGAGTGGCTGTTCGAAGACAGGGCGGTCCGGCACCCAGCCGGGGCCACGGGCATAGTGAAGCACAACATGATGCGGCATCGTTCCTCCGGAAGGGCTTACGGCATTTACTAGCTGAACGTTCGTTCAGTAAAGCAACCTTACTCTGTTCCGCGGCGCAGTCGAGGGACAAGTGACCCAGGGCTCTGCCGGTGTGCGCTTTCCAGCCACCCTGAACGCCCCTGGTTCCGGGACGGTCTGGGACGACACGCCGGTGCGACTGAACAGCCTCAAACGAGGTCCTGAGGTGAAGCGCACCCCACACCCGGATTGAGGGCACTCCAGTCAGACCGTCACAGCGGCGCTGTTCCGGAAGCGGCGCCCGGTTCCATCCGTCCGAGCAGGTCACGCTGCGCCTCCCGCGCCTCCCGCGCGCGGCTCGGCTCGTGGGCCGCGTCGAACGCCTGGGCGGCCTGACCGTAGAACCCGGCGGCCTCGGAGAGCTGATAGGCGTTCAGGGCGTCCTGCGCCGCCCGCAGCAGCCAGCTGGAGGCCAGGTCAAGCTTGTCGCCCGAGACCCAGTGGTGCGCGATCCGCGAGGCGGGGGCGCCGAAGCGCTCGAGGGTCCGTGCCGCCGAGCGGTGCAGCAGGTGCCGCACCGTGGCGGGCATCGCGGCGTCCACCGCCTCGTACACCAGGTCATGGCTGAAGCGGTTGCCCTGCATGATCTGCGCCATCTCCAGCTCCTCCCAGGCAGTGATCAGGTCGAGCAGCGGCGCGCCCAGCACCCCCGCGACCTGCTCGGGGTCGAAGTCGCTCTGCAGCACGGCGGCCGCCCGCGCGGCCTGCAGGGCCGGGGGCGAGAGCCGTTCCAGCCGGCGGGTGACCAGCTCCCACACCTTCGGGGACGGGGCCAGCCGCTGGGGAAATGTGGCCCCCAGCTGACCAGTTTCCAGGAGATGCTTGACGGTTTCCAGCAGGAACAGCGGATTGCCGCCCGCGTACTGCGCCGCGCCCTGCCGCACCGCGGGGCTGAGGGTCACGCCCAGCGAGTCGAGCAGCGCCTCGCTGGACGCGGCGCTCAGCTGCTCCACCTCAATCAGCACCGAATTTCCCGCCTCGATCGTCTCGCGCATGATCGCCTCGTTCTCCGGCGAGAGCTCGTTCTTGCGGAAGGTACAGATCAGGGGGGCGACCCGGTGGTCCTCGCCGGGCACGCGGGCCTGCGAGAACATGTACGCCCCGTCCTCCAGCGACGCGGGATCGAAGTACTGGAAGTCGTCGATGATGTGCGTTTGCAGGTGGCCGGTCGTCAGCCGCAGGAACTCCAGCATCGCCTGACGGAAGCGCAGCAGGTCCGTGTCATCTGAGATGGGCGGCGCCTCGAAGCCCTCTGCGACGAACTCGGGGATGTAGCGGGACATCTCGCGCTTCACCCAGTCGGGGACATGGAGGTCGCTGGCGCGCGCGTACATGTTCTGAAAGGCGCGCGCCGACGAGGACTTGGGATGCCGCACGTCGCCGGGACGGCCCTCGTTCACGATGAAGGCCCCCTTGCTCGCCGCGAAATCGCGCGCGAGGCGGGTCTTGCCCACCCCCGGCGCGCCCTGCAGGTAGATCACCTGCCCGGCCCGCCAGGCCTGCTCCATCCGCGCCCACTCCCGCTCGCGCCCGATCAGGACCGGTGGGCGCAGGACCGTGAGCGGGAGCGCCTTGGGGGCCGCCACGGGCAGCACGGCCGGCACCTGCCCGCCCTCGATCTAGCGCGCCAGGTCCTGTGTTTCCGGCAGCGGGTCCACCCCGAATTCCCGCCTCAGCACCTCGGCACAGCGGGAGTAGGCCCGCAGGGCCGCCGAGCGGTCGCCGCGCAGGTAATGCAGGCGCATCAGACGGCGGGCGGCGTCCTCGGAGACCGGATCGAGATCGTGCAGCGCCAGGGCCAGCGTCAGGGCAGCGTCGTACTCACCCTGCGCCTCATGGCGCCGCACTTCCTGGCGCAGGGCCACGCCCTGCCACTCCCGCCACCGCCCGCGTTGCGCTTCCACCCACAGGTCCAGGTCGGGGAGATCGTCGTAGACCAGGCCCTGCAGCACCTCGCCCTCGAAGCGGAGAACGACCGTATACTCCCCCCGCACGAACGCCTCCTGCGCTTCCAGCACGTCCGACACCAGATCCCGCGCCAGCGACAGCACCTCGGCCCCCACCACCGGGACGGCGTCCGCGGACCGCCGCAATTTTCGCAGCAGATGCACGAGGTTGTTCCGCGCGGCCACCTCCCGGGTGTCGGGCCAGAGCAGCCCGATCAGCTGCGCTCGCCTGCTCGGCCCCTCCAGCGCGAGGTACGCGAGCAGGGCAGCGGCCTTGCGTTCCAGGGGCGTGAACGCCTCCCCGTGCGCCTGTAACGCCGCCGTTCCGAGCATCCGGAAGTGCCAGGTGGGTATGGGCATAGGCTTGCCGTCACTGTAACAGGCCCCGAAGCGGCCTGAGCCTCCGGCCACCCGCAAAGGAGCTGGACCCTGCGCAGACAGAGGGGGACCACCGCCCAGGTCGAGTTCGTTGAGCGCCAGACCGAGATCGCCTGCAGCGAAGGTGCCGTCGCGGTGCCAGGGAGGCGGAGGACGGCCCCGTCCAGGCGGGGTGAGCGGGCCAGTCCCTCGCACGACGAACGCCGCGTCCGATGCCGTTCAGGCTTCCGGCACCCGGGCACGGCCGGACTCCTGGATACTGCGTGTCCGCGGTGAGCCGGGATCCGGGCGGCGCTCACTCCGGCTGGAGGTGTTCCAGGTCCTGGAGCAGACTCGGCTGCGTGGGTGTCCACCCCAGGGTCTCGCGTGTGTACACGCTGGACGACGGCTGGTCCATCGCGAAGATCGGGCCAAACGGACCGAAGGTGTCCTCCGGGACCGGTTGGACGGGCAGGCCCAGCCGGCGGCCGATGACCGCTGCTAGGTCCCTGACCTGGTCGCCCTCGTCGGCGACCGCATGCCAGGCGGTCCCTGCCGGGGCGGACTCGAGGACCAGCCGGAACAGCACCGCGGCGTCACGCGCGTGCACGGCGGGCCAGCGCTGGGTTCCGTCGCCGGGGTACCCGGCCACGCCACTGCGGCGCGCTTCGGCCGTCAGCAGTCCCGCGAACCCACCCCGCCCTTCGTTGTGCACGGTTCGCGGCAGCCGGACCGCCGCGCTGCGCACGCCACGGGACGCCAGGTCGAACATCGCCTGCAGGGACCGCGCGCGGCCGCCCACCGGGCCGTCGGTGGGCAGCGGGTCCGCTTCGGTTGAGCGGCGGCCCGGCACCCAGGGTGTACCCGACACCGCCACCAGGGGGCGGTCACTGCCGATCAGCGCTGCTCCCAGCGTGATCAGCGCGGCGTGTTCCTCGGCGATGCCCTGCGTGAGCGCGTTCGCGGTGCTGTAGTCTCGGCTGAATGCCAGATTGATGACGCCGTCGGCGTGTGCGGCGCCGGCGCGGAGGACGTCAAGGTCGGTCAGGCTGCCGGGCAGCGGCTGGGCACCCAGGCGCCTGATGGCCTGGGCGGAGGCGTCCGAACGCGCCAGCGCCAGCACTGTGTGGCCGTGGGCCAGCAGTTCAGTGAGGACGGGCGCGCCGATGGTGCCGGTTCCGCCGGTCACGAAGATGTTCATGGGAGCTCCTGTGGGGCGTCGGTGACGGTGATCGTCCCGACGTGCCGATCATACGGCCCGGGGATCAGACGATCTATGCGCTAAAGTCTGGTGTATGTTCGCGATCGTCCAACATGGCCATGGATCCCCTCTCTGAAGTGCTGGGGCACCTGCGCCCCAGCCGCCCGCTCGCGCGGCTCGTCACCAGCGCCGGCGACTGGTGCGTGCACTTCGCGGCCCACGGGTACATCAAGGTCTACGCAGTGCTGCAGGGGCACTGCTGGATCGCCCTAGACGGAGGTGAGCCGGTGGCGCTCGACGCTGGCGACTGCGTGCTGCTGCCGGGAGGTGGCGCGTTTCGGCTGGGCAGCGACCTGACCCTGCCGCCCCGCGAGCCCGGAGCCGACCAAGGGCGCGGGCCTGACCCGGGCGAACCGCCGTCGCTGGACGCGCCCCGTCAGGTGACGTTCATCGGGGGGGCGTTTACGTTGCCCGGGCCGCAGGCGGCGCTGCTCCTGAGCGCCTTGCCGCCGCTCATTCACTTGGATGGCGCGACCGGGCAGGACGCGGTGCGCTGGCCGCTGGAACGCATGGAACGGGAGCTGCGCGACGAGCGGCCCGGGAGCCACCTGATGGCCGAACACCTCGCGCACCTCGTGTTGATTCAGGCGCTCCGCCTGCACCTGGAGCGCGTGGGGACGACCCAGGTCGGCTGGCTGTTCGCGCTGAGCCATCCCGAGGTGAGCCGCACCCTCCGCGCCATGCACGCGGATCCGGCGCACGCCTGGACGGTGCAGGCCCTGGCCAAACGCGTGGGGCTGTCGCGCTCGACCTTCGCCGCGCGGTTCACTGCGGTGGTCGGTCTGGCCCCGATGGCATACCTCACCAGATGGCGCATGCTGCTGGCGGCGGAACGCCTGGCCAGTGGTGAGGAAACGGTGGCCAGGATCGCCCTCTCGGTGGGCTACGAGTCCGAGGCGGCGTTCAGTACCGCCTTCAAACGGGTGATGGGCGGTCCGCCCCGACGCTCTGGTCGGCCGCTGCGGCCGGTCACCGCGCCCCGAACGTGAAGACCGGCCGAGAGGAGGGGAGACGGTGCCGGAGCTTGGAGCGGCTCCACGGCACGCCGACCACCCTCACCGGCGGTTCGCCGCAGCGCGTCCAGGCGGGTATCGGACATCTTGCGCCGTTCCTCTGCTGAATGTGTCGGACATCTTGCGCCGTTTGGCAGAGCATGACCGGTTCGGCACCGTCCAGGACACCATTTTTTCTGGCGTCACGGCGACCTGTGCGGCTTCGGACATCTTGCGCCGTTCCTGCACTGAACCGTCGGACATCTTGCGCCGTTTGTGGCGTTGGGTGTCGGACATCTTGCGCCGTTTGTGGCGTTGGGTGTCGGACATCTTGCGCCGAATCTATCGGACATCTTGCGCCGTTCCTGCACTGGACTGTCGGACATCTTGCGCCGGACCTATCGGACATCTTGCGCCGAAGTATCGGACAACTTGCGCCGTTCCGCACCTTTTTCCCCGTGTTCATCGCAATCCGCCCGCCGCCTGTTGTTGTCATCATGTAGTGTTTTAAACAGAAGTAATAAAAAAACATCTTCAGGAGTCCCGTGACCGAGTCGCTCCCCAAACGCTTTGATGAAATCAATGTCAGTCAGCTGAGTTTGATCAGCGTCCAGGAGCGAATCCCGGAGGATTTCCGAGACTGGACCGTCGAGCACGAGGACGCCACGCGCCGCTACCGGGTGAGCTGCCAGGCGCTGCCGGAGTACGGGGTGCCGCACGGGATCGACAATGACGTCACGACGGCCCTGATCAACCTGCTGATCGAGCAGGGCCTCCCCGAGTCGAACGTGGTGACCGCCACGCCGTATCTGATCCTGCAGACGGCCGGGCTGGACACCTCCGGCCGGTACTACGCGAACCTGGACCAGAGCCTGAAGCGGCTGCTGACCACCAACTACATGATCAGCGAGGGGTGGCGCGACCACCCCCGGCGCCGCTGGACCACCGCCAGCTTCCGGTACATCGAGAAGCTGGAGTTCACGTCCACCGTGGACAGCACCGCGCTGGAGCCGGGCAGCGTGCTGAAGATCACGCTGCCGCAGGAACTGGTGCGCTCGGTGCGCGCCGGGTACATCAAGGTGCTGGACCTGGCGTTCATGCAGAGCCTGAAACGCCCCCCGACGCGGGCGCTGTACCGCCTGCTGGACGCGCGCCGGCATGATCCGGAAGAGCCGCAGCAGCGGGTGCTGTCCTACCAGCTGAACCTGATGGAGTGGGGACGCGCCTGCAAGATCGTGAGTGACCGCCCCTCGTTGATCGAGCGGGCGCTGAACAGCGCGCACGAGGAGCTGATTGAGCGCGGCTACCTGCTGGAGGTCAACATCTTCGGGCGGGGCCAGAAAAAGACCATCGAGTACGTGTTCAACCAGTTGCAGGCGGTGCCGGACCCGCAGCTGGTCGAGGACGTGATGCTCACCGGCATCACCCGCATCCGGGCCCAGCAGCTGATCGCGCAACACGGACAGGACCGGATCGAGCGGGCCCTCGAGCAGTACGAGACGCTGCTCCGGAGCGGGTACAAGCCGCGCAACCGCGCGGCCCTGCTGGTGGACGTGCTGAACAACCCGCAGAAATACAGCGCGCCGGCAATCGAAGCGCCGGCTCCCGCGGCGCGGCCGGCCGAGCGGGTGAAACCAGCGCCGGCGGCGGATCCGCACGAGGCGTTCGAGCGCACATGGCAGCAGATGTCCCGCGAGGACCAGGTGGAGGAGGTCATGCGGGTGGTGGGCGTCATGCTGCGCGGGGAGCTGACGCTGCAGGAGCTGGACGCGCTGCGGCAGGTGCTGCAGGTGGAGGATCCGCTGGCGATCCGCCGGGAGGTGCTGGCGGGCGTGACCAGCCATCGGCGCGACGAGGTGGTCCGGCAGCTGCGGCTCCGGCTGTCGTCACTTGGGTAAGGGAGCAGGGAAGGGCGCGGGCCCCGCTCTGCCGCGGGACGACCGACCTGCGGACGGCATGCCGGGGTAACGCTGAACCACCGGGCCTTTGGCGGTGAGCGGCGAGGGCGCAGCTGGGTCAGCGTGGGGGAGAGGGCGGCTTGGCCTGCTGGCGGCCGTGGGGTCCCGAATGTCCCTGTACCCCCATCCCGCCCGCGCGAGTGGCCACTCGGTCCGCCCGTCGCCGCAGGCATGGCGCTTCGGGTACGCTTGACGCCATGTCTAGTGGTCTCACGCCCGACGAGAAGCTTGCCACGCGGTTCGGGTTGACGGACCCCGAGCTCGTCCATGTGCACACGGGGTACCGCGGCACAAGGACCTCTTTGCTCCGAGACGAAGTCCGTTCGGTCTACCTGCGCCGTTATGCAGACCACTGGCAGCACCGACCTGCCCAGGTCACGTTCGAACTCCGCTGGCTAAACCTCCTCGTCCAGCAGGGGCAGCGTGTGCCGACGGTGGTCCGAACCATCGAAGGGGAGGCGGCCGTCGTGGACGGCGGCTTGCCTGTAGCCGTGTTCACGCCGGTCCCAGGCGCGCCTCGGTACCCATTGACACCCAGCGAAGCCGCCACGCTCGGCGTGGCCCTCGCAGATCTTCACCGTGCCCCCGCACCCTCGCCAGGGCCAGAGGTTTTTCGCTACGACCTCGACACCCTGCTTGAGGCGCCCCTGTCTTTCGGACTTCAGTTTCTGCAAGGCGCCGATGCTGAGGCCTGGGCGCGGTTGGGCGCAGAGTGGCGAGCGGCGGTCGCGGCCATCCCCATCAATGAGACGACGTTCGGTGCCGTTCATGCGGATCTGCATCAGTGGAACGTCATGTGGGACGGCCCTGTGCCCTACCTGCTTGATTTTGCCCTGTGCGGGATCGGCTACCGTCTGTATGACCTCGCCGGCTTTTTGTGGCCTCGACGAGACGACACGGCGGCGGATCCTGCCGTGGCCGCGATGTGTGACGCATTCGTCGAGGGGTACCGGTCCAGGCGTCCGCTCTGCGCTGAAGAAGAGGCCGCGTTGGGGGTGGTTGTGAGGCTGCGCGATGTCTGGGAAATGCGGGATTTTGCGGAGTGGGACGAGAAGTTCGACGCGGCGCGCGACGTGCCAGGGTACCTGGCACGCTTCCAGGCGTTCCCCACCGCATGACCGAGCATCTGGACGGCTCAGGCACCTGTCGTGGGCACGGTGGATGCCCCTCACCTGCAAACGGTGCGGGCGTGCTCCTCCAGGCTTCCTTCAGGGCAACCCTCATGATGGTCGCGGACGCCCCGGCCCCAGTCCTTCGCATGTCCGCGTTGGTGGGGTTCGAAGGCGCCGGGTGCCCGCCGCTTCTGGTGCACCGGTCCTTGGCCGGCGGGGGAAGCTGATCATGCGGCGGTTCGCGTTCCTGCTGGCGTTGACGGTCGGCGCCGCCGCGGCGGCACCCCTGGTCGTCCAGAAGAACGGCGACCTGTACCTCGACTCACGGAACCAAAGTGTCCGCCTCACGACGTACGGGCGGAACTTCAATCCGGTTGTCTCACCGGACGGGCGGTGGGTGGCGTACCTGTCGTTTCCGGCGTGGGTGCAGGGCGGCGGGTACCTCGCCACCAACGTCTGGGTCATGAACCTCCAGTCCCGGACAGCGCGCCGCCTCGCCGATCAGCCGGCCGGAGCCTCGAACGCAGGCCTGTTCGTGTGCCGCGACCTGCTGAGCTGGTCGACGGACGGGCGGACGGTCGCGTGGCTGGAGTGGCGCCTCTCAGGCCCGGACACCCTGCCGGCCGAAGAAACGGTCCTCGTGACCCGGTCGGTCTCCGGTGCTGAGCGCCGGGAAGTGCGGGTTCACCTCGCGCCAGGCCTGACCGGATGGAGCGCTGACGACATCTTCACGCAGCTGCTCGGCGTCCGGTACCAGGGACGGCTCGAAGGGAACACGCTGTCGCTCACCGTCACGCGAGACCGCACTGGCCGCACGCCTCCACTGCAGGTCAAGGTGGACGTCGAGACTGGCCTGCTGCGGGAAGTGCACTCAGGGAGCGTCGCGCCCGTCCACCCTGGGGGTTCCGGTCGATCCTAGCGCCTGGGGGCACCGCGTCGGTTGTGGCACCTGACCTCATCCGCCTGGCGCCTGCGGATGGCTGCGGTCTGCCGTGTCGCTGGAGAGTTGACTTCGGCGGCCGGCGACGTCTCGACGCGGGGCCAGGGAGTGAGCGGGCCGCTCAGACAGGTGTGTGCGGCGCTGCATGTTCTGTCCCGGTCAGACGGCTGTGGGGCGCCCCGCAGGACCATCGCCCGCGGGTGAAGCGCTGACGCTCGCCGTGAGCGTCATGGGAGAAGTGGAACGGCGCGCCGATGGTGAGTTGTGCGGGTCGAGCGGTGCCCCATCCACTGGGGTGGGCTTGTGGGCAGGGCGAGCAGGCCGCACGGCTCCATCGTCGTTGAGCAGCGGCTCGCTCCCCCTGGCGTTGGGCAGGGCCGTGATGTGACGCGTCCCCGACGGAGTTGCGGGGCTCAGCCCGTGTGCCGGTCGGTCCCGTAACGCCGCTCCGCCTGAGCCGGAGTTGACCCGCTGTCAGAGCACGGCCCTCACGATGAGGATCTTGTGTGATACTCACAATGTCTTTTTGTAAGAAATCGCACACTATGGACACCTTCATTGCCCAGAGAGGATGCCATGCGGAGAACCGGTTCATTGATGGGAGTGATGCTGTGTGCGGCGTTGGCGGGATGTGGCCGGCCTGCCGTTCCCTCCTCTGCGACGCTGATCCCTCAGGCCCTGGGAGCGTCCGGCACGCTGGACCCGGCGTACGGCCAGCAGGGCCTGGCGCAGCTACCCGCCTCCCGTGCCCGGCTGGTCGGCTCGACGCTCCAGACGAACAACCAGGTGCTGGTGACCGTGCAGAGCGCATCTTCCGGCCGGGTCGCCTCCCGCGTCCTGCGCGTTACCGCGCGGGGCCAGGCGGATTCGTCGTTTGGCCAGGCGGGGTCGCTGGTGTTTCCCGACGCCGACGTGGCCACGGCCGTCATCTGCCCGGACGGCGCCAACGCCGACAACGACTGGAGCGCCGAGTGTGCGGACCCGCAGCGACCGCTGGTGGCATGGTCCACGCTCAGCACCGAACGCCTCACACTGGCGCGATTCCTGCCGTCCGGCCAACCGGACCCGACCTTCGGGCAGCAGGGCCAGGTGACGGTGGCGTTCTCTGTGGGCGCCGTGAAGGCCGTGGCGATTCAGGCGGACGGCAAGATCGTGGTGCTTGGCCAGGCGGCCCTCGCGCGGTTCCGGCGCAATGGCGCTCCGGATCTCAGCTTTGGGCAGGGCGGACGAACGGCGCTGCCCGCTGATCCGGACGCAGAAGTGCAGGACCTCGCGATGGACGACGCCGAGCGGTTCCTGGTGCTGCGGACCAGCGCCACCGACACCGGCAACCAGACGGTGGTGCTGCGCTATACACCCGCTGGGCAGCTGGACCGGCGGTATGGCCACGCCGGGAGCGTCACCCTGGATTTCGGGCCCCTGGGTATGGGCCGCTCCCTGCTGCTTCAGGACAGCGGGCGCCTGGTCATCGGCGGCGCGGGCGGCCTGTGGCGGCTGCGGCCCGACGGCACGCCAGACCCGGGCTTTGGCACCGCTGGCCATGCCGACTATCCAGACGCGGACCACGGCGGCTTCGACATCAGCGACCTGGCCGAAGACCAGAACCACCGGCTGGTGGCCAGCGTCCTGACGAGTGAGCGCTTCCGGCCGGACTTCAAGGCCAACCTGGCCCGCTTCCAGCGCACCGGGCAGCTGGATTCCAGCTTCGCCGCAGGCGGCCTGTCGCACGTCCGCGTGTGCGACGCCTGCGACATCTCCGGGGGCCTGGCCGAATTTGATGCGGTCCACGTCCTGCCCAGTGGCCGGCTGCTGGGCGCGGGCACCACCGGCCACGGCACGACCGTGATGGTGGCCCGCATGTACCCGTGAGCTGCAGGGCACGTCCCGCTTCCCTGGACCGGACAGCAACCTCCCCTTCGGTGGAGGCGCCCACCCGCCCCCCGGGCTGCTCGACACCCTGGCCGCCGTAAAGGACGGCGATGCGCGCCGTCCTCCTGGTGGCGAGACACGCTCCACACACCACGCGGATCTTGGGCGGGCGACTCAATCTGGACTCGCGGGCGTCGTTGCAGACCGTGGCGTGAGGCTCACGGCCCCGCCCGGGACGGAGGTTCAGCGCCGAACGTCGCTCAGCCGTTTGCCGGCGTCACGTCCGCCCAGGCACCCAACGACCACCAGGATGAACCCTGCACACTGAACGGCGCACGATGTCTTTTATCGCGTCAGACGGGTCATAGACAGCGCCCATGACCCGTCTGGACATGTGGGGCCATTGAGGTCCTCCGGAAACCTTCTGGCCGGGCGTGCCGCCGAGTCCTTGAGGATGGCCCTGGCCGGCACACGGTCCATGGCGATGCACCACCAGGCGCACCGGGACGCCCGGCCGGGTCTGAAGGTGGCCGCAGCAGGTCCACGCCAGTCGGGCAATGCCTCTGAATCCCAGTCTCCCTGAGTCGGGCGGCCGGGCTTCAGCAACAGGTTCTGTGGGATGACCAACGTGCCCGGCTCATGCGGGCACACGCTCCACTTCAAGGCTTCGAGGTCCTGACTCGACAAGCTCATCTGCTGCCCGGGGTTCAAGGCGGACTCGATGGCCCTTGGTCTGATGTTGGGAGTGCCGTGAGTGAGACGCCGGGCCTGGATGCGTCTCCGGTTGTTCAAGAAGGCGCCAGCATCGACGCGGCGGCCCTCACCGCCGCGTGGCAGACTCGGGGCATGTCCAGTGACCTGACTGCCCGCCCGGAGACGGACATTGTTGTTGCGCAGCCGCTGTTGAAGCGCCCGCATGTCACGCGCCGGGCCGGGCTGACCGGGCGCGTGCACCTGTGTGATGCCGAGACCCTGGTGCCGCTGTGCGGCCGGCCGCTCGCCCAGGGTGGCCAGCCGTGCGAGGCGCCGGTGGACTGCCAGGGCTGCCGGCGAAGCCTGGCCCGCCGCGTGCGCCGCCCGTCCGATCCGGCCCTGAAGGAAGCCCGGACACGCCGGAAGGCCAACCGCCGCCGCAGAGCTGCGGCCCACTGAAGTCGCCGACGCTGAGTGCACTCGCTGCACTGGTGAACCATCCTGCCCGTCATCACCCGCACGCGGCTCGAGCCCTGTCGAACGCACCGCTGAAGCTGACCCAGACCTGGTGCGGCAGCGGCCGTTTTGCAGTGCTGCGAGGATGTCCGGAAGCGGGGCAGGACGAACCACGGACCGCCACCCGGCACGCTCTCCGATGCGCAGGTCACCGTGAAGCGCTGTTGGATCCGTGGCACGCGGGCCCCCATCCGGCCAGGCCGACCGGCGCGGTGGACGCCAGGGGCACCTCCAGCGTCAACGGTGTCCTCCATCCGCAGCAGGCGGACGTGATCGTGGCCCATCCATCACCCTCCGGGTGCCTTGGTCCTCAGCGGTGGTCCACCATGGAAGTGCCGAGGGGCGGGCGTGGGCTGACCGGAGCGGCCCATTGCTCACCCCTTGGGCTGTTGGCAGGCGGGGCGTGGGTGCCTGTGTTCAGGCGGTCTGCCGGCTGAGGGCATGCTGGGACCAGTACCGCCACAACCCCTGCAATTGCGCTTCCATCTGGGCAAACCCCGCCGCCTTCACCAGGTACGCAGCGGCGTGGTGATCGTAGCTGCGCCGAATGTCTGAGGCGGCCTTTGAGGTGGAATACATGATGACCGGAACGCGTCGCAGGCGGAGGTCGGCCTTCACGGCCCTCAGCAGGTCATGCCCATTGAGCCCCGGCATGTTGATGTCCAGCAGCATCAAATCCGGATGCTGCTGCGGTGGCTGGGTCTGCAGGGCACTCAGGGCCTCGCGGCTGTCGTGGTACACCGTGACGTTCGGGGTGGGAAGGAGCGCCGAGAAGATCTCCTGCATCAGGAACGTGTCGGCCTGGCTGTCATCCACAAGCACAACCTGGAGGCGACGGGCGTCAGGCATGCCCGGAAGTGTACCGGATGGGGGACACACGAATCTGACAGCGCCATCAGGACGGGCACGCGTGCCTGAGCAGGAACGTTCAACGTGGCCGCTGCAGTGACGTGCTGCCCAGCGGGCGGGCCATTCTGGCGTCGGCTGGCCATGCGCGGCGGCAGGACAGAGGCCAGGACCCCCGCCGCCAGCAAGCCGGCGCCCAGAAGCTGGACGATCTCGAGGAATCCCAGCTGGCGCGCGGGCGGACTACGGGCCTCCACCTGGGCCTGGGGTGCGTCACTCCAGACCTGAAGTCGACTGTGCCCGGTGGGCCGCCCAGGCCAGCGGCAGCGGGGAGTTCCGTGGGCGGAGGACGGGTTCAGTCCGGCTTCGTGCCCAGCGTCTGGAACATCCCGATCATCGCGGGGTTGTTCTTGACCTGCGAGAGGGCCTCCTGAATCTGTCGCGCCTGTTCGGCCCGTCTGGCCCATTGCTGGCGTGCCCGAGCCTCACCGCCCTCAGGCCGCTTCTCTCGAAGGTGCTGGACGCTGACGCCCAGCAGCATCGCCGTAACCCGGAGGTCCATGGACGCTTCCAGCGCCGCCTGTGCTTCCTCGACTTCAACCCGGGCGTCGTTCAACAGACGGCGAAGGTCTTCCATCTGGTTCATGGCCCTATTGTGGGAGTGGATCATACAATTGCGTCCGGCGAACCTTAAGCTCAGTTCACTCACGGTTTGTCCTTGAGTGGGGGAGATTCAACCGGTCCCGCGACACGGCCCGTTCGTCCATGTCCGCCTGGAGCGGCCGGCATTCACCGGTTCGTGGGCAAGGGACGCGCCTTCGCTGCGGATCAGATCCGCTTGTTGACGGTGCGAGCCAGGCCGTTCAATGCCGGGTGGGCCCGCAGGCACGCCTCCGCTGCTGTACATGCAGCATCGAACGCATCTGGCCCGCCCGAGCGACCGCCTGGGCCGATTCCGGCTGCGGATGACGTGCCGACCCTTCACTCCAGGCCACTCTGCCTCCGTATGCATCGGCGATGCACTGGACCTCCAGCCGCGAAGAGGGGCGGCCTGAGGGACCGTGGTCAGCTCCGCTGCCATCACGGAACTTCAACCTTGCCCAATCCGCGCTGACGCGGCCCGCACCTGCCCGTCCCTGGGGCTGGCCATCCACGTCCGGTGGTCTCGCCCACCCAACCCGGTTCTGACGACAGTTCACACGACCGGCACCCAGGCAGGGTCCACCTGACGCCTGAACTCGTCTGGCCTGCCCTCACGTCATGTTTGTGACCCTGCCCGCAGAAGGGAGCGCTTCCGATGAAGGTTCAGGCCACCGGCCGGTGGCCATCCAGCGGTGAGCGCCCGCGCTGGCGCTGAGCACCGTCACGCTCGTCGATCTGACGAACGCGGAACTCCCGGCCGTGCGCAGGGTACGCCACCCACATCTCGTCCTCGACCTCGTACCAATGGAGCTTCAGCAGACCCTGCATGTGTCTGAAGCAGTGCAGCCGAGCTTGCGGGGCGGTCGGGAAGCTGCCGAGGGGTTGAACGTCGTTGTTCACGATGAGTTCGGCGCGGTACATGCCTCACCGTAGGAACCCGGCTCTGACACTTCCCTGACTGGCTCCGGCGCGTTGCCCCGTGGTGGCTCTGGCGCTGCCGGCTGCCGGGGGGCTTCAGGTGCGGTCGCGGCGTCCAGTTCCGCGAGCAGGGCGCGGATGAACGCGGCGTTGGCTTGGGCGTGATCGTCCACGCTGCATCCTGGCACGCCTCGGGCCGGTGCGCCGCCACACATGCCTCACGCCTGGCTTCTCGACTGGCATTTTGGCGGTCACCTGCCGGTCCAGGAACGCCTCGGCGCGCCACCCGAAGGCCGCAGCGCGTCAGAAAACGCGGCTGCAGGTGGCCCCAGTCAGGGCCCCCGTACCCGCGCCGTCACGGTCGGATGGGCTTCCAACCGAACCGGGTTACTGCGGACAACGCCACCGTGAGCCAGGCGGTCCAACCGGTGACGGTTCTCTGCCCGCTGGCCGGGCGTCCGTTCTTCAAACGGCAGCATTCACCGGAGCGGCGCACGTCCCGCCGTTCCGGGTCAGGGTCCACTTGGATCCGTGGGCCGCGGAGGTCCTGCTTCTCTTCAGGCGGCGGGGGCTTCCACCGGGACAGTGGGCCAGAGCGTCACCAGCGCGGCCGGGTGGACCCGGCGGTCAGATCCATGGGGCGCCTTCAGCCGTCGTCCACCGGCGATCCGGCGGGCCTCCGCCCGTCTGGACAGCCGGTGAATCGCCACGCCGCCGACCGCCGGGCCCAGGGCCAGCACCGCGAAGACGGCGGGCCAGCCGCCGGCACGCTCCAGGACCGGCACCAGCGCGATGCTCACGGCCGTCAGGGTATAACCCAGCCCCAATTGCGCGGTCAGGGCCGTGCCGACGTAGGCGGGGTCGCTGATTTCGCTGGTGATTGCCGAGAATTGAGCAGAATCCGCGATGATCCAGAAGCCCCAGACGAGACTCACGGCCAGCAGCGCCAGCGGCGGGGCGTGCGCCAGCAGCAGTCCGGCCAGGACCAGCGCGCACCCGCCGGAGCAGCTCAGGGCCAGCAGCACCAGGCGGGTTCGGCCCCAGCGGTCGCCCAGGACGCCGCCCAGACCGCAGCCGAGCGCCCCGATGCCCACCACCGCGAAGGTGGCCAGCGCCGCCTCGCGGTGCCCGCCGGCCACGTGATGGGGGAGCACCTCGGTGAAGAAGGCAGCGCACCACGCCCACATCGCGTACAGCTCCCACATGTGCCCCAGGTACCCGAGGGTGGCCAGCTGCAGGCCCCGGCCGCGGAGCAGCCGCCAGGCCTGCGCCGGTTGAAAGGCCGCCGCCGGGAAGCGCCCCGGCCCCTCCGCAACGTCTGCGGCGATGAGGCCGCCCAGCGCCGCCAGCACACTGGTCGTCACGATCACCAGCCGCGGACTCGCGCCGCCCAGACCGTTGATCAGGTGCGGCAGCGCCGAGCCGAGGGTCAGCCCGCCCACCATCACGCCGAGCGCGACCCCGCGACCCGTGACGAACCAGGCGGACATGGCCTTGAGCGCCGCGGGGTACACCAGCGCCAGCGCCGCGCCGGTCAGCGCGCGCAGTACAGCGGCGGTGCCCAGGCCCCCGGCCAGCAGCAGGCCCAGGTTGGTGGCGGCCGCGATCAGGCCGCCCCACAGCATCAGCCGCTGAGGCGTCACGCGGTCCGCGAGGTTCAGCGCGGCGCTCAGGACCGCGCCCAGCACGAACCCGAGCTGGACGGCCAGGGTCAACCCGGAGGAAGCGACGTCCGTCAGCGCCCACCGGTCGCGCAACTGCGGCAGCAGCGCGGCCGCCGAGAACCACGGCGCCATGGTGAAAAACACACCGGTGGACAGCCGGGCGAGTGCGGACCAGCGCCCGGGCGCCGCAGGCGGAGGGAGCGGTGGCATGGCGCTCAGCATAGAGCGCGGACCTGAACCGGCTTCAGAGGAGCGCTTGAGCGGCGGCAACGCCCACGGCCGTGCCGGGAGGAGCTCAGGCCCAGACGTGGAGGGGCGCACGTGGAAACGCCCGGATGTGTTCGTCCATCGTGACCAGCGGACAGCGTTCCACGTGCGCCTGGGCCACCAGCATCCGGTCGAAGGGAGCACGGTGGCTCCACGGCAACCGCTCGGCCTGCACCGCGTGTTCGGCCGTGAGGACACCATGCCGAGCCGCGCTGAGGCAGCCGTGCAGGATGACAAGGAGCGCTACAGTGCGCATATGACGGAACTCGACGGACGCTGCGTCGCGAGCAACCAGAGGAGTGAGGGCAAGGAGGCGTGTCCGTGGCGTTCGAGCGAAGCCACCTGCTGAGCGTTGTGTCTGGTGGCAACGCCAGGGACGGCAGCGTCACCGCCGTCCATCGGCGAACGGAGCGGGCGAGGCGGTCGGCACGAAGGCACCCGTTGAAGCGGGGGCTCCACGGAGCAGCGCTTCGTCAGGCCACAGGTCAAGCTGTCCCCGGCACCGAAGGTCACCCACAGCAGGTCATGGTGCGGACCTCCACCAGCCACGGCCCCCGCGGTCGTCTGGCCTGGGGAGGTGTCTCCGGGCTGAAACCCGAACTCAGCCGGGCGCGGCGGGGCGCCCGCTGATGGGCACCGCGCCGTTCGTCACGGTGGACGTCTTCACGGACCGGCCATTCGGCGGCAACCCGCTGGCGGTCTTTCCGGACGCGCGCGGTCTGACTGAGGGCGAGATGCAGGCGCTGGCGGCCGAGCTCAACCTGTCCGAGACCACCTTCGTCCTCCCGCCCGAACATCCCGGGAGCACCGCCCGCGTGCGCATCTTCAACCGCACCGCCGAGATGCCCTTCGCCGGGCATCCCATGGTCGGCACCGGCTTCGTCCTGGCCGACCGGTCGCGCGACGGTCTGCTGCGCTTCGAGGTGCCCGCGGGCCTGGTGGACGTGCAGGTCGACCACGATGCTCGGGGCGCCGCGACGGGGGCCACCATCGCCGCCCCGCAGCCGCTGAGGATCGGTGGGGCGCTGCCGCCCGGCCTGGTGGCCGAGTGTGCTGGCATCTCGCCGGACGGGATCGTGACCGTTCGTCACCCGCCGACCCTGGCTTCGGATGGCGGCAACCCACGGGTGCTGGTGGAGGTCACCGAGGCGGCACTGGCCGCCGCCACGCCCGATCTTGCGGCCTTCCGGCGCGCGGTGGCCGCGACCCCCGAGCTCGGCGGTCTGCTTTCGCTGTATCTCTATCGCCGCGACGGGTCACGCCTGCGCACCCGAATGTTTTCCCCACTGACCGGCACCTGGGAGGATCCCGCGACCGGCAGCGCGGCGACGCCCCTGGCCGGCTTCCTGCTGCACCGTTCGGGAGCCATCAGCGGGGCATGGGAGATCCTCCAGGGCGTCGAGATGGGCCGCCCCAGCCTGCTGCGAACCACGGCGCAACGCACCCCGGACGGCATCCGCGCCCGCGTGGGGGGCGGATGCGTGCGGGTGCTGCAGGGCCACGCGATGCTGCCGGACAAGCCGGGCCCGTAACCTCCCTGCTCGCGGTTCAGCCAGGCATGTGACAGCCTCCGCCATGAGCGCTCATTGGACCGGACGTCGAATCCAGCGTGCGGTCCGGGTGGTGTGGTCCACGCGGGAGGTTCGAGGGGGATGGTCCGTTCCGCTGCCGGCTGCAGCGTCGCCCGGGCGCCCATCAGGCCCTGCCCGAACAGGTTCCGCCCCAGGGGAGGCGGGACGAGGGGCATTCTCCTCGGCAACGCTCCAGCGTGCAGGCTTGTGCCCTGACGCTCCCCGCCAGGGGAACCGCTCAGACGTCGTCACCTTGCGGACCCGCGAGCTGCCCGCCCTGGATCGCACCTTCCCGGTACAGCTGACCCAGGCCCCCTGTGCACCCTGTGGCGGGGTGATGCGGTTGATGTTCACGGAACCTCACGGCGCTCCTGCACGCGTCCTGCGCTGCGGTCGACCCCGGGTGAGTGGACTGCCGGTGACAGAGACGGGCCTGCCGGTGAGCTGTGACCGAGCCGGCTCATGTCCGCACGTCCCACCGTCTCACCGCCAGACCGCCGGATCAAGCCGGGGGCAATCCCAGGAGGAGCATGACGATCAAGCGAATGGACCACGTCAGCGTGGTTGTCGACGAACTGGAGGGTGCCATCGCCTTCTTCAATGCCCTCGGCCTGAAGCCCGCCGGCACAGCGCAGGTTGAGGGGGACTGGGTGGACCAGGTGAACGGGTTGGCTGGGGTTCAGGTCGAGATCGTGATGATGCAGACCCCGGACGGGCAAGGTCGGCTCGAGCTGACGAAATTCCGGCAGCCGGAGCTGGTGGAGCTGCACCCGGCCGTGGCGCCCCCGAACGCACCGGGCCTGCGCAGCGTCATGTTCGAGGTGGAGCGCGTTGAAGACACGGTCGCACGCCTGCGTGCCCACGGCGCTGAACTGATCGGCGAAGTGGCCCAGTACCGGGACCGGCTGTGCTCCGTGCGCGGCCCCGCGGGCATCATCGTGGCGCTGGCCGAGGCCCTCACCTGACGCGTTGGCCCCTCAGCCGGATGGGGGGCGTTGACCGGAGCGAGCCGGTCCGGGGGAGTGCGGGTCCCGGCGTCTCAGCAGGGCTCAGGTCCGCGTGCGTGGACGCCCCAGGCCCTCGACCGCTCCTTGCGTGAGGCACCAGCTCGTTCGGGGTTCTGGCTGGACATTCTCCGTTTGACCGTGGCGTCTGGCCGCGACGGTCCACGGCGCTCCACCGGACACCTGAGCCACGTCCGTGAGGGGCAAGGCGGCGCTGAACGAGGCCGGACCGGCCCACTGTGGTGGTTGGTCAATCTGGATGGCCTGGGATCTGACCGAGGACCGCCATGACCGCTCGAATCCCCGGGGCCATGGCGTCCGCTTTTGTGACCATGCCGTAGATGCGTTTCACCGGATGAGGCAGTGGGTGCACCTTCAGGGCAGGGGGGAGTTCCGGCAGCGTGAGCTGGGGAAGAATCGTGTAGCCCAGGCCCGTCAGCACGAGGGCCAGGAGGGCGGCTTCGGTGGACAGGTGAAGCACGGGTTTGAGCAGCACGCCGTGCCGGGCAAGCGCGTCGAGTAACCACACGTCATGGGGTGGACCCAGATGAATATACGGGCGCTTGAACAGGTCCTGCAGGGCCCAGTGTTCCGGAGCCACGATGACATACGGATCTTCCCCCAACTTCTGGGCCACCAGGTTCATTCCTGGCAGCAGTTGAGTCAGCCCGATGTCGGCCTGGCCCTGCTGCACCGCCCGGATCACCGAGTGTCGTTCCGGGTAATGGTCACTGGCCACAATGGTGAGCGCAGGATGTTCCAGGGCCAGGCGGGTGAGCGCCTGCGGCAGCAGGTGGCGGGCGAGACTGGAAAAGGCAGCGATGCTGACGGTGCCTTCCAGGGGGCTGGTCGTGCTGGCCGTGGTGACAATGACGTGCATCAGTGCGGCGAGTTGTTCGACCAGGGGGAGCAGCCGCGTGCCCACCTCGGTGGGGTGCACGCCGCGGCCATGACGTTCGAGCAGCACGGTGCCGAGTTGCGTTTCAAGCGAATGGATCGCGTGGCTGACGGCGGACTGCGTCAGGTCAAGTTCGATGGCAGCGGCGCTCACACTGCCCCGCTGAGCGGCGATCATGAACGCCCGCAGCTGCGCCAACGTCGGCTCCCTCATGAACAATTTTCATACCACGTCTCAACCAACAAAACGGTGCACCACGGCCGGTCGCGCCGCACCTAAGCTACGCAGCAGTGAGAACGGAAAGGAGGAGATGAAGCGGGTGCGGGAGTTGGGTGTCTGCCGCGCTGCTGAAGCCGTGCTCCACACGAGGAAGCCCCCCAGTCCGCCTCTCCCGCCGCGCCGTGTGCTGAGCCGCCTGGGTCCCTGCAGGTGAACAGGGCGGCACACCCCCGTGGTCGGGAGGTCAGGCGTTCCACCACCGTTCTGGAGGCACACTATGTTCAGCCCGAGAATCACGACCTTTGCGGGTGCGCTCACCCTCCTGCTGATGCCGGGCGCTCTCGCCCAGAGCGGCGGGACCCTGCGGATCGCGTACAGCGCGGTCAAGCAGCTCGACCCGTTCAAACCCGCCTCGGACGACGAAATCAATGTGAGCTCGCAGATTTTCGACACGCTGGTCTACACCGACCAGAAGGTGCAGGTCAAACCGCTGCTCGCGACCAGCTGGAGCGCGCCCGACAGCACCACCTGGGTGTTCAACCTGCGCCACGGCGTGAAATTTCAGGACGGCAACGCGGTGTTCGCCAAGGGCAAGGGCCGCGAGGTGGTCGCCGCCGACGTGGTGTACTCCATCAACCGCTTCATCAAGACCAGCACGCTCTTCACGCTGGGGGACATCGCGAGCGTCCGCGCCGTGAACCCCTACACGGTGGAGATCAAGACCGGCAAACCCAATCCCCTGCTGGTCAGTGACCCCAACCGCCTCTCGCGCGTCGCCATCGTGCCGCACGAGGGCGTCGAGAAGCTCGGCGAGGCGGGCTTCGCCAAGTCCCCGGTCGGCTCCGGCCCCTTCACCCTGCGTCCGTACACGCCCAACGGCACCATCACCCTCGACCGCAACCCCAGCTACTGGCTCCCCACCAAACTCGGGCAGGTGCAGTTCATCTACCTGCCGGACCCGACCGTGGCCACCCTGGCCGTGCAGGGCGGCCGCGTGGACGTCGTCTCCTACCTCCTGAACGTCGACTCGGCCAACCAGCTCGCGCAGCAGCCCACCGTCAAGCTGATCGAGGGACCGGGGTCGTACCGGGGACTCGGCTTCAACGTGCGCACCGCCCCGTTCGACGACTTCGCGGTCCGCGACGCCATCTCCAAAGCCATGGACATCGATGGGGCCTACAAGTCGGTGCTGGGCACCAACGCCATCCGCGCGTATG
Organism: Deinococcus sonorensis KR-87; assembly: GCF_040256395.1. Taxonomy (NCBI): domain Bacteria; kingdom Thermotogati; phylum Deinococcota; class Deinococci; order Deinococcales; family Deinococcaceae; genus Deinococcus; species Deinococcus sonorensis. The sequence continues at coordinate 412,883 of NZ_CP158297.1, read as the reverse complement.
GCCAGGTGCCGCCGTGGGTGCCGTTCGGCTACGATCCCAGCCTCAAGAACCTGTGGAGCTACGATCCCAAAGCGGCCGCCGCCGAGCTGACCAAGGCCGGCTACGCCAAGAACGCCGCGGGCCTGTGGGCCAAGGACGGCAAGCCGCTCTCCTTTGACCTCAAGACCATCGCCGGGTCGCAGGTGCGGGTGCTCACCATCCTGGTGACGCAGCTCAAGGACTTCGGCATCGACGCGCGCATCCTGCAGCAGGACGTGGCGGTGTGGGCCTCCGACCTCGGCAAGGGCAACAACACCGGCCTGTTCTTCGATTACAGTTTCGCGGCCACCACCGGCCTGTACGCGCTGTTCGGCGGCGACAACATCGGGTCGTCCAACACCCACATGTACAAGAACGCCGAGGTCGACGCCCTGTTCGCCAAAGCGCTGGTGAACCCCAACGCCACGCAGCGGGCCGCGCAGTGGAAGCAGGCGCAGCGCTTGATCATGAAGGACAAGGTGGCGATCCCGCTGTACTTCGAAAAGGGGTACGCGGTGGTGGGCAAGAACGTCCAGGACTTCTACCCGGCGTTCGCCAACCTGAAACTGGTGTCGCCCAGCAACAACGTCACGATCAGCAAGTGACGGTGAACCGGATGGACCGCCCGGCGCCATGCTGACCTTTCTCGTCAAGCGGCTGCTGCTGATGATTCCGGTGCTGCTGGGCATCAGCTTCCTGACGTTCGCGCTGCTGGCCTTCGCCCCGGGCGACTACCTGAGCCTGGCGCTGAGTTCCGGCGCGGCCAACCCCGAGGGCCTCGCGCACATCAAGGCGGAACTCGGCCTGGGTGAGCCGTGGTTCACGCGGTACCTGCACTACCTGGTCCGGCTGCTGCACGGCGATCTGGGCAGCTCCATCGTGTTCGGGCAGCCGGTCAGCGCGCAGATTCTGGCGGCGCTGCCCAACACGCTGGTGCTGACCGCCTCGTCGCTGCTCTTCGCCCTGACCGTTGCGGTGGTCATGGGGGTGCTGGCGGGCGCGCGTCCCCACAGCGCGGTGGACTATCTCGCGTCGCTGGTGAGCGTGCTGGGCGTCGCGATGCCCGGCTTCTGGCTGGGCCTGCTGCTGCTGGTCCTCTTCAGCCTCAAGCTGCGCTGGCTGCCGCTGGGCGGGGGCGGGCTCGGCAACCTCAGTCAGGGCGTGTGGCCGTTCCTGAGCTTTTTGATCCTGCCGGCCGTCACGCTGGGCGCGGAGCTGACCGCCATCCTGACCCGCCTGACACGGAACGCGCTGCTGGACGTGCTGGGTGAGGATTACATCCGGACCGCGCGGGCCAAGGGCGTGGGCCAGTACCGCGTGCTGTTCCGGCACGCGCTGCGCAACGCGGCGTTGCCGCTGGTCACGACCGCGGGCCTGCAGTTCGGGGGGCTGCTGGGCGGGGCGGTCATCATCGAGACCATCTTCTCGTGGCCGGGCATGGGCGTGCTCACCATCAACGCCATCACGCAGCGCGACCTGCCGATGATTCAGGGTGCGGTGCTGGTGTTCGCGGCGTTGTTCGTGCTGGTGGTGCTGCTCACCGACGTGCTGTACACCTGGATCGACCCGAGGATCAGTTATGAGTAACGCCTCGGCGGTGCCCGTGACGTCGGCGACCGGTCCGCCGCACCTGGCGGCTGTTCGCGCGCAACCGGCTCGCCGTGGCGGGGGCGGTGGTGATCGCGGCGTTCTACCTCGCGGCGCTGTTCGCGCCGGTGGTGGCCGGACATGATCCGCTGAAGCTCGATCTCGCGCATGCGTTTGGTCCGCCGGGCCGGGGCGGGCACCTGCTCGGCACCGACAACTTCGGGCGGGACACGCTCGCGCGGCTGATCTACGGGTCGCGGATCTCCCTGACGGCGGGCCTGGTGGTGGTGGCGATCTCGGCGGCGCTGGGCACGCTGCTCGGCCTGTGGGCGGGGTACGCGCGCGGGTGGGTGGATGTGCTGATCATGCGCCTGGTCGAGATCTTCTTCGCCTTTCCCTTCCTGGTGCTGGTGGTGGCGGTGATTGCGGTGCTGGGGCCGAGCATCTTCAACGTGGTGTGGGTGCTGGGGCTGGTGAGCTGGCCGGTGTACACCCGGCTGGTGCGCGCCCAGGTGCTGACCTTACGGGAACGCGAATTCGTGGAGGCGGCGCGCGCCACCGGTTCCGGGGTGGGGCGCATCATGTTCCGGCATATCCTGCCCAACAGCGTCACGCCCATTCTCGTCGCCGCCACCTTCGGCATTCCGCAGGCGATCCTGTCGCTGGCCGCGCTCGGGTTCCTGGGCCTGGGCGTTCAGCCGCCCACCCCGGAGTGGGGCACCATGATCAGCGAGGGCAAGAACTTCATCCTGCAAACGCCGCTGCTGATCTTCTGGCCGGGCCTCGCGATCATGCTGATCGTGATGAGCTTCAACTTCCTGGGCGACGGGCTGCGCCAGGCGCTGGATCCTCGCAGCAGTTGAGCGCCGTCCCCGGGGGCGTCCCCGGCCGTCCACGCGGACGTGTTCCTGTTCACCGCTGTCTCCCGAATGCTCACCGCTGGACCTGGGTGAGCGAGGCGGCGCTTCCTCTGCTCCAGCCACTCCTGTGAGGCGCGATATGAACCATCAGCCGAAGGCGATCGAAGCGTATCTGGAGCAAGTCCCGCACTACGACCGCTTTCTCACGGTCGACGAGCTGTTCGAAACGGTTCGACGTGCAGCGCGCGAACATCCAGACCTGGCGACGTACCGGGAGGTGGGCCACTCCACCGACGGCGAGCCGATTCCCATGCTCTCCATCGGGCACGGGCCGAAATCGGCGCTGCTGTACGCCTGCCCGCACCCCAACGAACCGATCGGGGCGATGCTGGTGCAGTTTCTGGTCGAGGCCCTGCTGAAGGATGAGCGCCTACGCGGGGCATACACCTGGCACCTGCTGCCCTGCGTGGACCCGGACGGAACGCGGCTGAACGAGGGGTGGTTCGCCGGGCCGTTCACGGTGCGGGCGTACGCCCGGTCCTTCTACCGTCCGCGGGGCGAAGAGCAGGTGGAGTGGACCTTTCCGATCTCGTACAAGCGCTACACCTGGGACGCGCCCATTCCCGAAACGCAGGCCCTGATGGCCGCGCTGCAGGACACCCGGCCGTCCTTTGTGTACTCGCTGCACAACGCGGGGTTTGGCGGCGTGTACTACTACCTCAGCAGCGACGTGCCCGCCGCGTACCCGGGCTTCTACCGGATTCCCGAAGCGTTGGGGCTGTTTCTCTCCAAAGGCGAACCGGAGGTGCCGTGGGCCGAGCAGCACGCGCCGGCCATCTTCGGGATGCTCAGCGTTCCAGACGCCTACGAGTACTACGAGACGTACACCGACATCGACCCGGTGGCGATGATGCACGGCGGCGGCTCCAGCGTCGATTACCTGAAGAGCGTCGGCCTTGAGGGCGCCGTGACGCTGATCACCGAACTGCCGTATTTCCAGGCGCCGGCGGTGGCGGACGAGACGAAACTGCCCATCACGCGCCGTGAGGTGCTGCTCGCCGGCCTCGACCACGACACCGAGATCAGCGAAGCGCTGACCGGCCTCCTGGACCGCATCGAGCCGGAGATGACGCTGGACTCGCGCTTCTGGCGGGCGTCCAGCGGCTTTATCCGCTCGGGCGCCAACGCCATCGAGAGCCAGCGGCAGTGGGCGTTGAATGACGCCGCCACCCTGGTGCCCGCCACGGTGGCGCAATGGGCCGACGCGCTGTACGTCTCGGCCTTCTATAAAATCCTGATGGCGAGCATGCTCGACCGCGCCCTGACTGCCCAGCGCGCACTGGGTGATTCCGGGACCCTCACGGCCGCTCAAGCTGAACTCCAGCAGCACCTGGACCGGTGGATCACCGACATCGAGATCAACCTGCCACACACGCCCATTCCCATCCGCAAGACGGTCCAGGCCCAGCTCGGCGCCATGCTGACGCTGCTCCCCCATCTCCACTGAACGCCTCACCTGAAGCACGACAGGAGCGCCCCCCCATGCAGCTCGATCCCGCCCACCTGATCTCCACGGCCGACGATCTGGCCCCGCTTTATCGCCCGCCCAGCGTCCTGGTCAAAAACAAGGTGATGCCCTGCATTGATGCCGACTTCGCGCGCATCATCGCGCACTCCCCCCTGGCGGTACTGGCGACCCGTGGCGCAGATGGCCTCGATTGCTCACCGCGCGGCGATCCCGGCCAGACCGTGTTCGTGGAGGACGAACAGACGCTGATCCTGCCGGACCGCCCCGGCAACAACCGGATCGACAGCCTGCGCAACATCCTGCACCATCCGCAGGTGGCCCTGCTGTTCCTGGTCCCCGGCGTGAACGAGGTGTTCCGGGTGAACGGCACCGCGCAGCTGACCCGCGACCCGGCGCTCCTGGCGCGCTTCGCCTACAAAGACCAGTGGCCGCGCGCGCTGGTGGTGATCACGGTGCAGGAGGCGTTCCTGCACTGCGCGCGGGCGCTGCTCCGCGCCGACGTGTGGAATCCGGCAGGCTGGGTGGGCGACCGGGTGCTGCCGAATTTTGCGGCCATGCTGACGCAGCAGACTGGCGTTCACGTGAGCGACGCCGATCTCTCGATCGAGGACCGCTGACAAAGCAGGGCCGCCCCGAACAGGCGTCGTTGAAGGACACCAGCGGCCGCGTGCAGCTCCAACGCCGCTGCCCCCAAAGCCCATCATCAAACGTGGCGCATGAAGCGCCTGCCGTAGGCCGAAGGCACGCCACACTCATCGTGACGTCCGGGCGGAAGACCAAGAGAACCCTGGCGGCCACAAGGGGCGTGATGGACGGTCGCGCCGCACGCTGATCCGACCCGGTCCGGCATGCGGAGGGGCGCCGGTCGCCAACAATGGTGCCGATCAGGGACACTGCGACAGAAGACGCCCCGCGACCGGCCACCACCGTTCAGCTGGGCCGGCGCAGCGTGCTGCCCCAGCGCCACAGCCACTCGAGCGGACCCACCGGGCGCCGCGCGAGCCACCAGGTGCTCAACGCGAAGTTCGCCGCGTAGGCCAGCAGGCAGGCCGGCACGACCAGCCGGTACGGGCCATCGCGCCAGCCGACCACAGCGAGCGCCACGAACACCAGCGTCTGCAGGACGTAGTTGCTCAGGCTCATCCGGCCCAGCAGGGCGAGCGGCCGAAGCGCCTGCGGCAGGGCAGGGCGGCGAATCAACAGCAGCCACAGCCCGGTCATCAACGCCGCCGCGCTCACCAGGCCATTCAGGGTCACGACGTCCAGGTCATACCCGGCCACGACCAGCAACCGGCGCGGGTGCCCCAGCAGCACATGAACGGCCACGGTCAGGGCCAGGGTCAGCAGGGTCAGCGGAGGAACCACGCGGTGCAGGACCGGCCGGACCGGCCAGCGTGCCGAGAAGACCTCCAGGCGTCCGAACGCCACACCCAGCAGGACCATCGCCGGCGTCAGCAGCACCGGACTCGTCCACAGGGCAGCCAGCACCAGCAGGGCGGCCAGGCCGAGCAGCAGCGGAACGCGGACGTGCCGGAACGGCAGCAGCAGCAGGCCGCAGATCGCGTACGGCAGCAGTACCTCCCCCGGTTGCAGCAGGCGGTGCAGCAGCCCGAAGAGCGCGAGCAGGCCGAAGCGGCGGAGCAGCAGCGGCAGGGCCGATTCACCGGCGCGGCCAGCACGGATCATCAGCAGGGCGAAGGTCACGCCGAACAGCAACGAGAAGAGCGGAAAGAAATGATCCCGCAGCAGCACGTCCGACCAGTGCACCAACATCAGGGCTTCGGGGTCCGTGGCCGTGACGCGCAGGTGGAGGACGACGGGCGCATTCAGCCCGGCGATCCCCAGCAGCGACACGCCCCGCAGCACGTCCAGCAGCAGAATACGCGGGCCTCCCCGCGTGGAGCCGGCGGGCGGGAGCACCGAGGGGATGATCGTCACCGGCCCACCATAGGCGCGGACGTCACAAGGAGTCGTCCTCCGAAAGGTGCAGGACGGCCAGCGCTTGAGCGCCTTCCGCTGCTGGCTCTTCCGGAGAGGAGCCGGGAATCCTCTCCCTTGCCCGGGCCGGTCCTGAGCCTGCTCGTCTCCCACGCTGAACCTGCATGCCATTGACCGCGGGTGCATAAGACGATATACTGTTCAACATCAAAGGCGACCCGTGGGTCGCCTTTTTCCTGTTTGACGGGCACCAGTTCAGAAGGCCGTCAGGCCAGCTCGGTTCTCCTGGGCGGCCCGAGTCGCGGTCTCCAGGCCGCCCTTCAGCCAGCCGCGCGGGCCTGTGCAAAGGCGCAGGGGAGACATCTGATCATGCCCTGGAGACCGTGAACTTCCGGTCCGTCGTCAGCGGGTGCGACCGGCCACGGGTGACCCGGAAGTTAGCCGTGGCTGTGCAGCAGGCCGAGGTCACGTAAGCTCTCGGCCGTCTCGATGATGGTGGTTTCAGCGGAACGGGGTCGGAAGCCGAGTTCCCGCTTCGCGCGGTCGTTGTGGATGACCAGCGGGGGCGGGTCGTCGCCGGGCACCTGCTCCGTAGGCACCCGCTGTCCGAGCGGCCCCAGACGGTCACGCAGGACCCGGGCGACGTCGAGAAAGGTGATCGTCGGCCCATCGGCAAGCGCCAGGTAGCGCTTCCCAGCGGCGTGCGGCGCGGCCATCGCCGTGATGTGCAAGGCGGCCACGTCCCGCACGTCCGCAATGCCGAAGCGCTGCCGCGGCACAGCGGCCATCGTCCCGTCCAGCATCGCCGCAAAGAACTGCAGCGATGACCGCACCTGCGTGGTCAGGGTCGGTCCGGCGACCCACGTTGGATTGATGACCACCAACTCCAGGCCCGTCCCCTCGCGCTCAATAAAGTCCCAGGCGGCACGCTCCGCCACCACCTTCGACTGCGGGTAGGGGGCCAGCCCAGGGGTATCCGGGTCCGTCCAGTCGGCCTCGGTGTAGTCACGGACGGGTTTGGGGGAGTACCCGATGGCCGCAAAAGACGAGGTCATGACGACGCGCCGCACGGCGCTGCCGCGTGCGGCGCGCAGGACGCGGAGGGTGCCATCGCGCGCCGGTCTCACCACCTCTTCCGGGTTCGCGTCCTGAACCATCGGAGAGGCCAGGTGATAGATGCTGTCGACGCCGGACACCGCCTTGGACCAGCCCTCATCCGCGTCCAGGCGCGCGACGACCAGGTCAAGGCCCGCGTGGTGCGCACCCGCACGGCGCATGGCCTCGCGTACGCGGGCTCCGGCCTCGGCAGACCGGACCGTGGCGCGCACTTCGGCCCCGCCCAGCAGCAGGTCCGCGATCAACCGTGTGGCGAGGTACCCGGATGCGCCCGTGACCAGGACCGGGCTCACCGCACCACCGCCTGCAGACTCGGGAGCATCGCTTGGACGCGCGCTGCCGCTTCAGCCTCATCAGCGGCATCATCACGGGCACGTGCGTCCCACAGCTGCGCCTTGGCCCGCAGGTACTCCAGGTGCACGCGCAGCGTGGTGATCTCGGTCTCGACGCGCTGCGCGTGGCGCAGCAGCAGGTCGCGCTGCTCACCAGACGCGGGCGGTCCGAGCAGGCGGTTGGCCTGGTAGGTGCGCATGTCCTCGATGCGCATGCCCATGGCGCGCAGGCAGGCCAGCACCTGCAGGGTGTCGAGATCCTGTTCGCCGTAGCGCCGGTGTCCGCTCCTGGCTTCACGGGCGACGGGCCCGATCAGCCCGATGTCTTCGTAATAGCGCACGGTCGGCTCGCTCAGCCCACTGCGCCGCGCCGCGTCCTGAATCGTCATGAGGGTCATGGGAGCAGTACAACAAACTTCAAGCGCTTGAAGTCAAGGGTGGGTGCCGACGATCGAGCCGCCTCCGCAGGGTGGGCAGGCTGTCCTAGATGGACGCCGCATTCCGGGCGGCCCTCCACCTGGGCGTCGGTCGCCAGGACGTCGCGCTCCTCCTGACGTCTCGGCAGCACGGCCCCCCTCCGGCGATGCCTTGCTGCGGCCTCCCGAGTGGCCGGGGCCGCCCAACGCAGATGGGTCGTGCTGAACGTTCCGAACTGCACTGCGGCAGCCCTGAGCATCGGCCGATCAGGACCTGGAGGAGTGGCCGAAGATCCTCTCTGGTCGGCAGCATCTGGAAGGGCGCCTAATGGGCCGCCTGACGCGGACGGGCGAGAACAGGAATTCTGACCTGGGAACGCAAGCACGGAATGTGCGGTCGTGCAGGACGTTCATCGCCGTCCTGCAGCCCCCGCCGGTCGGTCAGGGTGGTATGGTCAGGCGATGCCCACCCTCGCGTGATGCTGGAGACCCGTCACTGCCGCCCGCGTGACCACGTCACGGCGAGCGGCTCGGCCCACTCTGACCTGAATCTTGAGGTAACGACGGATGGTGACCTTGCACCTGATTGTCGGTCTGCCCTGTGCCGGCAAGACCACCTACGCAAAAAGACTGGAACAGGAGCAGTCCGCCATGCGGTTCACGTTGGACGAATGGCATATTCGCCTGTTCGGGCATGATTTCACCCTGGATACGGTGCACCCGGAGCACGACGCGCGGCATCAGCTGATCGAAGCGCTGTTGTGGGACGTGGCGGCGAGGGCGCTGCAACTCGGCACGAACGTGATTCTCGATTACGGCCTCTGGGGCCGAAGCGAACGCGACGCCTACCGGGCCCGGGCCTCGGCGCTGAACGCGGCATGCAAGGTGCACTTTCTGAACGCCCCTGAAGCGGTGCTGCTGTCCCGACTGGAGGAGCGAAATGCGCAGCGGCCGGAGGGCACCTTCCAGATTCCTGCCTCGACACTGCGCGGGTGGATGCGGGTCTTCCAGGCCCCGACCGAAGACGAACTGAGCTGAATCCCGGCGTGGCCCAGTTGCTTGTCTGTGCTGCGGGGGGGTCGGTGTCCGGAGCCTGGGTCAGGCCTCGGGTCATGGGCCGTGGCCGGCCGCTCCCCGCCCCCTGAAGGCCCATCTGACCATCGCAGCAACGGTGGGCGGCGAGGCGACGGAACCTGGACCACCCCAAAGAGTCATGCACCGAAGCCGGCGACGCGCGACTCGACTGGACGCCCTGTACCGTCGGCGGCCGTCCAGGCGGCCCTGGGGGCCGTGAAAGCCCAAACAGGCCGCCCCCGTGACACCTCCCGCCGCATCCCGTGTGCCCGGACGTTCAGCCGCACACCGCCGTCCCCCATCAGGCGAGGGCACAGAGGCGGCCCCGGCGGGCGAGGGGATCCGGCGGCCCGGACCGCGCGCCCGCTGAGGCGCCTTCAGGTGAGGAAGTCGATCAGCAGCCGACTGACCACCTCTGGTGCGTCGTGCTGGACCCAGTGGCTCGCCTGAGGCAGCCGCTCCACCTGCACGTGCGGTACCCAGCGGTCCAGGCCCTCGCTCAGCTGCGGCACCAGCGCCACATCCTGCGCGCCCCAGATCACCAGGGTGCGGGCTGGAATGGGCATCAGCGGCATGTCCCCAGGAAAGCGCAGCAGCGCGCGGTAGTAGTTGAGGCTGGCCGTGAGGGCGCCCGGCTGACCAAGCGCGTGGATATAGGCCCGGACATCCTCGTCGGTGAAGGCGTCCGGGCGGACCGAGCTGCGGCGCAGCAGCGCGCCGATCCGGACGCGCAGCAGCCGGCCCAGCGCGTCCGGCACCACGGGCAGCTGAACGGCCAGCACGTACCATGATCGGCGCCACTGCGCCGGATTGCGCCGCAACTCCCGGCGATACGCGCCAGGGTGTGGGGCGTTCAGGATCGCCAGCCGCGACACCACCTCCGGATGCCGCATGGCCGCGGCCCAGGCAATCACCCCGCCCCAGTCGTGGCCCACCAGCGCGGCGGTCGGGGACCCGAGGTGGACGATCAACGCCCGCACATCCGCGACCAGCTGACGCAGCCGGTAGGCGGCCACCCCAGGCGGCTTCTCCGAGCGGTTGTAGCCGCGCAGGTCCGGCGCCACCACCCGGAATCCCGCCGCTGCCAGCGCGGGCAGCTGGTGACGCCAGCTGTACCAGAACTCCGGGAAGCCGTGAAGCAGCACCACCAGCGGCCCGTCTTCAGGACCGGCCTGCACGTAGTGCAGCCGCACGTGGTTGATGACCGCCTCGTGGTGGGTCCAGGCCTGATGCGTCATGCCCGCACCATCGCACGCCGCGTCCGCAGTTCGCCAGCCGGGTGTGCAGAGGAAGCCTTGGGCCAGCCTGAAGGCGCCCTGGCGACCGAACGGGGCGGACCAGGAGGGCCGGCTGGCGTCTGCTCAGCCGGAATGTGCGCACCGCGGACACTGCCCAGCGTCCGCTCGTCGACCCCAGGCTGGCGCCGTGCCGCACCCCGCGCCCCCAGGCTCGCCGGCGGCTCGTGTTGGCGTCCCCACGACCGCCGCACCTTCAGGCGAGCCTGCGAGCGCCGTTACGGTGTGCGCCGCGCCGGGCTGATGAACTGAACCATGACGACCCGAGATATTGCCCTCGTGACCGGCGGGAACCGCGGCATTGGCCGGGAAATCTGCCGGCAGCTCGCCCTTCAGGGGTTGCATGTCCTGCTTGCCGCGAGAGATGAGGCCCAGGGGGCGCAGGCCGCGGAGGGCATCGTGCGGGCCGGGGGGACCGTCACGGCCGTCCCCCTCGACGTGCGGGACGAAGCGAGCATCCAGGCGCTCGCCGAGCGGGTGCAGCGTGAGTTCGGGCGCCTCGACGTCCTGGTGAACAACGCCGCGGTGTTGCTGCATGAGGGCGGGAACGCCCTGACGATCCCCCCAGCGGTGTACTGGGAGAGCCTCGAGACGAACTTCATGGGCCCGCTGAGGTTGTGCCAGGCGTTCGTGCCGGGCATGCGTGAGCGCGGCTCCGGCCGTGTGGTGAATGTGAGCAGCGGCGCCGGACAGCTGAGCAGCATGGGCGGATACGCGCCGGCGTACTCGGCCAGCAAAGCCGCCCTGAATGCCCTGACGCGACTGGTGGCGCACGCCGGCGGCCCGGGGGTGCTGGTGAATAGCATGGACCCCGGCTGGGTCCGCACCGACATGGGTGGCCAGGGCGCCCCGCGGAGCGCCGGGCAGGGGGCCGACACTGCCGTTTGGCTCGCCACCCTGCCGCCCGGTGGACCCACCGGCGGATTCTTTCGTGACCGGCAGCGGGTGCCCTGGTAGGCGGCGTCCATCCGGGTCACGTCTGGATCCGCTGGCCCCGGGGGTGGCCCACATCCCGGGTCCAATGGGGCCGCGCCGCCTGGGGGCCGTTACACTGCGGCCATGAGCGCAGGTCCAGTCGCCATCGAGGAACTTCAGTACCCGGACGTCGACGCCCGGATCCGGATCTTTCAGGCCGGGGACGAGGTCACCACCTTCGCGGTGATGACCCAGCGGTTTGCCATGTTGATCGACACCATGGCCACCCCGGCCCTGATGAGGCAGGTGCTCGGGCGGGTCCAGCCGGCGCTGGACGGGCGACCGGTGCTGGTGATCAACACCCACGCCGACTGGGATCACGTGTACGGCAACCGGGTGTTCGCTCCGGACGGCGACCACCCGGCGTTGATCATCGGCCACGCGCTGACCGGTGATCGCCTGCGCTCCCCCGCCGCCCGCGAGCGCCTGGAGGCGCAACAGGCCGAGGACAACCGGTTCGCGGAGGTCACTCTGGTCCCGCCCGATCTGGTCTTCACGGACACGTTGACGCTGCACGGCGGTGACCTGACCCTGGAGCTCGTGCCCACCCCCGGGCACACCCCGGATCACTGCTCCGTCTGGATTCCGGAACTGGGCACGCTGCTGGCAGGCGACGCGGCGGAGTTTCCATTTCCGAGCGTGCGGGGCGGGGCGACGTTGGCGCAGGTCCGGGCTTCGTTGCAGCACCTGCAATCCTTTCACGCCACGGTGGTGCTGCCCTGCCACGGGGGGACCACCGGACCGGAGTTGCTGGAGCAAAACCTGGCGTATTTCCGTCGGCTCAGGGCGGAGCTGGCGTCGGAGCCGGGCTTCGCCGACCGGGCGGCACTCACCGAACTGGCCCTGCCGCCGGGCCTGACGTACCGGGCGGTGCTGCAGGACCTGGGGACGACACCTGAGCGTGTCCCCGCTTTTTACAGAGGATTCCACCTGGAAGCGGTGCAGGCCACGCTGGAGGAACTGCGCAGCGAGGGTCGCGAGGACGGGTGACCGGCATGGGCCGGTCTGTCACCCCGCCGGCTTCCCGACACAGCGCCGTGATCTGACCGGCCCTGCGGGCAAGGCAGCCGGAGGGCGTGCCGGCCATGCCTGCCCGGGCGCCACTGGGGTCTGGTCACCCAGGTCGCAGCCCAGTCCCCGCAGGATCATCGCCGGGTGGGTGCCTGATCGCCAGCAGGACGCCCGAGCTTCACGGGGCCCGGGCAGGCCGGTCGCTTCACCCAACCGCGTCGCGGTGAGCGCGGGCCTTCTCTCCCGCTGTGAAGAGGCACCGACATTGGCGACGCTGACCTGAGGGGTGTGTACCGTCCCGTCCGCTGGACGGCACGTCGTGGGCGCCAGGGTGGTGGGTGAAGGCCTGCTGGCGGACCGGCAGCGCCTGGACAGGGGGACGTCCGGGTGGATGGCTGCGCGAGGGGACGGGCGCCTCAGCGAGACCGTGAAGCGTCTGTTCCCTCCGGGGTCCGCGGCTGACCTCCATCGCCAGCAGGCGCAACCGGCGTGCAGGTCCTCAGCGGTTCGGTGCTTTCAGTGTGGTCACCAGCCTGCGGCTCAGCCAGCCGGACCACGGGGAAGACCGGCTGCACCTGCAGATGTTCTTTACACACGGCGTTGTGGCGCTGCCGATGCGGTACAGCTGAAGGGGACGGGCCGCGCTGGCCCGCAGGAGACGCCTCATGGACCATCAACCACCTCAAGGTTCTGAACCCCACCCTTCCCCGCTTCGGCGCTGGGGCCCCGCACTTGCTGGCGGGCTGGCCGGAGCCCTGGCCGTCACCGCGCTGAATGAGGGGGTGCGGCGCATTCTGCCGCACGCGCCGCGCATGGACGTGATCGGGGAGCGGGCACTGAGCGCCACCCTGCAGGGCGCCGGAGTCCAGCCGCCGCGGGGGGCGGCCCTCTACCGCTCCACGATGCTGGCTGACCTGGTGTCCAACGCGGCGTACTACAGCCTGGTGGGGCTGGGGCCCACCACCCGGCGCTGGCCGCTGGGCGGGGCGCTTGGCCTGGCCGCCGGGGTGGGCGCGGTGACGTTGCCGCGCCCGCTGGGCCTGGGACGGCAGCCGGACTCTACCGCCCTCCTCACGCCTGTGCTGACCGCGACCTGGTACCTGGCAGGGGGGCTGGTGGCCGCGGCAACCATGCGGGCGCTGGAGCGCCGCCCCGGCGGGCGATGAGGCGCCCGGAAACGCCCTGCCTAGTCCGCTGGGCGGGATGACCGGTGAATCACGCTGACCTGGCCTTGCTGCCCGTCGAGGGTGGAACTGCGGATCATGCGGGCCACTGCACGCCGTCTGTGCCCCCGCTTCGTCGGCTGGGTTTGCGTCTGGCGTCTTGTTCCAGACCGGCCTTGCCCGCACGCCGTGATGCGCAGGTATTGGGCAGTGCAGCGACAAGAGCGGCCGTCGGACGAGGCGGCGGGTGGGGCGGTTTCGTGTCTGCATCTGCATGCGGCTGGATCCAGTCACCGACCGCAGGCCCTCTCCCTGGCACAATCCGCGTGCTGCTGGGTCACGTCGGCGGCCGGGTCTGGCGGCGTTTCAATCCCAGGGTGCTCTGCACGGAGGTCGGCGAGGCGGTCTCGAATGCCGACCGGGTGAAGTCGCCGCCCGCTTGCAGAGGTACGCCGGGACAGACCTGCTGGCGGGTGGTGCCCTCCAGGTCCTCCAGGCCAGCACCTCACCCTTCGCCGTAGCGCTACCGGCCGGTCCAGTACGCGACAGCCGCCGCCACGCCGAACTCCTGCTCGAATTTCGCCTCCCACTGCTTGGTCTTCACGTCCCAGACATACGCGGCCGCGTCGGTGCCGATGCCGACCGACACCTTGCCTTCCATGCGCAAGCCCGCGTCCTGGATGCCGTCCTTGCTGAACTTGATGTAGACGCTCTCTTTTGCGCTCGCGCCCGACTTGTGGATGCCGCCCAACGACAGGCCCTTCGGCACCTTGGCGTCGGCTTTGATTCCGAAGAACACGGTGCCCGTGCCCTTCCAGTCCACGCTCGCGGCGGCGTACAGGCCGATGATGACGCTCGCCGACAGCTCGATGTCGATCTTCTCGCAGCTCAGGCCGAAGCTCAGCCCATACCCGTTGACGTTGAAGGCGTTGGACGGCACCTTCGATTTCAGCTTGGACCCGGTGGGCACCCCACCGCAGGGGTCGCCTGCGAGTTCCGGGAGGTCAGGCGCGTCGAGGCTCGCCCGGGGACCGGCCACGGTGCCGCAGGTGATGGCGTGATCGTGCGCGACGCTGGCCATCTCGCGCGCGGCACCGACCACCATGCCGTAGTAGATGCCCTTGGCACCGGCCTCAGCGAACATCCGGCTGGCAGCGCGGTCATTCGGGTCGGTCAGATTGGCGGCCAGCGCGGTCTGATGCCGCACCATCACCGACGCGTAGCGGGCCATCGCCTGCGCCTGCCCGGTGACAAAGGGACGCAGTTGGCTGAAGAAGGTGCCGACCGCCTGGTCCAGCTGCGCGACGTGGGCCGCGCAGCTGGGCGCGTCGATGCGGCTGACCGCCTCGTTGAGCTGCCGGGCAAACCGGGGATAGGCTTCCGTATAGGCGTAGTGGGCGTCGTACGCGGCCTTGTACACCGGCCAGATCTGCGGCTCGAAGTGGGCGTTGGCTGTGGCCGCGTACACCAGCGCCGCCCAACGGCGCTCCCCAGCGTCCGGGGTGGCCTTGAGCCGGGCGTCCCCAACCCGGTCAAGCAGCGCGTTCACTTCCGCGCTTCCTGCCCGTTCCAGCGCCACGTACTGCTCGTAAAGCGCGGCGCCCTCCTCGCGGGTGGACGGCAGCTTCAGCTGCGGCAGGTGGTACGCCTCCCCGCGTGACAGGTCGAACAGGTCGCTGGCCGGGCGCCGGGTGGGCGCCAGCGCCGCGCTCATCAACCCGGCCCCGTGACGATTGGGCACACTCTCCCGGACCGGAAACGCTGGGCTGGCCTGAGCGTCCAGCGTCCGGCGCATGGCGAGGCGCAGCTCGCGCACCGCGCCGTCCAGGTTGCCCTGACACAGCAGCGCCTGCGAGAGGTTCGCGCGCGCCTCGGAGAAGTCAGGGGCGAGCTTCAGCGCGGCGCGCAGCGGCGTCTCGGCCTCCTTCCAGCGGCCCAGGCCCAGGAAGGCATGCCCGCGGTTGGAGAGCGCCACGGCGCGGCCCGGCACGCCCGCAGGCGCCGGCAGGGCGCCGCCCAGCTGATCGGCAGCATCGAGCACGGCAATGGCTTCCCGCGGCAGGCCGGTCAGGCTCAGCACGCCCGCCAGGTTCACCAGGATCCAGGGGTTCTTCGGCGCGGCCCGCTGAGCGGCGAGCAGCAGCGCGAGGGCCGCCCTGGGCCGGCCCGCCGCCAGCGCCGCCGCGATGTCCGCCCCCCCGGCGCCGCCGGGGGCCTTGCGCGCGTCCGGTCCCAGAACATGTTCCGCGCGGGTGAGGGCGGTGCGCAGGGTCATGGCGCCCCGGGCCGTCCCCACCGGCAGCGGCGGTCCTCCGCTGCCCTGCCGGGCGCGGAGTTCGCGAAAACTCGCGAGCGACTGCTGCAGCGCGTCGCGGCCGGGATCGCCGGGCTTCATCCGGGAGAGCGTCTCCTCAAGTTGCCGGATCACCTGATCGAGGTCCATCCCCCCTCCCGGCGCGAGTCCGGGCGTCCGGGGGTCGCGCACCGCTGGCATGCAGGCCTGGGGCCGGGTGCTGGCGAGCTCGGTCCGGTGCTCGGCGAGGGTGGGCAGCTGGGTCTGATCGCTCCAGGCGCGCCACATCCCGCCCGCCCACGCACCGGAGGCGAGCAGACACACGCTGAGGGCCACACTGACACGGCAAAGGGTTCTGGTCATGGCCTCAGCGTGCCGGTCCCCCAGTGGCTGGACGATGTTGCGGGGACCTGCCGGAGCGGCCTCACGCGGCCCAGGCGGGCGAGCGCCGCCGCGCGGCAGGCCCGGCGACCGGACAAGGAGCCCCGCAGGACGGCCAGCGCCATCACCCGGGTCAAGGTGATGGCGCCTGAGGCCGCGATGAACAGGTGGCCGAGGGGCGCGCGCCCAGCCCGGCGGGTCAGGAGACCGGCGGCCGTGTGGAGGTGGGGTCAGGGTGGTCTGAAACGTGAGGGAGGCCAGACCGGACCCGGGCGGGTGCTGCGGCCCCCGCCTCCGCGGTGGTGGGGCGCGCCATGCCCTGGCGCGCCGCGCGGCCCGGCAGGCCCGCGCACCTGAACGGGCCTCGGACACCACGTCCGCGTGGGCCTGCCCGTCCCCGTCTGCACCGGTCGGTGCCGCGGCCCGCCTCACGCAGCGCCTTCGGCTCCAGGCGGCCCACCCGTCCGGTGCTATTTGGTGGCCTTCACGTCAAACGCGTACGCGCGGCCCGATTCGTCCGTCAGGTACACCGTGTCGCCCGCAACGGTCTCGGGCAGTTCCCAGTAGAAGCGCACCCGGGCTTCCTCACCCCTGGGCAGGGTGCCGCTGGCTTTCTCATCCCGGCTGGCTTTGAGCATCAGCTGGTTGTACTCCACCCGCTCGCCGTCCGCGTCCTTCAGGCTGGCCTGGAAGTTGCCCCACGAATACTCCACATCGCGCCCCAGGGGGTTCTTGATGACGAACGTGGCGGTGAGATACCGCCGTCCGGGGGCGGGTGCCCTGCCGAGCAGCGGCTCGGCCGTAAACGTCACTCGGTCCAGGCGCACGTCAAAGTACCGGAGCGGCACGACCTTGCCGGCCGGCACATTGACCCGCAGCGCGGCCGTCGCACCGCTGCGGTCCTCCGGATCCGCAAACGGCGCGTTCAGCGGCTTTGCCTTGGCGCGCAGGTCATACCGCAGCACCTGGGGCGTGCCGTTCTCCTCGCGCTGCACCATCAGTTTCGGCACTGGCCCCGCCGCGGGCACCACGATGACGGTCACGACGTCCACCTTCTGGGCAGGCTTGAGGGTGATCTCGAACTTGTCGGTGGTGCCTTCGCGCGCGACCGCCTGAACGTAGTCGTGGTTGCGGTCCAGGGCGTCCACCGCGGTGAACTTGATGTCGCCCCAGTAGTACCGCGCTTCGCGTTTCTGGGGATTCTGCACGGTGTAGTGCAGGATCAGCAGCTTCTCGTCGGCCTTGGGGAAGGTGATGGTGTCTCCGAAGAGCATCCGGCCGGTGCTGTACTCCGCGCTCCGCAGGGTGAAGTTCAGCGGGCTCTGCTTGCCGATGGTGAAGGTCTGCCCGACCTGGGCATTCTGGCCGTCGAGTTGCTGGGTGCCCTGCACCACCGGACGGCCCGTCTGGACCGCAGGCGTGGTGGCCGCGTGAGCGGCGCTGATCAGGGCGAGGGTGAGGGCGGACACGAACAGTGGATGACGCATCATTTTCCTCCTGAAATCGCGGGTGGCCGCGTTGAACAGACGGTACGGGGGGCCCGGTGGCTGGAACATGTTGGCGGCCTGCCGTCGGAGAGGCCGAGCGGCAGGGCCACGCGACGCCCTCTCCGGGACCGGTGCCGTGACCAGCGGCGTCACGGAAGGGGGCCGGCCGGGCGCGTGGCACCGGACCTCGGCGCACCTCCAGGGGCGCCTCATGGCGCGAATTCGAGCTTGACCGGCCCGGCATAGACCGGCGTCGCCATCGGGAAGTGCTCGGTCACCGCCCGGTCCGGCTGAATCAGGCCGCTGTACGTCACTTTGGCAATCGACGTGAAGGTGGTGGCCGTGCCCTGCAGGTTGGTGAGGTAGTCGCCCACGTCATTCAGGACCCGGTGCGTTTCGCGGTCGGTGCCGGCCGGTTTGCTGTCGAATTCGTAGCGAATCTCGTAGGAGGCGGCGCCGATCAGCAGGTTCTCCTGGGTCCCGCTGACCTGCAGGAACCCTCCGGTGACGCGGTCCCGCGCGTCGCCCTGGGTGGGGTCCTGTTTCGGCAGATCGTACGGCAGCGTGTTGCCGTTCACTTTCGTGAGGGCATACCGGCAGGTGTAGTACCCCTCGACCACCTCCTGGCACGGGCCCAGACCGTCCGTCACCTGCACGGCGGAGATGAGGCGCAGCGTGTTCCTGCCCGTTTCGTTGCGCACGAAGTCCACGCTCACGGCCACGGGGTTCACGCCCGGCGTGCTGGCGGGCGCCCGGTACGTGCCGCTGGAGACGTTGCCTTCATCCTTGGTCACGGTCCCGACCGCCGCGCTGCCGCCCGGGGTGCCGTTCACGGCCCAGTTGCGGGTGAACGGCGTCAGGGTGTGCGGCGCACAGGTGGTGATCAGGGGCGTGCTGAGGTGCGTGGCGAACGGTTCGGTGGTCGGCGCGACGCAGCGCATCAGCGTCAGCTGGAGGCTCTGGCCGGCTTTGACGGTCGCCTGCCCCGGGTCCAGGCGGTACGCTTCGGCCCAGGACCAGTCGCTGAAGTGGTTCGTCTGCACGCTCAGGGTGTTGGCCTCCCGGTCCTGCAGGGTGTCCAGCTGCGCCTGCCACACGCCTTTCTGGTCCTGGGCAGCCACGACGAAGGCGCTGGCGGCGCGCTCCTGCGCTTGGTCGTAGCGGAAGGTCAGCGTCACCGGCTGCCGGAAGGTCGTGCCCTCCGGACCCAGGCGGTATGCCCCGCCTTTGCCATTCGGAACGGTGCTGGAGATCGGCTGCACCGTGACATCGGTGGGAGCCTCCAGGGCACCCGCGGGGATGGTCAGACTGAGCTGGCCGTCCGCCGAGCGCAGCGTCCCGCCCTGGTGTCCGACGGTGAGGTGCGCTGCCTCGCCCGTCGGGGTGCCCACTGGGAAGGAGGGGGCCGGTGAGATGGGGACAGGACCGCCGCCCGAAGGCGAGGTGCAGGCGATGAGGGGGAGGGACAGCAGGCAGATGGCGGTCATGGTGTGGCGCATGGCATGGTCTCCAGGGGGCGCGCAGGCGCGGGTCGGGTGTCACGTGAAGCGGCATCGAACGCTGCGGGATTCACACAGGGTGCCGCGGAGCGGACGGGCGGCATCAACACGGCGCAGGCGAGGGGAACGCGCGAGTCCGGGGCAGCACAGGCTCGGACACCCGATGAACGGCCGGCGCCCCAAACCTGCTCCGTGTGGCGGTGTCCGCACCGGGCTGCGGTCGGGGGGCAGGTCAGGGTCTGGGGGTGCGAAGTTCGAGGTACATGTTGGGGCGGATGGCGTTGTAGTCGCGGGTGAAGCCGCCGGTGTAGCTGGCGCCCCACTCGTAGGTCTCCATGCCACCGATCCGCCGGCGCACCTCGAGCGGCTGACCGTTCATGCTGGCCGTGACCGTATAGGTACCCCACATCACGTTGGCCGCCACCCAGCCGGAGCCGCTCATCACCAGCCGGGTGGTCCGCACGTGCCCGGTGGTGCCGTCGGCCAGAGTGCCGACCGGCGTGAGGGTCAGGGTGACCTGCGCGGGGTCCACCTCAAAGTGACCCGCTTCGCGCTCCACGAACACGCACCCGAGGCTGCCGTAGGGATCGGCCTGGGTGGGCGGTTTCGGCTTGAAGGTGAAGTTGCGGACCCCCCCCACCCCGCCCGGGACGATCTCGGGCGTGTCGGGCATCAGGTCGACCCGGATGGCGGCTCCCTGGTACTGCAGGGTCTTGGTGGCGGTGACGTTGAAGGTGAAGGGCGCGTTGCGGACATCGATGCGGTAGTGGCCCTGGGCGTCGGTGACCGCGATCTCGTTGCTGTCGTAGGCCATGGTGTTGTCCGCGACAACCTCCACCCCGGGCAGCGCCACCCCCTGCTCGTTCACCGCACGCCCCGTGATGTAACCCTGGGTGGTTCCCGGCACCGAGCCTGAGGGTGGGGTCGGGTCGGGCACCGGCCTTGTGGTGGGTTCGGTGCAGGCGCTGAGCGCCACCGACAGCAGCAGTGCGGCGACCAGCGACCGGTTCGTCAAGGGGATGTTCATGTCCTGCCTCCTTCGCTTATCAAGCGTGGCCGGATGGTAGGCGGTGGTGGATGGCTGGCCAGTGTTGCCTGACCCGGGCGGCGGTGGGGTGGCGGGGTCACTTCTCTCCTGTCGCCATGCCGCGTCGGGTCCGTGATGCAGACGGGATCGGGAAGCCGGCAGCCGCCTCTCGACCTGCCCACTGCACCGAGTTCCACGTCCTTCGGCGGTCGGGTGCGGGACCGTCACAGGACAAGAGGACGGCGCTGGGCCACCCTCGGCCCCGCACCGGGTGGAAGGCTGGATTGCCTCGGTGACCCGCGTCATCGTGGTTCCGTCACAATCCGGTGCGGGACGATCAGGCCCTCTTCCGCGTGGACGCCGCGGTGAGCCACCTGCGTGCCTGGGCCTGCTTGGGCACCAGCAGCTGTGGGCTGCCGGCCAGCTTCCATTCCCTGAATGAACCCACCTGGATGCGGCGGCACCTCCGGGCGATTGGCCACGACATTTCTCAGCCACCGGACCGTCCGTACCTTCCAGACAGGCCGATGACGCCGGAGGAACCCATGAACTTCAAGCACACGACTGTGACCGCCCTGCTCAGCCTCGCCTTCGGGCCGCTGGCCCAGGCGCTGCCCGCCGCCCTGCCCCGCACCATCAGTGGAACCATCACGGCGGCCGGCGGCCACTCCGTGAAGGACACGGTGGTGATCGCCTGCCCGAAGGGGGACTGTGACTCGGACGCCGTGAAGGGCGCGGTGATCGACCGTGACGGCGCGAAGGTGAACTTCACCATCCAAGACCTCGGGGACGGACCGTACGCCATCTACGCCGTGCAGGACAATGACGGCGACGAGGAGGTGGGCGCCGGGGACTGGGTGGACCGCAACCTGCTGACGCAGACCCCGGCAGCGCTCACCCAGGTCGGGGCTGCGAACGTGAAGCTCGAACTTCTGGAAGTGCGGCCGGCCGGGGACACCTCCGGCCGCACCCCGCCTGCGGCGACCCCAGCCCCGAGCCAGCAGCGCGGTTACATCACGGGGCGTGCGGTGAACGAGCAGGGGGTGGCGCTGCCCGGGGTGGAGGTTGTCGCGGACAACACCATGGCCTACGACAGCAACGAGATCGCGGTCACCGACGCCCAGGGCCACTACCGCATCGATGTCCGCAACGCGCCCTTCACCTTCAACGTCACCGCCACCAAGACCCTGCAGTACCAGGGAGCCGCCATCCGGGTCGACCTGATGCCCGACACGCCCGAGATCGTCCCGGGCGGGGTGGGGGGGGTCCGCAACTTCACCTTCAAGCCGAAACCGCCCACCCAGGCCGATCCCTACGGCAGCCTCGGGTGCGTGTTCGTGGAGCGCGAAGCGGGTCACTTTGAGGTGGACCCCGCGCAGGTCACCCTGACCCTCACGCCGGTCGGCACTCTGGCCGACGGCACCACCGGGCACGTGCGGACCACCCGGCTGGTGATGAGCGGCTCCGGCTGGGTGGCGGCCAACGTGATGTGGGGTACCTATACGGTCACGGCCAGCATGAACGGTCAGCCGCTCGAGGTGCGCCGGCGGATCGGTGGCATGGAGACCTACGAGTGGGGCGCCAGCTACACCGGCGGCTTCACCCGCGACTACAACGCCATCCGCCCCAACATGTACCTCGAACTTCGCACCCCCAGACCCTGACCTGCCCCCCGACCGCAGCGCCAGCAACGGTCAGGCGGACCTGCTTCGCCAGCGGCCCTGAAGCCCAGGGGACAGGCACGGTTCGTGGGTCCAAAGTTGGAGGCAGAAGCTGGAAGGGCGGACGGGCATTCCCATGCGCAGGCGAGCAGCGAGGCGTGCTGCTCGCCTGCTTCAGCGGCGCCGGGTCCGGTCGGCGCGCCGGTCCGCCCTGTCCTCGCGGGGAGGAAGCTCGACCTGGGTGCGGTCACCGGGCAGCGCGTCGAGCAGCCACTGCAGGGCGACACACACCTTCAGGAGTGACCACAGCACGCCGCTGCGGCCGCGCCGCTCACCCCAGCGCGCGAGCCAGGCACCGCCCAGCACCAGCGCGACGAAGGCCCCCGCAGCGATCAACATCGTCCATTCCATACGTTCGTTCTCCCTTCACCCGCGTCGCCTCAGGCGGACCGGAGCTGGTCCTGCCCATGAGGCGGTGCCTGGCAGGAGTGTGCGCGGCAGCGGGTGATTGGACGATGACAGCGGAAGGGGCCGCCAGGCAGATGGGTGGCCGGGCGCAGGCCTCACCTTCAGAGCGGGGCGCGGCGGACCTGACCGCCGGTGGCGGGCCAGGCCCCGGTTCGCGCCGCATCGACGCGGCTGGGCCGCTCACCCTGGGCGCACGGCAGTGGCCAGATGTGGGGTAGCCCGGCTGAGCGTCCGCCGGGCCGAGGCGGGTCCGCCGCTCCGTGGGCGGTGCTTTGGGCCCTTCGGCAGGGGTGGCGTGCGAGGCGGGCCGGGGATCGCGGTGCGCGTCGCCTGTCCCGCTCTGGGAAGGGCGCCGCGCCCGCTCCGGGTGACGGCGGCGTCAGGCCGCCCCGGGGTCCCGGCTCAGGGTGTCCAGCGCCTGCTGCGCCGCGTGGGCCTGCTCGGGGTCATCGGCCGCCTGGTATGCCTGCTGGGCCGCCTGGTAGTACTGCCGGGCTTCCTGCAGACGCGAGGTGCCGTACGCCTCGGCGCCGGCCCGCATCAGCCAGACCGCCGCCTGCGCAGGCTCGCCGCTGTCCAGCCAGTGCTGCGCCACCCGGGCCGGGTGCACCGGGTGGCGCGCCAGGGTGCGGGCGTTCGCCCGGTGCAGCACGCGCCGCACGGCCGGCGGCGTTCCCTGCAACACCGCCTCCTGCACCAGGTCATGGCTGAAGCGCTCGCCCATCATCACCTGCGCCGCTTCGAGTTCCTCCCAGGCGACGGCGGTGTCCATCAGCGTCGCGCCGAGCACGTCCGACACCAGTTCCGGTGAGAAGTCGCCGCGCAGGACAGCCGCGGCCCGCGCCACCTGCAGGGCGGCTGGGCTCAGGCCCGCCAGACGCCGCTCGATCACCGAGAAGAGGTGGTCCGGCAGACTGCGCAGCACCGCCCCCGCCTCGAAGGGGCGCTGTTCGAGCACGTGCTTGGCCGCCTCAAGCACGAACTGCGGGTTGCCGCCGGTCAGGCGCAGCCACTGCGCGATCTCGACGGTCGCGCCGGGGAGCTGCAGGTCCCGCAGCAGCACACCCAACGCGTCCTCACTGAGCGGGCCGAGTTCCACGCGCACGGCGGCGCCCGACTGCACCAGGTGATCGACGGTGGCCAGGGCGGGCGCGGACAGCGCCCCACGCCGGTACACCGAGATGTGACGCGGCACGTCGTTCGCGTCGCCCAGCCGCGCCTGCGAGAGCATGAAGGCGCCCAGTTCCACCGTCGCCTGATCGTACTGGTGCGTGTCGTCGTTCACCACGGTGTTGAACCCGGCGGAGGTCAGGCGCACCATCTCGCGGTACGCCGCAAAGAACTTCAGCCGGTCCTCTTCGGCGATCAGCGGCGGCAGGGCGACGCTGCCACGCAGCTCGGGGATGATCCGCGACAGTTCGCAGCGCACCCAGTCGGGCAGCACCACGTCGGTGGCCGCGGCCAGGCGGGCGCGGGCGTTGTGGACGGTGCCCGCGTACGGCACCTCGCGCCCGCCGGGATGGCCCGGCAGGTACAGGGCCGGGCCTTTGCTTGCCACGAAATCCCTCACCAGCCGGGTCTTGCCCTCGCCGGCCTCCCCGGTGACGTAGATCAGCTTCCGGGCGGCCCACGCGTCCTCCAGGGCCGCCCAGGCGTCCTCGCGGCCCACCAGGGTAGGGGGACGAAGCACCCGCAGCGGGAGCCGTCCGGGTGCCGCTGCGGGAGCGCCGGGCAGCGTCCCGCGGTCGATGTCCTGGGCCAGGCGCCGCGTTTGTGGGGACGGGTCGGCGCCCAGTTCGCGCCGGAGCACCTGCTGGCAGCGGTGGTACGCGCGCAGGGCGGACGCGCGGTCGCCGTTGCGGTAGTGCAGCCGCATCAGCGTGCAAAAGGCGTCCTCCGAGAGCCGGTCGAGCTCCAGCCACTGCCGCGTGAGCGTCAGGGCCTGGGCCCAGTCCAGGGCCTGCTCGCACCGTTCGATGGCCGTGGCGTACGCCCGCGCCCTCAGGACGTCCAACCGCTCGCGCCACGCCAGCAGCCACTCCATGAAGCCAGGACAGTCGTCGAAATCCACAGCGTCCAGCAGGCCACCCGGCGCCGGCTCGGCTGTGGGCGCCTCGGCCAGCGTCCGGGCGTCGACCGCCAGTTCGGGCGTCAAGGTGAGGAGGTCGCCGCCCTGGACGGGCGGCTCACCGAGCAGCTGGCGCAGGCGCCGCAGCACGTGAACCAGGTTGTTGCGCGCCGCGCTGCCCGTCGCGTCCGGCCACAGCAGGTCGGCCAGCACCGCCCGCGGCGCGGCGCCTTCCAGGGCGAGGTACGCGAGGAGACCGGCGGTCTTGCGCTCCAGCGGAACCGCGGAGCCGTCCGGCGCGATCACGCGGGGCGGCCCAAGCAACGCCAGCCGCCACGCCCTCCTGGCTTGTGACATGCCCTCAGGCTAGCAAGTTCGCTGCGGCCGGAGGTGAAACGGGCGGCGGCCAGGTCGCCACCGTTACTCGCCGGGCAGGACGGCGCGCAGGCCAGCGCGCAGCTGCGGGTCGTTGAGGTCGCCCAGCGCCGCCAGCCCGCGCCGCGCCGCGCGCGCTGCCTGCGCGCCCTGCGCCTGCGCGGCGAACAGTTCAGCCTGCACCTGCCAGGCCCGCGCGGTCTGGCGGGGCCCCTGCGCGCGCTCGTGCAGGGCGTTCACAGCGTGCTGGTGCGCTTCACGGTCCGCGGTATGGGCCCGGGCGCGCGCGCCCTGCTCCCAGGCGTCGAATGCCTCGTCGCTCCCAGCGTCGTCCAGCAGCCGGGCGGCGCGCTCGAAGAACGCCGCGGCCTCCGGGTGACGACGCGCCGCGCCGGCCGCCGCGCCCGCCCGCAGCAGCCACGGCACCGCCTCGCGCTGCTCGCCGCCGTCCAGCCAGTGCTGGGCGATCTGGGCGGGCGCGTGGGCCTGGCGGGCCAGCACCCGCGCCGCGCTGCGGTGCAGCAGCCGCCGCACGGTGGCGGGCGTGTGGGCGAGCACCGCCTCCTGCACCAGGTCGTGATGAAACCGCTCGCCCTGCATGATCTGCGCGCCCTCCAGGTCATCCCAGGCCGCCACCACCTCCAGCAGCGGCGCGCCCAGCACCTCGGCCACCAAGTCCGGGCCGAAGTCGCGTTGCAGCACCGCCGCAGCCCGCGCGGCCTGCAGCGCCATTTTCGGCAGGCGGGCCAATCGCGCGGCGATCACTTCCTTGACCCGGGCCGGCACCGCGCTGCTCTCCGCCGCGTCGCCACCCGCCTCGAGCAGTGACTTGACCGACTCCAGCACGAACAGGGCATTGCCCCCACTGGCCCGCGCAAGGTGCGCCACGCGCTCAGGCGCCAGCGAGACTCCCAGCTGACCGATCAGCGCCCGCACTGCCGGGTCCGGCAGCGGACCGAGCTCCACCCGCCGCGCCTGACCGGCGTTCATCAGCCGGGCGAAGATCTGGGCGGTGAAGGGCGGCAGGTCGTCGCGCCGGTGCACCGCGATGAAGTGCGGCAGGCCCCCCGGCTGGCCCAGCGGGAACATCGCGTCGATCAGCACGAAGCCCGCCTCGATGCTGGCGTCGTCGGCGTACTGCATGTCGTCGAACAGGTACGCGTCCACGCCCTGCAGCGTCACGCCGAACGCCGCCCGGATGACCTGCTGGAGCGACGGGTCCGCCTGTGCCGGCGGCACTTCACCCGGCGGTGTGAGCTCGGGCAGCAGCCAGCTGAGCACGCGCCGCTCCGGCAGCGGCAGCTCGGCGCCCGAGAACTCCAGCGCCCGGCGCAGGCTGCGGGCAGTGGTGCTGTACGGCGCCAGGCGGTCCCCAGGCCGCGCTTCCAGGGTCAGCACCCGACCCTTGCTCGCCGCGAAGTCGGCCGCGAGGCGACTCTTGCCCATGCCCGGTTCGCCCGAGACGATGAGGAACTGCCCCGCCTGCCACCCCTCTTCCATCGCCGCCCACTCCTGCGCGCGGCCGGTCAACGGAGCGGGCCGCAGCGCCGCCAGCGGCACGCTGGCCGCCGGGCGCGCCGGCGCCGGGGCGTGGCTTCCCTGGTCAATCTGGCGGGCCAGCTCCTGGGTTTCTGGCATCGGTTCGGTGTGCAGCTCTCGCGTCAGGGTGGCGCAGAGCTGCCGGTACACCTCCAGGGCCCCGGCCGGCTCCCCCGACAGGTACAGCTGGCGCATCAGGCTGCGGTGCGCCTCCTCGGACATCCGGTCGACGCTCAGGACCCGCCGGGTCAGTTGCGCCGCCTGCGCAAAGTCGCCCTGCTCCTCGTGGTGGCGGGCCGCCAGGCCCAGCAGGTGCGCGCGGGCCGCGTCGATCCGTTCGCGCTGCACCAGCAGCCAGTCGGCCAGGTCCTGGGTGCCCGCGAACGTCTCGCCGTCCAGCAGCGCGCCGTCCGGCACCGGAGCCAGCTGCCCGTCCAGCAGCGCGCGGGCATCCACCGATACCGTCGCCGCGAGGCCGAGCAGGTCCTGCCCCACCACCAGCTCCTCGCCGAACGACCGGGCCATCCGCCGGGTGAGCTGCACCAGGTTGTTGCGGGCGCCGTCCTCGGTCCGCTCCGGCCACAACAGCCCGGCGAGCCGCGAGCGCGGCGCCGGGCCTTCCAGCGCCAGGTAGGCGAGCAGCGCGAGCGGTCTGCCCTCGCAGCGCACCTCCCGGCCGTCCGGCGCCACCAGCCGCGGCGGGCCGAGCAGGCACAGCTGCCATTCCAACGCCATGTTCACGGTGCGCTCAGGATACCAGAGCGGGCGCGGCGGAAGCGCGCGGCGCGGTCCAGCTGGGGCGGCGCAACATCCTTCAACCACCGGGCGTTGCCTAGCCTCGTCTCAGGCTCGACGACCCGACAGGAGCGACATGAACGGCGGCATGGCGCTCGCGTTCAGCCTCTCTTTCCCGCCCGCCTGCACCTCAGGAGAACCCCCATGACTGCACCCAGCACGCCCGTTCCCACCCCCCGCCTGATTCGCGCCGCTGAAGGCCAGCCGGTCACCGCTCCGGGCGAGGAGGTGACCTTCAAACTCACCGGCCGCGACACGGACGGCGTGTTCGCGCTGGGCCTGGTCACGACCCAGCCGGGCGGTGGCCCGCCCCCCCACCTGCACCACCGCGAAGACGAGCTGTTCATCATGGTGGACGGCGAACTCCAGGTGGGCAGCCGGGACGGCTGGCAGACCGCCCGGCCCGGCGACGTGGTGTACCTGCCAGCCGGTCAGCCGCACACCTTCCACAACGCGGGTCCCGGTCCGGCCCGGCACTGGGTGTTCGCCACCCCGCCCGGCTTCGAGCAGTTCTACCCACGCTTCGCGGCGCTGCTGAACGAGGCGCCAGCCGGCCCGCCGGACCTCGCGCGGCTCGGCGCCACCGCCGCCAAATACGGCATTGAGCTGCTGCCTGCGCACGCGCTGCCGGCCCCGGACCCCGCCGGGCGCCCCTGAGCTCACGTCCCGGCCGCCGTGCCCAGGCGACCTCTGCTGAACCAGGCCCGGCTCGGCACGCGTGGGCGTGTCAGGTTGGACCTGATCCAGCAGAAGCGGTTGGAGGTCAGTGGGCGCGGCCCGGGGCCGGAGGGATTGGTTCACCTGTCCGGTCCGGGCGGGGTGCCTTCGGCCCTGCGCCTGTCCGGCGCGCGCTGATCACCAACGCGCCCACACGGACGCCGCGCGCCCTCCCCACCGGCTGCGGGTTCGTTCGCCGTACGTCTGCACGCCATCGGCCGACCACCCCACTAGGGCGGGCCCCAGTGGGTGGTCAGCGACACGTCTCGCTCAGCTGGCGTCCAGCGCCGCGAGGTAGCGCTCAGCGGACCGCCGCACGGCCGCCTGGGCGTCCTGACGCACCACTTTGCCGTCCCAGGCGGCATACAGGCGCTCGAACGGAAGCGCCTGCGTCGCCGCCACGATCCGGCGGACCGCGCGCGCGCCCAGGGGAATCAGGTTGGGAAAGCTGTACATGAAACTGACCCAGCGCCGGTCCATCACCACGTTGATCAGGTCACCGGTCAGCAGCGCCCCCTGGCCCGCGGCGCCGCCGGCCCAGTGCAGCAGGGCGCCGCCCTCAAAGTGACCTGCGCAGTGCAGCAGAGTCACGTCCGGGCCCAGCCGCAGGGACGCGCCGTCCCAGAACCGCACGGCCCGATCCGGCCGGCAGACCCACGCACGATCCGCCGCATGCAGGTAGATGGGGACTCCGAACGCGTGGGCCCACTCGACCATCACCCCGTAATAGTGCGGGTGAGAGATGGCGATGGCGCTGAGGCCTCCCAGCGCCGCGACGACCGCGACGCCGGCGTCGTCAATCAGCGGCAGGCAGTCCCACAGCACATTGCCCGAGTGGCCCTGCACCAGCAGGGCGCGCTGTCCGATCATCAGGGACGGCGTGACGTTCACGCTGTGCAGGCCGGGTTCCTCCTCCCGGACGTGCAGCCGGTGCGAGGCGCGCAGGGCGTCCAGGGTGGTCCAGGCCTGCCCGCCCCAGCCGACGTACTGCCGGTCATCTTCACACACGATGCAGCGCAGGGGCGGACGCGCCGTGGGGGCGTGCTGGGTCCCACAGGTGGCACAGATGTACGGCTGGAGGGTGGACGGCGTAGTCAGTCGTGGTGACGGCTGCATGTCAAAGCTCCTGAAGCGACGAACGCCAGATGTCCAGCTGCCCGTCCGCAGACAGGCGATGGGCCCGGATGGCCGCGAGGTCCCGGCCGGGCAGCGAGGCCAGGAACTCCACTTCCAGACGGTCGATGAAGGCGCTGAGGTTCAGTCGGCGCGCGAGGGCGGGCGCCGGCCCGGGCCGGCGGTGGAAGGCGTACACCAGACCGGCCGGCCAGCTCCGCAGCGCAGCCAGCAGGTCAGTGGCGGGCATCACCCGGACCCGGGGACGCCCGAGGTCCAGACCGAGTCCGTAGCTCAGGGCGTCCTCGCTCCAGCCGTGGAATGGACGCGGCCGAAGCGAGCCGTCCTCATTGAGCTGCCCGGGCGTGCCGCGCCACGCGGCGCGCCCGTCCCCCAAGCGGAGGTGAACGTTCTGCAGGTCCGCGCTGTCCTGAACAACGTCGGCGAGGATGCCCCGGGCGCGGAGGGTAGAGAGGCGGGCGAAGCGGGCGTCGCGTTGCGCCAGGGCGTCGACCGTCATCGTGAAGCTGTATTCCGGAGGTTCGGGAGCGGACTCAATCTGAAAGAACATGCGGACTCCTGGGGAACAGGCGGACACCACCGCTGGCGGGCGGCGGCCGAGACGGCGCGTGAAACGGATGGACGGAGGAACACCCGGGGTGGTCCGGGGGGCGCTGCGGCCTGAGGTCAAGGTACGAGCGCGGCGCTCCACGGTCATCCCGAATTCCTGGGGGGCCCCGGCCCGCCTGCGGACGGGCCACTGCAGATGGACGCCCGGCCCGCCGGACGGCCGGTAGAATGGGCGGATGACCGGTGATCGAACGGCGGCGGTGGCACGGAGCGTGCTGGAGCCGGTGACGTCGCTGATCGGCCGGGCGCAGGAACTGGCGAGCGTCCGAGAGATCCTGAACTGGCCCGACGTGTCGCTGCTGACGCTCACCGGGCCGGGGGGCGTCGGGAAGACGCGGTTGGCGCTGGCGGTCGCCCGGCAGCTGGCCGGGCAGTACCGCGACGGGACGGTGTTCGTCCCGCTGGCGGCGGTGCAGCAGGCCGACCACGTGCTGCCGGTGATCGCCCGGACGCTGGGCGTCCAGGAGTCGAACGAAGCCACCCTGAGCGCCGTGCAGGCCCACCTGCGGGGCAAGCAGCTGCTGCTGATCCTGGACAATTTCGAGCACCTGGTACCCGCCGCGGATGCGGTGGCGGCCCTCCTGCGGGCCGCACCGGACCTGACGGTGCTCGCCACCAGCCGCGCGGCGCTGCGGGTGTACGGCGAGCACGAGTACGCGGTGCCGCCCCTGTCCATCCGGGGGCGTGGCGACGCACCATCGGAAGCGGCGACGCTCTTCACCGAGCGCGTGCGGGCGATGCTGCCCACCTTCACCCTGCAGGGGGCGCACGGCGGTGACGTCGCCGAGATCTGCCGCCGCCTGGACGGGCTGCCGCTGGCCATTGAACTCGCGGCGGCGCGCGTGCGGCTGTTTCCTCCGCCGGTCCTGCTCGAGCGGCTGAACGATCAGCGGCTCAACCTGCTGGGCGGCGGCGCGCGCGACCTGCCGTCGCGGCAGCAGACGTTGCGGTCCACCATCGACTGGAGTTATCAGCTGCTGTCCGAACCGGAACGGCAGCTGTTCGCCCGGCTTGGCGTGTTCGTCGGCGGGTGGTCGTTCGAGGCGGCTGAGGACGTGTGCCGGGGGCCGGGCGTTGATGTGCTCGACGCCCTGGGGTCCCTGGTCGAGAAAAGCTTGGTGCAGCGGCTCGATGGGGGGACGCCCAGGTTCATCATGCTGGAGACGCTGCGCGATTACGCGCTGGAGCAGCTGCAGGCGCGTCAGGAACTCGCCGTGATGCGTGAACGCCACGCCAGTTACTACCGGCGCTGGAGCGCCGAGGTGCAGCAGGGCCTCGAGGGCGCCGGGCAGGTGGCGTGGCTGGCGCGGGTCACGGCCGAACAGCCGAACCTGCTGGCGGCCTTGCAGCACGGCCTGGACGTGCAGGACTTTTCCGCGGCCGGGGAGGTGGCATGGAACTGCGCCTGGGCGTGGGCCATCAGTGCCGACGACCGCGCCGGCGGCCGCCTGGAGCTGCTCATCCAGCATCCGGCCGTCCCGGCGGAGGTGCTGGCCAGCGGGCGGTACGCCTTGACCTGGCTGGCGTTCCGGCGTGGCGATTTTGAACAGGCGGTCGCGCATGCCCGGGCCAGCGCGACACAGTTCCGCCAGGCGGGTGATCCGCTGCGCGCGGCCTACGCCGCCACTCTGCTCAGCATGGCGCTGATGGCCTACCTGGACCGAGCGGACGAGGCGCTGGACGCCTGCCGGGCGGCGCTCGTCACCGCAGCGCACCTCCGGCGCCCGTGGCTGGCGCTGTTCGCTCACGGGGTGGTGGGCTGGACCCACGCCCTGCGCGCTGAACTGGAGGCCGCCACCGCGGCGCTGCAGGCGGCCCTGGAGATCGGCAGCGCCACCGGGGAGCAGAACATGGCCACCTGGAGCGCGCTGGGGCTCGCCGGGTGCCGGGTCCGGCAGGGCGACTGCGCGGCTGCCACGACGCTGCTGCAGCGCGGCCTGCGTGGGGCAGACGCGACCGACGACCCAGCCGAACTGGCCGCCTGCCTGTACGGCTTTGCGGTGGTGGCCGCCATGGAGCACCACGTCGAGCGGGCCGCGCGCCTGCTGGGCGCCGCGGCGGCGCTGCGGACCGAGCGCAACATCTCCACCCAACTGGAACCGGCGCTGTTCGGGCCGGTGCTGGACCAGCTGCGCGCCGGCAGTGCCGCGGCGCTGTTCGACGCCGCGTATGAAGAGGGCCGCGGGCTGGACCCGGTGGCGGCCGTTGCGGAGGCGCTTTCCCCCAGCGGCGCGGTCCGGCGGTCCGTGTCGGCGCCGCTGGACGCCGGGTCGGTGCGGCTCACGGCGGCCGAACAGGAAGTGCTCGCGCTGTTGGCAGCCGGGTTGAGCAACAAACAGATCGCCGCGCGCCGCGGCACCGGGGTGTACACCACCAACGACCAGGTCAGCGCGATCTTGTCTAAATTTGGCGTGCGCAACCGGGCCTCGGCCCTGCGCTACGCGGTGGACCACGGGTTGATCTGACCTGCGGAACGTTCGCCCGGCCAGCGCGATCAGGGAACCGCCGGGCTCAGGCATCCGGGGCCGCCGTGACGCCCCCGAGATCTGGGGGTGCAGCCGGTTCCCGAATCCTGGGGATGCCGCGGCGCGGCCGGGAACCTAGGGTGATCTCAGCGGCGGACGACGACAGCGCGTCCGCTCACCGCAGCGCCGGGCACCCTGCAGGCGACGCGATAAGGAGACCCTGATGACCGACTCAACCGCCCACCCTGACCACACCCGCCCGCTGGAACGCACCCCTCTCCGTCTGGAGGTGCTGGGCGTGCAGGTCACCTTCCAGCTGCGCGCCGCCGATACGCTCGGCGCCTATTCGATGTTCGAGGCGCTGGTCCCGCCCGGCGCCGGCACGCCACCGCACCGCCAGCCGCTTGAAGAGGAAGCGTTTTTCGGACTGGAAGGCGAGGTGACGTTCCAGGTGGGCGACCACCAGGTCCTGCTGACCCCCGGCGACCGCACGGTCGTCCCCCGGGGCACGCCGCATGCCTTTGTGAACACCAGTGGCCGTCCGGCGCGAATGCTGATCCTGGTCTCTCCCGGCGGGTCGCATGAGCGCTTCTTCGAGGAGCTCGGCACCCCCGTCAGCGGCACTGCCCCGGCCGCCATGCCGGCGGATATCGATGTCCAGCGGGTGATCGAGGTCGCCGCGCGGCACCACATGGAGATCCTTCCGCCGGTCTGAAGGTCCTGAGCGGTGGGTGCACCTGGGCCACCGGTCACTTCAGGCGCCCGCCGCGGCGGCGAAGCCTCCTGGCCTCGCTGCCGCATGACCACCCCGGCCTCCTGGGGCCAGCGGACCTGGACGGCGCCGAGCGGTGAAGGTGCGAGCGCTGAGGTCCTGGCGCGGCCTGGCACCTGCCTGGACCTCCGTTTCCACGGCAGCGTGGTGCCGGGCCGTGCAGCCGCGCATCTTCTCGCTGCACCCCTGCCCGGCTGGGGGCCGCGTGGCGTCTTCTCACCGGACCGCTCCGGGCGGCCGCAATCTGGGGTCGCGGGTGGGGTCGGGGTAGAGGGGTGGGCATCCGCTGACCGGGGCGCTCCGCCGCCATTCGTAGTGCCACGGTTCGTTCCGGTAGACCCGGCACAGGCCATACCTGGCCCCGTGGGCGTTCAGCCAGGCGGCGGCGCGGGGCGGGCCGATGTCCACCGCGTCGCCCGACACGTGAGCCGACGTCTCCGGGCTGGCCACCCACCGGGCTGCTTCCCGCGCCGAGCCGTAGGTGGCCACCGCCTCGCCCATCAGCTGACGCTGGTACCGCGGGGACCGCCAGCCGCTGTTGACGAACAGGTCGACGCGGTCGCCCGCGGCGTCGGATGCCGCCTGACGGAGCGCCGCGAGGAGGTGGGGAGCGAGGTTCGTCACGCCGGGCAGGGCCCGATTGAACACGGTCACGCCGTCGGGCAGGACCCCATCGGCCGTGTCGATGGCGGCGGGCGCCGCGGCGGTCCCCGAGACCGGCGGTCCCGGGGCCGGGAGGGTCACAGGAGCCGAGAAGCCGGGCGCCGCGGCCAGGATGAGCCCTGTCGCCGGTGCCCGGCGCCCGGCGGCGCCCATCAGGAGGAGGCAGCCGCCCGCCAGGGCGGCGAAGACGGCCGGTTTCGTCTGGCGGGTCGGGGGTGGAGCGGGGCGGTCATTCATGCGCCCAGTCAACGCGCGGGGGTGTTGCCCGCACGTATGTGCTTTTCGATATGCCGAGGATATGGCCCGGCGCGTAGCATCGGAAGGCATGCGTGTGCTGATCGTTGAAGACGAACCGGACCTGGGGGGCGCCATCCGCGATGGGCTGCGGCTGAACGCGGTCGCGGCCGACATTGCCGGTGACGGTGACGCGGCGCTGGAGTTGCTGAGCCTTCATCCGTACGACGTGCTGGTTCTCGACCGCGACATCCCGGGCCCGTCCGGCGATGAGGTCGCCCGGCGCGTGGTCGCCTCCGGGATGGGCCCGCTGATCCTGATGCTGACCGCCGCCGACCGGCTCGGTGACAAAACTACCGGCTTCGAACTCGGCGCGGACGATTACCTCACCAAGCCGTTTGAGCTGCAGGAACTGGTGCTGCGGCTGCGGGCCCTGTACCGCCGCCGGACCCAGGCCAGGCCGCCGGTGCGGGAGTTGGCGGGCGTGCGCGTGGATCCGTTCCGCCGGGAGGTGTACCGCGACGGCCGGTACGTTGCGCTCACCCGCAAGCAGTTTGCGGTGCTGGAGGTCCTCGTTGCCGCGGGCGGCGGCGTCGTGAGCGCCGAGACCCTGCTGGAGCAGGCGTGGGATGAGCACGCCGACCCCTTCACCAACGCCGTGCGCATCACCGTCTCAGCGCTGCGCAAACGGCTCGGTGAACCGTGGGTCATCGCCACAGTGGCGGGCGTCGGCTACTGCATCCGCACGCCAGCCGCCGCCGGAGGGCCGGGCGAGGACGATGGGTAGGGCGCCCGGGCTGAGCGTCCGCGTGAAACTCACCCTCAGCTACGCCGGTTTCCTGATGCTGGCCGCGGCGCTGCTGCTGGCGGTCGTGTGGGTGTTCCTGCTGCGTTACGTCCCGGAGCAGACTTCGGTGGTGTCGCCCGCTGTGCCGTTCGGCGCGCCGGGCCCAGGGGCCGTCCGCGCGCCGTTCATTCCCAACCGCTCGGACCTGGTGCGCGCCTTCGCCCCGAAGGCCGCTGCGGGCATGCTCGCCCTGCTCGCGTTTGGTCTGATGGGCGGATGGGTGCTGGCCGGGCGGATGCTCGCGCCGCTGACCCGCGTCACCGAGGCCACCCGTCTGGCCGCGGCCGGTTCGCTGACCCACCGGATCCGGTTGGCGGGGCGCCGCGACGAGTTCCGTGAACTCGCCGACGCCTTCGACGCGATGCTCGCGCGGCTCGACGCCCACGTCGCCGAACAGCGCCGCTTCGCCGCCAACGCCTCCCATGAGCTGCGCACGCCGCTGGCCATCACTCGGACCGTGCTCGAGGTGGCCCGGGCCGATCCGCACCGCGACGTCGACGAACTCATCGGGCGACTGCAGGCGGTGAACCGCCGCGCGATCGACCTGACCGAAGCGCTGCTGCTCCTGAGCCGCGCCGACGGGCGGTCCTTCACCCGGAAACAGGTGGACCTCTCGCTGCTGGCAGAAGAGGCCGCAGAAACACTCCTGCCCCTGGCGGAGCAGCGTGGTGTCCGCATCGCCACCTCCGGGGAGGTGGCCTCGACCACCGGCTCCCCGGCGCTGCTGCTGCAGATGACCACCAACCTCCTGCACAACGCCATCGTCCATAACCTTCCCGAACACGGCACCGTGACCGTCCATACGGCCGTGCACCGTGGGTCCGCCACGCTCACGGTCGAGAACAGCGGCGACCTGCTCACCGCACAGCTCCTCTCGACCGTCACCGAGCCGTTCCAGCGCGCCGCGCGCGTCCGCGGTGACGATGGTGGTGTGGGCCTGGGCCTCGCCATCGTGCAGCGCATCGTCGACGCCCACGACGGCACCCTCACGCTCACGGCCCGGCAGGGCGGTGGCCTGCACGTCACGGTGCGGCTCCCCATTGCAGCTGCAGGTCATTCACGTTGAGTGGGAACCGTGAGTCGGCTCGAATTCCGGGAGACGGGAAAATCGCGTGCCTGGCGGTCGCCTGACCGTGGCTAGACACCGCCGTTCATCCGCCTCGTTTCGCTGGCTTACAACGTTGTAAGCCGGGGGTCCCGGATTGGGATAGGCTGTGGACCACGGATGATTGTCGTTACGTTTTTCAACCATGTGGGCGGCGCGGGCAAGAGCTCGCTGACCCGGGACGTGGGCCACACCTTCGGGACCTGGGGCCTGCGGACACTGCTGATTGACCTGGACCCGCAGGCGAACCTGTCGTCGTGGCTGGGCGTGCGTGGTGTGCCGCTGGAGCGGACGGTGCACGACACCGCCGTGGATGACCGGCCGCTGCCACAACCGTACCCGGTGTACGGTGTGGACCTGATCCCCAGCAGCATCGGGCTGGCGCTGGCCGAGGCGCGGGTGCTGGGCGTCACCGGCGCCCAGATGCACCTGCGCACCCACCTGCAGGACCTCAAGGATCACTACGACGTGGTGCTGATCGACTCCCCACCGTCGCTGGGGCAGCTGAGCGTGCTGGGCGCGATCGCGGCCGACCACCTGGTGGTGCCTGTGCCCACCCGCGAGAAGGGGATCAACGGCATCGAGGGCGTCCTGCACGCGCTGAAATCGTACCGGAAGCTCAACCCGACCCTCTCGGTGGCCCTGTTCATCCCGACCCTTTACGACCGCCGGCAACTGCACGACAAGGAGGCCTACACCAGCATGGAGCAGCAGCTCTCGCCGCTGGCGAGCCCGATGCCGTACCGCGCCGCCACCTGGAACGACTCCACCTCCGCGCAGCAGCCGGTCGGGGTGTACGCCGCCGGCAGTGAGGCGCACCAGCACGTGTTGACTGCCGCCAGGGAAATCGCGCAGGCCATCGGCCTGAAGATCGGGGTGCCGCGTGGCTAGGCGGCCGCGACCGGCGGTCGGCGGTCAGCTGGACGCGCTGGTGGGGGGCGGCCGGCTGGAGCAGCTGGTGCACGCCCCTAAGGTGGTGCAGGCGGTCGCGCTCTCGCAACTGACGGCCATGCCCGGCCAGCCGCGCCGGTCCTTCGACCCCGCGACCCTGGCCGACCTGGCCCGCAGCCTGCAGGCGCAGGGGGTGCTGCAGCCGCTGCTGGTCCGCCCCGGCCCGCGCGGGCGCTTCGAGATCGTCGCGGGCGAGCGGCGCTTCCGCGCGGCGCAGCTCGCGGGACTCGACGAGGTGCCGGTGGTGGTGCGCGAGCTCGACGACGCCGAGGCACAGACGCTGGCGCTGGTCGAGAACCTGCAGCGCGAGGACCTCAACCCGGTGGACCGGGTGGACGCCACCGCGCAGCTGATCGCGCAGGCGCTCGAGGTGCCGACCACGCGGGTTCCGGCGCAGCTGAGCGCCCTGCAGAAACACCCGGAAGCGGCTGGGCACCCGGCGCTGATCGCGCGGGTGGAGGAGGTGTTCAGCGTGGTGGGCGGCAGCTGGCGCAGCTTCCTGACCCATCAGCTGCCGGTGCTGCGCTTCCCGGACGACGTGCTGGCGGCCGTCCGGTCGGGCCAGGTCGAGTACACGAAGGGTGCGGTGCTGGCCCGCGTCGTGGACCCGGCCGAGCGGGCCCGGCTGCTGGCTCTGGCGCGCGACGGGGCGAGCCTGCAGGCCCTCCGGGCCGCGGCGCGCCCGGAACGGCAGGTGGATGAGCGGCAGGGCCGGGTCGACCGGGTGACCCGCGCGCTGCGACGGCCAGAGCAGCTTGGCCGCCTGCCGGCCGCCGAGCGAAAGCGCGTCGACCAGCTGATCGCCGAGCTAGACCGGCTGCTCGGCAGCGGCACGGGAACCCAGCGCCGCGCGACCAGCACCACGCCAAAGGCCACCCGGCGGTCCTCCCGCACCCCCTGAAGCGAGCGAACAGCACGTGCGGACCGGTGGCAGGGGAGCCCAGCCGTGCAGGCCGGTGGGACTCAGGCAGCGCGCATGACGCCGCAGGGACCCTGACGACAATAGGTGCCTCGTGCTCGTGGCCCGCCGCAGACGTGACGAATCAGAGTGCGGCGGCTCCTCCACTCGGAGCGGAGCAACGCCAGGTCGCCTGAACCTTCACCTGCGCGGAACCCCCGACCTGAGCCCGCACCGGCGTGACCAGCGCAGCGCCGAAAAAATCGTGTGCACCACAGCGGGCCGTCTGCCTGCCGAAAGGGGACCCCGTCACGCCGGATTCAGGGCGCCGCGGCGCCTCCGGAACTGGTCCCTGAACAGACGGAATACAGGCCATCCGGTGCGCCGGTCAGGCGTCTGGAACACGCGTGACGGCGGGCCGTCTCTGTGCTGATCCAGCACCGATGACCTGACGGACAGGGCGTCGCACACGGTGCAGCCCCGGTGCATCAGCGTGGCCACACCACGGTTGTTTGCTGAGACATACCTGTGGGGTTTCCTGAGACATACCTGTGGGATTCGTCCAACCAGCCTGAGACATACCTGTGGGATTTGGACGTCGGTGCCTGAGACACACCTGTGGGATTCCGGGGAAACGCCACAGGTGTGTCGTACGGGACCGCTGAGACACACCTGTGGAACTCCCTGAGACACACCGATGGGAAAGGCAGCGGCCCCTGAGACACACCTGTGGGATTCGCGCCACCCTGCTGAGACATACCTGTGGGGTTTCCTGAGACACACCTGTGGGATCAGGGCACCACACGGCCCTCCTGGAGGGCCGCGCGCCGCGTCGCTTGGTGGTGTTTTCACCATGAATTAAAACAAAAGATCTTTCCAGAAGTGAGGTAAAGTTGTTCAACACCAGGGAGGATGATGAACGGATCAGCGGTCCCGGCCATGCGTATCGACGACCTCAACTGGGGGCGGCTCAACCTGATCAGCGCGGTCGATCAGGTGGACGGGCAGCGGTCCTGGAACGTCGAGTTTCAACATGGCGGGCGACAGGTGCGGGTCAGCTGCCGCGCGCTGCCGGAACTGTGCGTCCCGCACGGCGTCGACAATGACGTCAGCAGCGCGCTGATTGACCTGCTCGACTCGTCCGGGTTGCCGGAAGACGGCTTGGTGACCGTCTCCGCGTCGGCGCTGATGAGCCTGGCCGGCTTTCACCGCAACGGCCGGTACTGGGCCATGCTGCGGGAAAGCCTGGACCGGCTGCACACCACCAGCTTCGAGGTCAGCGGCGGCTGGCGCGATCACCCCAACCGGCGCTGGATCACCGCGAAATTCCACTTCATCGAGAATCTGGAGTACACCCACCAGGGCGAGTCGGGGTCGTTCGACGAGCGGACCATGATTCAGCTGCAGCTGGCGAAGCCTCTCGTCGCGTCGATGCTGAGCGGCTACACCAAACCGCTCAACATGTCGTTCATGCACTCGCTGAGCCGGCCCCGGACCCGGATCCTGTTCCGGCTGCTTGACGCCATGCGCTACGATCCGGAAAACCCCGAGGCGACCGTCGACGCGCTCGACGTGGGCCTGGTCGAATGGGCCGATCAGTGCAAGATCTCCAGCGTCCGCCCGGACACGGTCCGGCGCGCCCTGCAGTCACCGCATGAGGAGCTGATCCGGCGCGGCTACCTTCAGGCGGTGACGATCAGCGGCCGCGGCCGGAACCAGCGGCTGTTCTACGAATTCACTCCGGATTTCTCGTCCATCAACCCGGTGCTGCTGACCCGCCTGCGGCGCCATGGGGTGACCGACGGTGTCGCCCGCGGGCTCGCCCGGACGTACGCGCTGGCGGTGCTGAATACCCGCATCGACCTGTTTGAAGCGCTGGTGCGCAATGGACAGCTGACCCCCAAAAAGTCCGCCGCGGCCGCGCTGGTGCACCTGATCAAGAACCCGGACCAATACAGCGCGGAGACGCTCCCGCTGCGGCCCGTCCCGGCGCCCGCCCGCCGGGTGTCCAAATCCGATCCTGCGCCGTCCCCGTCCGTCTCGGAGCTCCTGACCACCATGTCGCCGGAGGAGCGCGGCGCCCACCTGATCCGTCAACTGAACCTGCTGCTTCGCGGCAAATTGACCACCCTCGAACTCGACGCGCTGCACACCAAAGCGGTGAATGGGGAGCTGGATGTCGCGGAAGTCTGTGCCGCCGTGCTGAAAGCCAAAACCGCAAACCAGGTGCCGGCGCTGCTCGCCCATCTGCGTGCCAGCGTGCATCAGGCCGAGCTGTTCTGAGGTCACGCGCGGTTGCCTCCGGCCGTGTGCCCATGGGCGCGCAGGGCACTGAAATTTCTTCAGAGGACATGGGCGGAATCCACCGAAAGGCCGTCGGCTGGCGCCAGCCTCGTCCCTGAACAGGTGGACCCGGGCGTGCCGTGGTCGACGTTCCGGGCGCCAGGGGACGGGCGTCGCCTCCTCTGCAGGTGCGGCGTCCACGGCTCACCTGGCCCGTTCCCTGGCTGCAGGACGAGGCCACCCCCGCCGAACGGGACGATCATGCGAACGCCCGGATTCCCCTGACCTGAGCCCGGGTGGAAATCCCGCCCGGGTGGCCTGGACCAGCTCAGGCTCCCGGACCCAGGCCAGGCCGCGGCCTGCTTCCACCAGTACAATCCGGTGAGGCTGGAGGAGAGCAGATGCGGGTCAAGGCATGAAACGCGCGTACGACACGGTGATCATCGGCGGAGGGATGGCCGGGACTGCCGCCGCCCATGAGCTTGCCCGCCGCGGGCAGGGAAAAGTGCTGCTGCTCGAGCAGCACCGCTTCGGTCATCATCACGGCAGCAGTGCGGGCGCGTCCAGAATTTTCCGTCTGTCCCAGCCGCTGCAGCATCACGCGCGGATGGCGGCGTGGGCGTTGCGCGGCTGGCGAACGTTCCAGCAGGAGTATCAGACGCAGCTGTACTGGCCCTCCGGACTGCTCGATCTCGGGACTGCGCACAGCCCCGAACTGACGTCCATCGCCCGTCACCTGACGGCCCAGGGGGAGCCCTTCGAGCGGCTGGACGCCGTGGCGCTGGCGCGCCGCCATCCGCAGTGGCGGCCCGACGACGACTGGCAGGCCATCTTCAGTCCGGAGGCGGGCATCCTCAACCCCAGCCTGACGCTCGAACTGCTGACCGCCATGACCCGGGCGCTGGGCGGCACCCTGCTGGAGCAGACCCGGGTGCAGCGGCTCGACCTGAGTGACCCGCACGCGCCGGTGGTGGAGACCTCCGCGGGCCGCTTCGAGGCGGGCCGCGTGGTGATCGCGGCCGGCGGCTGGCTGCCGAATCTGCTGCCGGACCTCGCCGGGCGCTTCCGGGTCACGCGGGAGCAGGTGGTGTTCTTTCGCCCGCAGCGTCCCGAGGCGTTTGCGCTCGGGCGATTCCCGATGTTCATCCAGTGGACCGTCCCGGAGGTCTACGGCTTTCCGATGTTCCACCTGCCGGGCGTCAAGGTCGGGCTGCACATCAGCGGCCCGGAGGTCAACCCGGACCACCCGGACGGTGGGCCACAGCCGGAGCTGACCGCCACCATGCGCCGGTTTCTCCAGCGGCACCTGCCGGACGCGGCCGGGCCGGAGATGCAGACGCAGACCTGCCTGTACACCACCACCCGGAGTGGGGACTTCGTGTACGACCAGCACCCCGCCTCGCCTCACGTGCTGCTGGTGTCACCCTGCTCGGGGGCCGGCTTCAAGTTCATGCCGGTGCACGGTGAGATCGTCGCCGACTGGACCCAGCAGGTGACGCATCCGCTGTGGAGCGACCGCTTCACCCTGCAGCGCGCGGCGCCCGACCACGGGCCGCCGCGTGACGGCGGGGGATGAGGCCGCAGGTCAACTGAACCGGCAGACCGCCAAGCCTGCAGCTTCAGGGTGCGGTGGGCCGGGCGTCCAGAGTGCGGCCCACCCCACCCTTGTTCTTCGCCGCCGCTTTGTGTTCGCGACGGCTGCTCACCGTGGCCTGCGGGGGTCGGTGCCGTACGCCCGTGGAGGGGCAGACCGTCATCCCCGGCCAGCGTCGTTGCGGCCCTCCCCGCCGCATGGTTCCGGGTCCCCACGCGGCTGGAGTCCGCGCTGCCCGTCGGGGGTCCGGGCCGATCGGGGCGGGACCAGCCAGCCACGGCTGATCCGCCTGAATGCACGCGCGGGCATCACCAGCCCCGCTCGCCTGGGCGGCGCCAACCGCGGACATGCGGCGCTTCGGCGGCCCGGGTGGAGGGCCGCCGCATCTCCTGGACCGGGCGGCGCCGCCCCAGCGTCAGCGCAGCTGCTCAAGGATGGTGGGGTCCTGAATCTTGCGGTCTTCAGCGAGCAGCAGCACCTTGCTGACCACCTCGGCCGTGCGGGGGTCGGGGTCGGCAAACGGCAGGAACAGGCGGCCCTGCTGCTGGTTGTGGACCGGGATGATGCACAGGAAGCCGCCCGGCTGGCGGTGCACGGTGCCGCTGCCGAGGTGCACGGTGTACCGGGCGTGGTGGCCCTCGATGAGGGCGTGGTCGTCCTGCAGCCTGACGTTGCTCAGCTTCAGGAGCCGCAGCGTTTCCCGCAGCAGGGCCGCGCGCATCGCGGTGGTGCTCTGCGTAGCCTCCGGATCGACGCCGCCCACGTGCGCGACCGACACGACCAGGTCCAGGTCGCGCATGGTTTCGCTGAACACGCGTGGCGGCACCTCGGAGAGCGTCAGCGGCTCCCGGGCGCCCTGGGGCAGGAAGTACACGGCGTTCAGGGCCGTGCCCTCCACCTCGTTGGGGGTGCCGTGGCCGAGGCTGGTGTCGATCCAGACGTTCAGGCCCTCGGCGTGCCAGGTCCTGCGGACCCCCTCCTCAGGGACGGCCACCCAGCCGCGCGCCTTGAACAGCGCGGCCGCCCGGCCCGGCTGAACGTGCTGCCCTTGGAAGCGGGGACTGCGTCTGGCGTCCTGCTCGGCGGTGGTGAGCGGGTAGTACTCGCGGAACACCTGCTTGAACGGCTGCGTGACGCCCCGCTCCATCACCTGGGCCTGGAATGCGGCCCAGTGCCCCCCGGTGTACAGGTCGTGCGGGTGCGCGAGCCTCAGCGCCTGCTCGCCGATCGGCTGGGCTCCGGCCGGGGTTTCCAGGGTGTCGCCCTGCCACCAGCCGGCATGCGCCTCATTCACGATCCACACCAGGCTGCGCAGCATCGGAGCGATGACCGGGTGCGCGGCGAGGTCGCGGAGTTCCTGAGGCTGCAGATGGTCACCCCGGATCATGGCGTCCTCGAGCGCGGCGCGCATGCGGGTGCGGGTGGCGCTCAGTTCGCTGACGCTCTCCCGGAGGGCCAGCACGTCCGGGTGTTTCTTCAGCGCGGACGGCACGGCCTTGAGGGCCTTCTCGCCGCGCTGCACCGTCAGGCTGGCGTCCCCTTCCGGCGTGACGGCAATCGCCAGCGTCACGCCGTCCACGGTGACGGTCCGCCCCCAGTCGGGCGCGGTGCGGGCCTCCATGGCCCACACCAGACGCTGCGGATCGGTGTACCCGGCGCTGCGGGCGAGGTTCTGCAGGCCGATGTCCGCGGCGCGGCGTTCGCTGGCCTGCCGCTGCGCGCCGAACTGCCGGGCCGCGCGGCGGAAGTCGCTGATCACGCGGTAGCGTTCCTCCAGCTGCCTGGCCGCCTTTCCCTTCGCGCGGGCCAGGGGCAGCAGGCCCAGGGCGCGGACGGCGTCCTGGTTGCGCTTCTCCCGGATCCGGGCACCGAGCTCCGCCTCGTTCAGCTCGCCGAGGATCGCGCGGGCGTACATCTCCGCACGTTTATGCCCGCCGCTGCTGGACGCATATTTGGCCGCCTCGAGCAGCGCCGCGAAGCGCTCGCGGCCCACGGTCCTGTACATGCTCCGGAACCACGCGACGTCCACCGCGCCCTCGGTCAGGTCGGTGGCGCCGAGCGGTGTGCGTTCGCTGATCTCGGCCTCCCACGCCTGCCGCACGTCCTCGGGGACGCTCCAGTTGCTGTCGCGGGTGTGGGCGTGCAGCCAGTACACGCCGCCCTCCAGGCCGCGCCAGCCGAGCGCGCCGGCCACCAGATTCGCCCATTGTGGCGCGAACATCGCGAGGTCGAGCAGCCGGGCGTCCGGAAGCTTCAGCGCCTGCGCCTGCGCCCGGACACCGTCTGGGGTGTCGCCGGCCTGCGGAAACGACACGCGGATCAGGTGGCTGAACGTCACGTCCCGGCTCTCGTTGCGGCCCTGGTACCCGCGCTTGAGGGGATTGCGGCCCAGTCCGGCCAGCAGCTGCAGCGCCACGGCGGCCCCGTGCACGCCCTGCAGGGCCAGGGCCGGCAGCGTGGCGGGCGTTTCCAGGTCTCCGCGACCGAGCTCCACCTGCAGCACCCGGTCGCGGACGGTCGATACGGCGTCCAGCCAGTCGGGGTGGGTGGGCAGTTCCGGCTTGAGGGTGCGGCGGGTGTAGGTGCGCAGGTCGCTGAAATCGGTGCTGGACCAGTAGCCCTCACGCGCCGGTCGTTCCCCGATCAGCTGATCGAGCAGGTCGTCCCGGTGTGCCCACCCCGCGGCGTAGGCG
This sequence comes from Deinococcus sonorensis KR-87, assembly GCF_040256395.1. NCBI lineage: Bacteria > Thermotogati > Deinococcota > Deinococci > Deinococcales > Deinococcaceae > Deinococcus > Deinococcus sonorensis. Next base: position 369,012 of record NZ_CP158297.1, on the reverse strand, counting down.
TGCAGCAGCAGGCGCGTCTCTGGCCGAACGAGCGGCAATTTCGGGAAGGCCGAGCCCTGGTACACGCTCAGGTTCCACAGACGTTCCACCTGACCGGGAGGCCACGCCGTCCAGCGATCGCGGGGGATGAGCGGATGCAGCAGCTCGCGCGGATCGCTGCGCCGCCAGGTGTACTGGGGATCGACCTGCACTTCTGCGTCCAGCGGCAGGTGGGCCAGGGCGGTCTCCCAGGCGTCCAGCGCCATCTCTGTGTCGGTGGGCGTGACGTACAGCGTCCGCAGGGCGGCCACGATCACGCCCGCGAGGTCCGGGTGTTCCAGCCGCAGGGCGACGAGTGGCCCGAGCGTGCGGTATACGCTCCGGTGCCGCAACGCCTGGAGGGTTGCGGCTGGTGACGCTGCGCCGTCTGCACCCCCCTCCTCCGCGAGCGGCTCCAGTTCGGTCTGCAGCTCGCCCTCGGTGGTGTCGGTCCGGGCCACGAAATGATTCAGCGTCCACCACATGCGGGTCAGGTCCCCCGCCTGCGCGTCCGGGCGCGTCTGCCACCAGCCGGTCCAGAGGTCCTGCAGCGGCATCGGCTGATCGTCGCGGCCTGGACGCAGGGCAGAGGGGCGCGCATTGCCGAGCAGGACGGTTTCGCTGCCGTCCCAGCCCACGCCGGTCAGGGGCGTCTCGCGGTGGGCGACGATCACGGCGTCCAAGGTGCGCAGCAGCGCCGCTCCGCGTTGCAGGTCGGCCGGGTAGGGCCGCTCGCGGACGCGGGGCGGGACCGGCCGGGTGAGCCGCGCCGGATTGAACAGGCCCAGGCCGTCGTTCAGTGTGACCTGCGCGCCGGGATCGGTCAGGCGGGCGCACAGCGTCTGTTCGGTGACGGTCCTCGGACGGAAGTCCGCGGGAAGCGTGCCTCCCGTTTCGAGCAGCAGTTGCAGGCCAGCCTGGCGCTGTTCTGCGTTGCCGCCTGCCAGCAGCGCGTGGGCGCTGGCCTGCGCCTGCCCGCCCGCCTGGGCCAGCAGCCGGATCAGGCCCCGGCGCAGGTCCGCACTCTTGCGCTTCAGCAGGGTGTGCACGGCGCCGACCTCGGTGGCGTCCGGCGTGAAGTGCGCCATGACCTTCACGGCCTCCTGGGACACGCTGCTGTTGCGGTCCTGCAGGAGCGAGACCAGCAGCGCGCGGGTGGGGGCGTCGAGCGTCCGTGTGCTGGCGTGGTCGCCCAGGGCGCGCAGCACCGCCGTCTTGCCGTACACGCTCATGCCACCCAGGTGCGGCGCGAGCACCGTGAAGGGCCGGTCCCCACGCAGCACCGGCAGGGCGTCGAGGGCCGTCTCGCGGGCCGGCACCTGGCCCAGCCAGGGGAACAGCAGCGGGTCGTGGCGGGCCGTGTCCGGCAGGCGCAGGGCGTAGCGTTCGTACGCCTCGAAGGTGTAGCCGGGATTGATGCCGCTCCAGCGGTTCAGGACGCTCCCTGCCAGCGCGGAGAGGCGCAGGTCCGGGTCGCCGAGCAGCATCAGGCGGTCGTCGTCGGTCAGCAGCTCGGCGGCGATCAGGAACTGGGCGGCGGCCATGCGGCGGGCCGCGTCGGCGTGCATCAGCAGCGGGCGGGCGAGGTCGGCCGCGTGCACCGCGTCCTGCATGCCCAGCACGAACAGGGCCAGGTACGCGTCCGGTGCCGTGCCGCTCTGGACGGCCTGGCGCACGGCAACCTCGTCGTCCAGGAACGCCAAGGCTCGGGTCAGGTGTCCTTTGACGGTGGGCAGGTCGGTGACGTCGTAGTTCAGGCCGAACCACACGCACGCGGCGCGCAGGGTGGCCGCGAAGCGCAGCAGGTCGTGGTCCAGGACTAGGCGCAGCATGCGCCGGAAGGCCTCCAGGCTGGCCTCGTCCACCGTCTCGAGGATCACCTGCCGCAGCCCTTCCTGCCGCTGCGCCGCGAGCAGCAACCCCTCCGCGAGCGTCCAGGCGTCCTCGCGGGTGCTGGACAGCAGCGCGTTCGGCACGTGGCGGCCCATGCGGGCGACCGGATGCTGGGTGCCGGCCGTGTCGCGCAGCACGGCGAACACCTCGTCGTCCCCATCACTGATCGCCTGCGCCAGCAGCAGGCCCACGCCCTGCGACTGCCAGGCGTTCAGCAGGCCCGCATGCACGGCCAGCCACCCGATCGGCTGCGGGTACTCGCGGGTGGTGGTCCAGGTGCGCCACAGCCACGCCTGTGCGTGGGCGGCCGACAGCCGGTGCCCGGGCGCCCGGAAGGCCCGGCGGGCGTACCCCTGCGGGTACGGATGGCGGGTCATCAGGGCGCCGAGCGTGCGGGCCGCCACGTCCGGGAACTGCGGGAAGAACACGGCGGCGATGGCCGCCCGGGCGGCATCGTCACTGGCCTGCAGCACATCGGTCAGTGCCTCATCCGCGGTGGACAGACCATTGAGCTTGTCCCGGATGACCGCGACGGTGGCTGCGGGCAGCGTGTGCAGCCGGTCCTCGAACCCCGGCTTCCACGGCTGCTGGTACGAGCGGAGGAGCTCCTGAACGTCGCTGCTCATCCGCCCGCCAGCGCGGTCAGGCGCAGGAGCAGCAGCGTGCTGTCGGGGCGAAGCGTGACCGGTTCGTCCAGCTGCTGAAGCTGCCGGTCGTCCACGAACACGTAGTACAGCCCGTCCCCGAAGGCGGTCAGCGCGGCGCGGCCGGCGGTCTCGGCACTGACGGCGCCGCCTCGCTGCTGTGGCGCCACGCTGATCCGGCCGCTGTCGGCGCCGGCCTGGACCTCCTGTTCGGTCAGGAGCCGCAGCAGCCCCACGCGGTCCTGCCGGTCCTGGTAGGCGGCCACCTCGACCTCCACCAGGTGAAGCAGCAGGTCTCGCAGGGTGTGGGTACCGTCCGGGAGGTCGACGGGGCGGCGTTCAAACGGGGTGCGGCGGCCAACGAGTTTCGTTTCGACAATCATGACAACCTCGTACAGGGGAGGGAAGAGCGACCGTGATGCTGCTCACCGTTCAGCCTAGCGCACCAACCCGAATTCGTAAATAGCGTAATCAAACAATGAATTCTGGTAGGTTTGTACTGTTCGTGGCGGGTCACCGCAGCAGCGAGGCCCTGCACCCCGGTCCGTTCCCGCGCACCAGTCTGTGGGCATCCGCCTGTGGCAGCCCGGTGCTTCACCGCTGCCGCTCAGGCGTGAAGCGTCCGTACCAAAAACGGTTATCGCTGCCGCGCGTCTGAGCTTCCAGGTCTCGAAGAGTGACGCCACACGCCAGACCCGGCGTGCCTTCCGCACCTCCGATGGCGCGTCCCGGAGAAGACCACCCGACCCAACACGGCGAGCGCCACCGCACCCGACCCAGACAGAACGCGGGCCGCCTCGAACGCTTGAGGGCTCTCCGGCCCGGAGTGCTGCCCTGGAGGCGTCCCGGGTCAGCACTCCGGGTCGTGGTGACTGAAGGAGTACACTACTCGCAAAGGAACTGACGAGCCCCTGCTTACCGGACCACGGAGCGCCCCCGCTCCCCCCGACGAGAAAAGGAACCGCTCATGCAGCCACCTCCAGCACGAAGGTTCGACGAGCAGCTGATCTCGGTGATCGCGCTGATGTACCAGTCCGCTGCCGAGCCGGAACTCTGGCGCGCCTTCCTGGACCGGATCAATGTGATGTTCCGGGCCAGCTTCAGCAACGTGGGCCTGGTCACCCGGCCGGAGCAGATGTGGTGGTTCGACCATCCGGAGTGCCTGATCCAGGAGGGGCAGGACGTGAACGTGGTCTTCCAGCAGGGGCTGTCGACCGAGGCCTTGTACGACCTTGCGTCCCGGTGGCTGGTGCACGACGGCTACACCGTGCGGGGGGTGCAGTGGCTCACCCGGATCGGTCAGTCGGCCGCGTGTGACCGGCGCGACCTCCTGTCGGACGCCGAGTTTGATCGCCTGCCCTTCTGCCACGAGTTCGCGCTCCCGCACGACTACTATCACACGCTGGCCAGCTTCGTGCTGGGCGAGACCCGGGAGCTGGGGCTGTTTCTGAACGTCCACCGGCCCAGGCGCTATGGGCCGTTCGAGGCGCGGGAGGTGGCGTTGTTCCGCTCGTTGGTCCCGCACCTTCAGCACGTGCTGCGCGTGCACCTGCAGTGGCGGGCACTGCGGCAGCAGACGCACAGCCGGACGGTGGCGCTGGAGTCGGTGGATCAGCCCTGCCTCACGGTGAACGCCCACGGTCAGCTGCTGTGGGCCAACCGGGCGGCGGTGACGTTGCTTGACGAGGGTGATGGCCTGCAGGTCCGGGGCGGCGTGCTGGAGTCGGACGAGCCCGGGGAGCAGCCGCGGCTGTCCGCGGCGATTCAGCGGCTGGGTCGGTCGCCGGACAGCGCGCGGGGCATCCCGCGCGCCGGCGAGGCCCTCTCGCTGGTCCGGCGGCGAGCCGCTCCGCGGCTCCACATCTCCCTGCTGCGCGTCCCGCCCAGCGACCCGCTCGGACCGGCAGAGGGCGAGGTGCTGCTGCTCCTGGACAGCCAGCCGGCCGAACCCGACCCGCTGCCCAGCCCGGCCGTCCTGTCACAGCGGTATGGGCTGACGGCTGCTGAAAGCCGCGTGGCCCTCTGCGTCGCGCGGGGCATGACCGTGGACCAGATCGCCGAGGAGGGCCAGGTCAGCCCCGGCACGGTCCGCAACCAGCTCAAGCAGGCCCTGGACAAGACCGGCACCCACCGGCAGGCGGCCCTGGTGCGGCTGCTCCTGAGCCTCACGCACCGCGACTGAGCGGCGTATGCCATTTGGGACATGCGCGATCTGCTCGCGCCGCCCATCATGACAGGACAGGACAGCCCAGGAACATCGATGCTCCCACACGCTGTGGATGGGCGCCCCCTGGCCATCGGCTGCGAGGAGGGAACCGCATGATCGTGCAGAGAAACGTGTTCCAGTTGGAGTTCGGGGCGGCCAGGGACGCCATCGCCATCATGCGGCAGACGTCGGGCATCACCGCCCGGCTGGGCCTGCCGGGACAGATGCGGCTGCTGACCGACCTGACAGGCGAGATGTACACCCTGGTGCTGGAAGTCACGGTCCAGGACCTGACGGCGCTCGCCGAAGGCAGCCGGATGTTTGCGGATCCCGAGTGGCGCGAGCAGCAGGCCCGCATGACCCCGCTCGTCCGCTCCGCGAGGAAAGACCTGTTCACGGTGGTGGACCTGCCCAGTTGAACACCCTCATCCCCTCGCCCGCTCGCCCGGAGCCCTGCGCTCCCAGGAGGTTCATATGAAGGGATTCATCCTGACCGCCCTGAGTGCCGTCATCCTGACCGGCAGCGCCCTCGCCCAGAACGCCGATCCACGCATGACCGCGGTGGCCATCTCGGCCGGCAGTGACGGCGTCAGCGGCTACCAGCAGCTCTACGCCGATGCCACATGGCAGACCATCTGGGTGCCGCTCCGCGCCATCGGCGGCGTGATGCCATCGAACATGAGCCTGCAGACCAGCGGCCTGCCCGACGGGGTGAGCATCAAGATCACCGGTTCCAAGATGAGGGGCGATTCACTGCTGCTCACGGTAGAGACCAAGCGCACCAGCGCAGCCAAGGCGCAGCCGGTGAACAGCCTGGCCACCATCACCCTGATGTCCGGCACCAGCAACCTGACGACCTTCCAGGTGCCGGTGGTGGGCGTCGCCATCAACAAGTGAAGTGGAGCGGGCGGCCTGGGACGTTCAGGCCGTCCCGGACGAGGCGGGTTCCGGCCAGCCTCCCGGTGTGAACCCGGTCACCTGGAGAGGCTCCGACGGCGTGGAGCGCCGGTCGCGGCGGTGACCGGCGCCCCGGCGTGTCGCCAAGGTGCTGCATTACCGGCTCCTGGCGGGGCGGAGGCAGAACCGCGCACAGCCGAGCGGTCCGTCCCGGTGGCGCCGTCCTCCGGTCGGGCACGCGCGCGGTTTCTGGTGCGTTGAGGATCGATGCTGGAAGGCTTCAGTGGCTCCACCCCGACCACGGGCGAGGCCCGGGCCGCTCCTTCACGGCCCGTCTCGCCTGTTCGCCAGCCGCTCCGCCGTCATGGTCGGGGTGCGTCTGGCCCTGCCTACGGAGTGGGGGTGCCGACGCGCCGGTAGGGCAGGTACTTCGGCACCCAGAAGCGCCGCCGCACGAACGCCATCAACTGCTCATCGCTCATGACGCGCACCCGGCGCTCGGCGGCCACCCCCTCGGAAATCGCCTGTCGGGCCACCCGCACGGCGATCTGGATGCTGACCTCCCGCAACTGGTCGATGCTGGGGTACACCCGGCCGGTCGAGATGTCGGTGTGGTCGGCCAGGGTCCGGGCCGCTTCCATCACCATGTCGTCGGTGATCTCCCGGGCCCGGCTGATGATCGCCCCGAAGCCCAGCCCCGGGAAGATGAAGACGTTGTTGCCCTGACCGACCGGCACTGTGCCATCGATGCCGTCGTGGGTGCGGTGCGGCACGTCCGCGAACGGGCTGCCCGAGGCGATGATGGCCCGGCCACCGGTCCAGCGCACGATTTCCTCTGGCAAGGCTTCCACGTTGCTGGTCGGGTTGCTGAGCGGGAAGATGATCGGCCGCTCGGTGTTGGCGGCGACGGCCTCGATCACGCCCTGCGTGAACAGACCACTCACCCCGGAAAGCCCCAGCAGCGCGGTGGCCCGGGCATTCCGGATGGTCTCCTGAAGGGTCGGGACGTCCCCCTGCACGGTCCAGTCGAACAGCTCGGCCGGGGTGCGCGCGAAACTCCGCTGGTGCGCTTCGAGCTCCACCTGCCCCTGCACCAGCAGGCCCTGACGGTCGACCACGTACACCCGCGCGCTGGCCTGCTCGGCGCTGAGCCCGGCGCGGATCAGCCCCTGCCGGATGGCCATGGCCACCCCGATACCGCCCGCCCCTGCCCCCACCACCACGAACACCTGGTCCTCGAACCGCTCGCCCTTCAGGCGCGCGGCGCTGAGCAGCCCGGCCAGGGCCATGGCGCCGGTGCCCTGAATGTCGTCGTTGAAGCTGGGAATCACCCGGCGATAGCGCTCCAGCACCCGGAAGGCTGAACCCTTTGCGAAATCCTCCCACTGGATGATGGCCTTGGGATACCGCGCCTGCACCCCCTCCACGAAGCGGTCCAGGAACTCGTCGTACGCTGCCCCGGTCAGGCGCGTGTGGTGCACCCCCAGGTACAGCGGGTCGTCGAGCAGATCCTGACGGTCGGTGCCCACATCCAGCTCCACCGGAAGGGTCTTGTCGGGCCCGACGCCACCGGCGGTGGTGTACAGGCTCAGCTTGCCGATCGAGATGGCCATGCCCCCGAAGCCCTGGTCACCGATGCCCAGGATGGCGCTGGAATCGGTCGCCACGATCATCCGCACGTCGTCGAGCGGCAGGTTCTCCAGCGACTCGTCCAGCGACGCGATGTCGCCGGTGCTGACCACCAGCCCACGCGGGTACCGGTACAGGTCCGAGAAGGCCTTGACCGCCTCGCCCACCGTGGGGGTATACAGGATCGGCAGCATCTCCTCCAGATGCTCCTCGAGCATCGCGTAGAACAGCACCTCATTGCGGTCCTGCAGCGAACGCAGGTACACGTGCCGCTCCAGGTCGCTCGCCTGCTGAAGGTAACGGCGGTAGGTGCGTTCCTTCTGCTCCTCGAGGGTGCTCTGGTGGGGCGGCACCAGGCCCTGGAGCCCCAGCAGCTTGCGTTCCTCGGCGGAGAAGCCGGTGGATTTGTTCAGCAGGGGAATGTGCAGCAGCGCGAAACCAGTCACATTCACTTCCAGATACCGCCGGTCCTGCTCGTCGCGCTTCACATCGTAGTAACGGGAGACCCTGGCCATAACCGGTCAAGTGTAGTCCAGGAAGCGTGAGGACCTGCACGGCAGGCCCTCGCGGAACGGGACGGCTCAGGCCGACGGCCCGGGGCCACCCTCATCATGGAGTGATCCGCCGCAACGTGATGCCCCTGCCAGGTTGGACGCACCGCCCAGGGCCACCCCGGCCCGGGGAAGCCCCCAGACCGGAGGACCAGAGCACGCCACTGTCCACCAGCACGCGCGGCTTCGCTCGCCGCCAAGCCTCCCCTGCGGCCACCAGCAGCCTGGCGTGCTCGTGGGCCCCGTCCACGACGGCAGTGGGGGAGCCCTGATCCGCACTGCTCTCAGGTCCGCCACCCGGAGCTCACCCAGGACGAGGTTGCTTCTTCAGCGTCCCGTACGCCGGCCGGATGCTGCACCTTGAGCCGTGGAAGCGCGGCGCCGTGGTTCCCACGAAGTGAGGACCGGTGTTCCGCTGCATCCGCGGGGAAACCGGAGTCACCGGACCCATCGAGGGGCGCCTCCCTGGGAGGTCGAGCAACCTGCGCCGGAGCGGGCGCACCATCCCTCGGCGGTCAACGTCCCACGGCCAAGCACCGGCGTGCTTGACACCCCGGCCGGGCAGGGGTGACCGTGCGCCGGAGCGGCACCCAACCGCGAGCAGGACCAGACCGGGCCATGCCCGGGCAGCGCCCGTCACGACGTCCGGGCGTTGCGCCGAGGCATGGCCCGGAACACCGGGAGACGGTCCACGGGGCGTCACCCTCAAGAGCGGGCGCCTCGGCAGGCGGGCAGACGAGCGGGCGGCTTTGCCCGCCTACTCGTAAAATTCCGGAAGCTTTTTCAATCCGGCCCACTGCGCCTGATCATGTCCGAACACCACCAGACAGGGCGCCTCGCGCTCGGTCAGATCCAGCAGCTTGATGGTGCTCCTGCGGATGGCTTCGGGATCCTCATTCCGCCCGTTGTCCTGAAGGTCACGGGTAAAGTCCTGGCCGAAGGAGACCGCGTCGACCGTGAGCACCACCGTCCCGGTGTGCGGCAGACGGACCAGCACCGATTGATGTCCCGGCACGTGCCCGCTCGTCTCAATCAGCTCCAGCCCCGGCAGCAGTTCGGCGTCTCCGTCCACCAGCCGGATTCGTTCCATCGGCTGGTCCCATTCGGGTCGGTTGGCCGCAAACCGTGGATTGCCTGCCGCATCGAGATGGTGAACCCGCTGAACCACGTACTGCGCCGTGGGGAAGGCCGCGTGTCGACCAGCGTGGTCAATATCATAATGCGTCGAAATCACGGTTCCAATGTCACCCGGTTCGAGACCAATGCGGGCCAGTTGCCGAACGACATCCTCGCCGTTTTCAAAGTCTGAGGCCTCTTCGGGCAGGACTTCTGGAAGACCGGTGTCAATCAAGATATTTTCGCCGTCCTCCGTCTGCACCAGGTAACACACAATGGGAATCTGGTATTCCGGTACCGAGCCGACCTGCATCAAATAAAGCCGCTTCACAATGCTTCGGGGCGGACGCTCTTCCATAACAGCGACTATACATTTTCAGCTGGTGCAGCTCTTCATTGAAGGGCTTCCGCCACCCGGCGTGAGGTGGTGGACGACAGGAAACCCTCCAGGACCAGGCACAGGGAGCCGATATGCTCCCGCATCCCTGTGCGTGCGTTCCCGGATCCAGCGCGCTCCTTGACCTTGCCTTTCACGGCCCTGATCGTCACGCCGAACTGGACGGCGTTGGTCGACCGCAGGTGGTGCGGCGCGGCCTGACCGCCATCATCGGCAACAGACGCAGAGGTGGACCGACCGGGCCACTCAAGGCGCAGTCTTCGCCAGCGCCTGTCGTGGGCACGACCGTTCCACTGCGTTCATGGCATCTGAGAAGGGCGAGCCTTCGTACGGCCGACTTCCGTCGAGGTGGCGGAATCCTGCGGTCACGGGCCGGATGGGACACAGGTCGGAGGTGCAGAGACGACCTCCGTCGGTGTCGGTTCCCCGCGTCCTGGTGCAGGTTGGCCCCTTGGGCTGCAGGCGTGCACGCGAATGGACAGCGGAGGGGCGCCCCCGCTGTGGCCTCCAGCCCGCGTTGATCTGCGGACGAAGCGCCGGCCCTCTCCAGGCCGCTGATGGTCAGTGTGGTGCCATGCGGGCCAGCGTCCGCACGAAGCCAGTGCGCGTGCAGGACGGCCCCGAGGTGCTCAATGCGACGGTTCGTCATCCTCAGGAAACATCCGGACCAGCGGAACATTGACCTTCACCTGCTCGTAGACTTCGCGGTTCTGATCGGGCATATGCGCCTGCACGTGGCGGTCCCAGTCGTCGCGTGTCACACTTCCGGTCGTCTGCATTTTCAGTCCCACCTGCCACAGCACCTGCAGGGTGGCGTCACGCAGCTCTTCGGTTCTTTTCACGGCGATCCGCGCCTGACGCAGTTCCTCCCAGGCCGCTTCCATTTCCTGACGCTTCCTTGCCTGTTCATCCATAGCATCATTGTCCGCTCCTTGCGCCCACGATGCTGAAAGCAAAGCGAAGGCCCTCCATTTCGTGCGGCCAAGCCACGCAGCGGTGAACGGATACGGCGGTTCTGTCTGTCGAGCCGTGCGCTGACCACCTGCATGGAGCAGTGCGGTGAGGCAGCGCTTCGTCCTGACCACCTCGCATTGAACGCTCAGACGGACCACCTCTGGGCCAGCTTAAGAGAAATGGGAAGTTTTCGAGGGCTCATTAGAAAATTTGCACAGAACCTTCGGGTGACCTTTAGTTAATCTTTTCTTAGTTCGCTGATCCTTAACCGGACAGCCGACAACCTCGTCCACCATCACCTCTGGCCATCACTGGTCAGACCAACACTTCCATTGTCAATCCGCTGTGCGCCTCTGTCTCCTCCAACCTCCTCAGCGCACACCACTTGCCCGTCAACCGCCGCGTTGACCTCTGTACCCCGGCTGCCTCGGCCTGGGTTCCCTGCAAGCTGGCTCACGCCTGACGCACTTCTTACCGGAGGATTCATGAAGCACATCACCCCCACCACCCCCACCACCCCCACAGCGTCCAGCATGAACCGCACTGCTCTGTTCGGCCTGGCGACCCTGCTTACCCTGGCCCTGGCGGCCTGCGGGAACACCACCCGCACCGCGGCCACCGCGCCCCTCAACCCCACCGATACCGCCGCCCTGCCGGCGACCGAAGCGGCCGCGACTGAGGCGGCCCAGCGCGCCTTCGTGTATGGCGGCCAGGACGTCAGCTGGACCGCCACCCCTGCTGACAGCAGCGACTTCCGGGCCATGACCATCGACACCGGGACCAACACCCTGAGCCGCGAGCCGTGGACCGTCGCCACCAACGGGTGGGGCCCGGTGGAGCGCAACCGCAGCAACGCGGGCAGCAAGGCGGGGGACGGCAAAACCCTGACGCTGAGCGGCAAGACCTACACCACCGGCTTCGGTGCTCACTCCACCTCGGCCATGACCTTCGACCTGGGCGGGAAGTGCGCGACGTTCACGTCGGACATCGGGGTGGACGACGAGGTGGGGAGCCTGGGCAGCGTGGTGTTCCAGGTGTACGCCGACGGCACCAAGCTGTACGACAGCGGCACCATGACCGGCAGCAGCGCCACCAAGACGGTGAGCGTCAGCGTGGCGGGCAAGCGGGAACTGAAGCTGGTGGTGACCGACAGCGGTGACAACAACTATTACGACCACGCCGACTGGGCCGGCGCCACCCTGAACGGCTGCACCACCGTCAGCACCGTGCAGCAGCCTCCGGTCAGCCCGGTGCCCAGCACCCCGGCCCCCGTCGTGCCGGAACCTGTTGGTACCCCCAGCACGCCGGCACCGGTTCAGGACACGGCTCCCAGCACCCCGGCTCCGGTCCTCGGCGGCACCCCCAGCACCCCGGCACCGATTCAGGTTACGACTCCCAGCACCCCGGCTCCGGTCCTCGGCAGCACCCCCAGCGTGCCGGCGACGGACCCAGCGCCCACCAGCAGCCCCAGCACTCCGGCCCCCGCACCGGTGCAGGTGCCTGTCCCCGCGCCCGCTCCGACGCCGGCCCCCACGACGACGCCGGCCCCGACCCCGGCTCCGGCTCCGACGCCCGCGCCGACGGTGAGCGGCCCGCTGGTGATCACCAAGGGCGGCACGTACACCGGCAACTGGCAGAGCAACGACCCGAGCGTCCCGGTGATCACCATCAAGACCAGCGAGCCGGTGATCATCGAGAACAGCACGCTGCGCGGCCGCGGCAACCTGGTGGCCGGCTTCCGCAACCGTGTGACCCTGCGCAACAACAAGGGCTATGGCCTGAACCCGAACGTCGCGGGCCGGATCATGGGGCGCTTTGCCAACCTCGAAGAGGCGTACAACATCACCATCGAGAACAACTACTTCGAGCACGGCACCGGCATCTACCTGCGCAGCTTCTACGGTGACCCCAGCAAGGGTGAAGGGATCCGCATCCGCAACAACCAGCTGCGGGACATCGACGGGCGCCAGAGCGATGGGGCGGAAGGCTACAACGGCAAGCGCACCATCGTGCAGGCGGTGCTGTTCAACAGCATCCAGCGGGTGGCGAACGTGGATATCAGCTGGAACGAGATCATCAACGCGCCGTATCACAGCTACACCGAGGAGAACATGAACTTCTACCTCAGCAGTGGCACCGCGGCCAGCCCGTACCTGATCCACGACAACTACATCCAGGGTGCCTACAACGCCGACCCGGCCACCAACGCGACCTACCCGGGCGGCGGGATCCTGCTGGGCGACGGGCAGGCGAGCGATCCGAGCCTGATGGGTCACGCCCGGGTGTACAACAACCAGATCGTCGCCACCACCAACCATGGGCTGGGCATCGCGGGTGGCGTGGACAACCAGATCTACAACAACCGGGTGATCAGCAGCGGTCGCCTGCCGGACGGCCGCCCGATTGCGGCGCAGAACGTGGGCCTGTACGTGTGGGACCCGTACAAGCTGGGGCAGAAGACGCCGGCGATGTTTGCGAACAACGTGATGCGGGACAACTTCGTGATGTGGACCAAGGTCAAGAGTGACGGCACGACGACGACCAACCCCTGGTGGGTGCCGGACTGCGGCCTGAACAACACCGTCTGCACTGGCAACGTGAGCGGCGGCAAGGCCACCCTCGACACCGAAAAGCAGGAGTACCAGCGCTGGCTCGATAAGCTCACCGCCGCCAACGTCAACGTCGGCCCTCAGTAACCCCCACTTCCACCAGACAGGGCCAGCGTGTACACGCTGGCCCTGTCTGGTGATGGCGTGTCATGAGTTCCCCGCCGCAGCCGGGTGCGCCTTTCGCATGCTGTTCGAAGAGGGGCGAGCGCTGCAGGGCGCCGCATGGAATTCGAACACGCGCGTCCTGCGTCTCTTTCAGGGGAGGACCGCTCATGCTGTGACCGTGACGCAGTTCGGTGGGCGGCGCGGCCACGTTCCTGCTGACCGCAGATCAGTGCTTCTTCAGTTCAGCTTCTGCTCCTGGCGTGGCTCGAAGCCACGCCAGGAGCAGATACGGGGACGGCCCATCTGGAAGGTCACCCGCCTCAGGTCCGCCATCTCCGACGGTGACGAGTTCTGCCGCCTCTGATCGGTTGACCCGCGTGCAGGATGGCGGGCGCGGGCGGCCCTTCGCTGGACGCCGATGGTGGGACATCAGCAGACGCCACGGGCGCCGGATCACCGCCGTGTCCCGGCAGGAGGTCCTGCAGACGGCTGGCCGGTCCGTGATGGCTGGCCTGCCTGAAGGCTCCGCTCCAGACCTCAGCGGTCCGCCCATGAGCACGCTGGGAAGCCGGCGCCGGACCATCCATCAGGACGTCGCGCGCCGCGTCCAGGTCCGGTGGTCACGCACCGGGGCCGGCCTGGGCTCACCTCCGCACCCCGCCACACGAGGTCTGCGGCACTGCAGCCCTGGCTTAGGCGGTCGAGGGTGCCGGAAGTGTCCGCCCTCCGGTCAGCGCTTCGGCGGACATCGGCGCTCCCAGCAGGTACCCCTGCACGACCTCGCATCCCAACGACGACACGAGCGACAGCTGAGCGGCCGTTTCCACACCTTCGGCCACCACGTGCAGGTTCAACGCGTGGGCGATGGTGGTGATCGCCTGAATCACCCGTTGGCCCGCCTCGTTCTGCTCGGCGTTCACGACGAAGTTGCGGTCGATCTTGAGCGCATTGACCGGCAGCATCATCAGGTAGCTCAGCGAGGATTGACCTCCGCCAAAATCATCAAGTGACACGAGGACACCCAGCTGCCGGAGCTGGGTGATCTTGGCGGCAGCGCCCTGCAGGTCCTCCACCACCAGCCGTTCGGTCAGCTCCAGCTCCAGCAGCCGTGCCGGCAGCGCGTGACGCGTGAGGGCCGCCGTGACCAGGGTCACGAAATCCTGGCGCGCGAATTGCCGCGGGGAGATGTTCACCGCCACCCGCAGCGGCTGCCCTGCAGCATGCCAGGCCGCCGCCTGTCGGCAGGCGTGGTCGAGCACCCACTCGCCCACCGCGAAGATCAGGCCCGTGTCCTCGGCTACCCCGATGAACTCGCCCGGAGGCACGTCGCCCAGCACGTGGCTGTGCCACCGCAGCAGCGCTTCGACACCGATCAGCTGCTGCCCCTGAAACTGCGGCTGATAGCGCAGCGAGAACTCTTCTCGCTCCAGCGCGAAGTGAAGTTCCCGGCTGATGTGCTCGCGCGCGTGCACGCTGCGCGCCAGTTCCGGCGTGAACACCTGATACGCATTCTTGCCCCTGGATTTCGCCTGATAGAGCGCCAGGTCCGCCTGCCGCTGAAGCTCAGCGGGGTCCCCTCCGCTGAGGCCGGCGGTGCTGATGCCGATCGAAGCGGTCAGGTACAGCTGATGCGGACCCACTTGGAACGGCTGGCTGAGCAGCGCGTTCAGGTGCGCGGCCACGGCCGGGGCGTCCTCCAGACCCAGCGGCCTGACGGTGATCAGGATGAACTCATCGCCCCCGATGCGGGCCAGCGTGTCGCCGTCCTGCAGCAGGCCCGCCATGCGGCCGCTGGCCTGCACCAGCAGGGCGTCGCCTGCCGCATGGCCGAAACTGTCATTGACCAGTTTGAATCCGTCGAGGTCAATGCACAGCACGCTCACCTGCAGGCCCTCCGGAACGGCCCGCCGCAAGGCCAGCTGCAACCGCTCCACAAACATCGCCCGGTTGGGCAGGCCGGTCAGCGCGTCATGGTAGGCCTGGTGACGCAGCTGCGCCTGGCTCTGTTCAATCTGCTGGTTCAGCTGGGCGTTCTCGTGAAACGCCACGGCTTGACGCAGCATCACCAGTCCGAACACCACCACGGTGCCCCACACCACCCCAGGCGTCGCCACCGAGGGCCGCAGCATACTCAGGATCAGCAGGATGCAGGACACCAGCACCGCGAGATACGGCAGCGCCGCGAGACGCTGCCGCAGACGCGTGAGGGCGTTCAGGAGCGGTGCCGGGGCACCGGAGGTCTGGGGGGGCCGCGAGCCGGCCACCGCCAACGCCGCCGTTCCGAGCGTCCACAGCACGTCGATCCAGTTGCCGGAAGCGTACGCGCCCCGGCTGTTGAGGTACGCGTAACTCAGGTCCGCCAGGATGTACACACCCAGCCCACCGGCGAACAGCAGGGTCTGGCCCGCCGTGCGTGTTCCCCGCAGGGCGATCAGGATCACGGTCAGCAGCCCCAGGTCCAGCGCCGGGTACGACAACGTCACCACCCGGACCAGGGCGGACGCGGTGCTGTCGGTCGCCACGTTCGCGAGGAAGGAGAACCAGGCCACCAGCCCGGCCACGCCCACCACCAGAATGCTGTCCAGCAGCGTGGCCACCGTCGACAGCGACCGCACCCCGGCGCCCGACTGACGCAGTAGCGTCCACCCCAGCAGCAGGTAGAAGGCGTAGTAACACAGGTCGGCCATGGAGGCGTCGGGCGCGCGCTGGGTGAACAGGTCGAAGTACACCCACACGCTCTCCCCGGCACTGAGCATCAGCATGGCCCCCAGCAGCAGCCGGGCGGTGCCCCGCCGGTGACGGTCCGCGGTCTGAGCGGCGCGCGCGGTCAACGCGGTGCTGAGGTAGATGACCAGCAGGTACGTCAGGTCGGCGTACCACAAGGCCTGGTTGGCGCTTCCCCAACGGAGGAGCAGCCAGGCCAGCTGAAAGACCACGGAACCCGAGAGCAGGACCAGTAGAGTGGATTGAGAAACGGGACGCACAGAACTCCGGTCGAGACGCAACGAAAAGAGAACGAACCTGCCTCGTGACACCACAGGGCTGCTGGAAGTGTAGGCAGCCCGCTCTCTCAGGCTTCTGACATCGGGCGGCCATCAAGCGCAGCCTGGAACACGACTGGGGTTCAGCCCGGGCGTGTGGACGGGCCGGTGGATGTCTCTTCGGCACCGGTGAGGTCCTGCACCACGAGGTCGTCTCAGGGCGTGACGGTCTCCGGCGGGGTTCCGGATGAGCGGCTGGACGTGGTCGAGGCGCAGCGTCCGGTCGGGCGTCCGCTTCAGCAGGTGGACACACCATCCCGGCGTGTGGGAACGTGAGATCCACCGCCGGTGTTCCGTCCCTCGCCTTTCCCCTGAGGTCCCCCATGCACCCCACCCCCGAGCTGGTTTCGCTGGACGCCATTCGCACCGCCCATACCCGCATCCGCCCGCACGTGGTGCGCACGCCGCTGGTACCGTTCCCGCTGGAGGGCGTGTGGCTGAAGCCCGAAAGCCTCCAGCCGACGGGGGCCTTCAAGCTGCGCGGCGCGTTTAACGCCCTCCTCGGCCTCACGCCCGAGGAACGGGCGCGCGGTGTGGTGGCGCACTCCAGCGGCAATCATGCCCAGGCGGTGGCGTATGCGGCCCAGCAGCTGGGCATTCCCGCCGTGATCGTCATGCCCGAGAACGCGCCCCGCCTCAAGCTCCACATGACCCGCGCGTTCGGCGCCGAAGTCGTCATCGTCGGGCCCGCCAGCGAAGACCGTGCCCGCACCGCCGAAGCCCTCGGCGCCGAACGCGGCCTGACCCCCGTCCCGCCGTATGACGACGCGCGCATCATCGCCGGCGCCGGCACCGTCGGCCTTGAAATCCTCGAGGACCTGGCGGACGTCAGGACGGTGCTGGTGCCGGTCAGCGGCGGCGGGCTGATCTCCGGCGTGGCCGCCGCGATCAAGCAGCAGCGTCCCGACGTGCGGATCATCGGTGTGGAACCCGAGTTCGCCGCGGACGCCCGCGACAGCCTGCGGAGCGGCACCCTCGTCACGTACACCGCCGAGCAGGTCGGGCAGACCCTCGCGGACGGCCTGCGCGTCCAGCACCTCGGCACCCTCAACTGGGCGCACATCCGGGCCTTCGTGGACGACATCGTGACCGTCAGCGAGACTGAACTGCGCCGCGCCGCGCGTGAATCGGCGCTGCGCGCCCGCCTGGTCACGGAACCGAGCGGCGCGGTGAGCGTCGCCGCGGCGCTGTACCACCGCGAGCAGCTCGGCGAGACCGGCCCGCTGGTGGCGGTGCTGAGTGGCGGGAACCTCGACCCGGACCTGCTGGTGCAGCTGCTCACCGAGGACCACGCCTGATGGCGCACCGGCCGCTGAACCTCGCCGTGCTGGACGACGACGCCATTCGCGCGCTGCTGGGCTGGCCGGACGTGATCGCGCTGATCGACGCGGCCTTCGCCGCCGACGCGCGGGGGCAGGTGAGCGTGCTGCCGGTGGTCGGCCACAGCCTGAACGGTGGCCGGTACAGCATCAAGTCCAGCCACCTGCGCCTCGGCGCGGGCGAGGACACCCTGGAAGTGTTCGGCCTGAAGATGGGCTCGTACTTTCCCGGGAACCTCGAACGGGACCTGCCGACCCACAGCGCGGCCATGCTGCTGGGCGACCCGCACACCGGGCAACCGTCGGCGCTGCTCGCCGCGAACGCGATCACCGAGTACCGCACCGCCGCTGCGGGCGCCGTCGCGGCCCGCCACCTCGCCCGCGGGGACGCCGCGGTCGTGGCCCTGTTCGGCACGGGCGGCCAGGCGCGCGCGCAGCTCGAAGCGCTCATGACCGTCCGGTCCGTGCGCGAGGTGCGGATCTGGTCCCGGTCCTTCGCGCGCGCCGAACGCTTCGCGGAGCGGCTGGACCTGCCGGGCGTCACGGCCCGGGCCGTTCAGGACGGGCAGCACGCCTGCGACGGCGCAGACATCGTCGTGACGGTCACGCCCGCCGAGCAGGCGATCGTCCAGCGGGCGTGGATCGCCCCCGGCACGCACATCAACGCCATGGGGTCCGACGCGCCGGGCAAACAGGAGCTTGATCCCGAACTGGTGGCCGCCGCGACGCTGGTCGTGGACCGCCGCGCGCAGAGTGCTGCCCTCGGGGAGCTGCAGGAGCCACTCGCACGCGGCCTGATGCGCGAGGAGGACGTGCACGCCGAGCTTGGCGAGCTCTGCGCCGGTCAGCGACCGGGCCGAACGTCCGATCAGGAGATCACGGTGTTCGACTCGACCGGCGTCTCACTCCAGGACACGGCCCTGGCCGGCCACGTGGTGCGCCTCGCGCGCCAGCAGCAGGGGCTCAGGACCGTCTCGCTGTAAGCCGCGGCGCCGCATGGGGGGGAGCCCGAGGCGTGACAGGAACAGGGAACCCGCGGCGGAATCCCGCCTGCCCGCAGACCTCCAGGCGAGAACGTGGGCGACAGAAGCCCCGGGCTGGATCGGCTTGGGCGCGGATCCGGGCGTGCACCTTCAGCACTGCCTGGCGTGTTTCCGCCGATCGAACCTCCGATGGAGAGGGGCGTGTCGCGGTGTGGAGCGGACCGCGTGCAGGCGGGTGCGGCAGGTCGTTGGGGTGCCAGAAGCGGTGAAGACCTGCAAGGGCACGGGTCAGAACTTCAGGTGCCGTTCATCGCCGTCCCTGCCACGTCAGTCCTCCAGAAAATTGACTTCCCGGGACGTGCCGTCGGGACGCAGGCGGAGGGTCTTGATCTGATGGGGCGTGAGTGCGGCCTCCAGGGACACGTTCAGCATCGGGACGCTGACCTGGACGTGTGCCGTGCGGCCGTGCGGTTCGTACAGGCGCACGATCCAGTCTTCGCTGTCCTCCGCCTGCTTGAGTGCGGTGAGGACCACGGCGTCAGGCGGCTCGATGGTCAGGAACGACAGGGTGCGCGGTAACGGGCCGGCGTGCGCGAATTCCCGCACGAAGGTGAGCGGCTCGTTGAACGCCTGTGCGGCCTGCACCACGCCGCTGTCCTGCCACGCGCCGGGGTGCGGGAGCAGGGCCCAGCGCGTCTCGGAGACGCCCTGATCGAGGTACTGGTCCACCGGCCGGGGCTGCTCCGGGCGGTCCCCCCCGCCGTAAATCGGGCTGCGCAGTATCGAGAGGCGCACCTCCCCGCCGTGCACGTCCGCGCCGTACTTGCCGTCGTTCAGCAGCGCGGCGCCGTACGGCACCCGACCGGCGTGGCGCCGGGCCATGGAGCCCCCCTCGTCCCCCAGCTGATGGACGTTGGCCTCGGTGGGCTTCCCGGAGCTGGCCAGCACGCCGGAGATGTCCACCCACGCCTGCGAGGGTTCCTCCTGCCCGCCGGCTGGCCGCTGCACGTGACCGAACGGCACCGAGAAGGTGGCGGTGGTGTCCTCCAGCGCGAATGGAAACGCGAGCTTCACCATGCGGTAGTCCTCGTGCCAGTCGAGCTGCAGGTGGCCGTGGATGGCAGGGCTGTCGCGGTAGATCGAGAGGTCCTGTCGGGCGGTCGAGTGTCCCCAGCGGGTGGTGACGCGCAGCGTCGCCCGGACCGGGCCCGCCTCGAGCAGCTGGACGTGCGGCTCACCGAACACGCCCGCCAGGTGGCGGAAGGCATCCCCTTTGCCCCAGGGATTGCTGGGGTCCTCGATCACCAGCAGCTGTGCGCCCGCGCCGGCGAGCAGTTCGCGGTCCAGCTGCTTGTCGCGCAGGCTGCGCAGCGCCCCGGTGCGCGGGTCCAGCTCCAGACGCCACCAGGCGTTCTCCAGCACCCGCTCGGTGGCGCTGAGCGGCCGGGCGTCCACCCCCGGCACGTGTGGGGGCCGGTCCACCACACGGTACACCCGGTACCCCAGCGCGGGCACCTCGGCCAGGAACGCGGCCCGCTTGCGGGGTGGTCCCGCCTGACCCATCGCAAACTGATGCACCACCGGCCGCTGGTGGTCGTCCAGCACCTGCAGGTCCATGACGTGCCAGTCGTTCAGTTCCACGTCGATGACCTCCTGGCGTGGCCAGGGACTCGGGTTGAAGACCACCAGCGGAACGCCGTCGCCCATGTCGGCCACCGCGTTGCCCGGCCCGGTGCGCACGCGGCGCATCACCTCCTCCACCTGGACGTCGGCAGCGCTGCGCGTGTCGATGTGGTGGGCGATCACCTGCATCGCGTCGTGAAGCGTCCGCTTCCCGGTGCCGACCGCCTCCCCCTGCTCGTCGCGGGCATCCTCGTACGCCCGGGGAATGCTGGTTCCACAGACGATGTCGTGGAACTGGTTGAAGAGCAGGTGCTGCCACGCGCGCTCCAGGGCCGCGCCCGGGTATGGGCGGCCATAGTGGGTGGCGATGGTCGACCATTTCTCCGCGGCCCCCAGCGTGTGTTCGCCCAGCCGGTTGAGGCGCTTGACGCCGCTGTGGGAGGTGTAGCAGCCGCGGAAGGTGTACTGCAGCGGGCCGCTGAACACGGGGAGGTCGCCCTGCTGAAGCGCCCGGGTGAAGAAGCCCTCGGCGGTGCCCATCTGCAGGGTCGGCCACGCGGGGTCGACCATCAGGGCGCGCAGGTTGGCGATGGCCTTCCGGGTGGGCCCGCCGCCGTGGTTGCCGACGCCGTACACCACCAGCCACTCGGGCCGGTCGACCGGGCGCCAGTCGATGGACGCCTGCAGGGTGTCCACCACGTCGCGTGGATTGGAGTTGTAGGACTCCACCCGGGCACTCAGGATGCGGGTGCCGTCCGGGCCCTCCCACCAGAAGAGGTTGGACGGCAGGTCCACCTCATGCGGGTGGGGTCGCCAGAACACGAAGTGGTCCAACCCCGACAGCTTGAGGATCTGCGGCAGGGTGGGCGGGTGCCCAAAGGTGTCGGGCAGGAACGCCACCCGGGACCGCTGGCCGAAGGTGCGTTCGAAGAACCGCTGCCCAAGCAGCGCCTGGCGGGCCAGGGCCTCACCGGAAGGAATGTTCACGTCCGGCTCGACCCACTGTCCCCCCAGCAGCTCCCACTGCCCACGCTGAACGGCGGCCCGGATTTCGGCCAGCAGCTCCGGATGCAGGTCCATCCAGGCGTACTGCGCGGCGGAGGTGTGCCCGAACACCAGGTCGGGGTGCTCCCCCAGACGGTCCAGCGCACTCCGAAAGGTGGCCTTGACGGCTTCGGCGCCCTCCTGGCGGTCCCACAGCCAGACGGGATCGAGGTGGGCGTGGCCAAGCAGGGTGAAGGTCAGGTCCTTGCTGCGAGGGTCAGTCATCGTCTGCTCAGCGTACAAGATAATTAAAACTTTTAAGGAACGGAGTCCGTCAAGGGCCGAGAGGAGCGCGGTCCGGGAGAAAAGGAGGTGATGGATCGCCTGGTGAAAACATCGTTCGGGCGCTTGGAGGCTCACTTCGCCGGCTGAAGACGGACGACATCGACCTCTCCTGGCTGCACGTCTGGGACATGGTCACGCCGGTCGAGGAGGTCCTGCAGACGCTCGGCGAGCTGGTGCGGGCCGGAAGCATCCGCTACTTCGGCTTCTCGAACACGCCCGCCTGGTACACCACCAAGGCCGTCACCCTCGCCCAGGTCCACCACGTGCCGGGGCCCGTCGCCATGCAGCTGGAATACTCGCTGGTCGCGCGCACACCGGAACTGGAGCACGTGGCCGCCGCCCGGGACGGCGGCCTGCGCATCGTCCCCAGGAGTCCCCTGGCCGCTGGATTTCTGGCCGGAACGTACACCCGGACGGGTGAGGGCGTCCGCGGTCACGGCCGGCTCAGCGGCCCGAATCCCTTCGATGACACCAAATTCACCGGACGCAACTGGACAATCCTCGACGCGCGCCGGGTCGTGGCCGATCAGGTCGGCCATTCCCCCACCCAGGTGGCGCTCGCCTGGCTCGC
Organism: Deinococcus sonorensis KR-87; assembly: GCF_040256395.1. Classification (NCBI taxonomy): domain Bacteria; kingdom Thermotogati; phylum Deinococcota; class Deinococci; order Deinococcales; family Deinococcaceae; genus Deinococcus; species Deinococcus sonorensis. The sequence continues at coordinate 347,127 of NZ_CP158297.1, read as the reverse complement.
CGCCCGGCCCGGCGTCAGCTCCATTCTGGTTGGAGCCAGCCGTGCCGGACAGCTTCAGGACAGCCTGGCGTCGCTGACGCTCACGTTGAGCAGCGATCAGCTGCGGACGCTGGACCGGGTCAGTGGCGCTGCTCCGGTCCACCCGGAGAGCATGTTCTCCGAACGCCTGAGACGCGCGGTGTTCGGGGGTTCAGACGTCAACGGCTGGCCGTGAACCGCTTTCAGCGCCAACCGGTGGCTGAAGTGATCAGCCGGGCCAGCAACCGGCCACCTGCCGAAACCTGACGGCGCCCCGCCCTGCTTCAACAAGGGATTCCGGCGCGTCAGATGTTCAAAGGGGGCGGGCGCCAGGGCAGCCGGGGGGAGACGACACCACCGGAAGACGGCGATCGCTCCCGGCACCGCCGCGCCCACCCACGGTGCGTCGCGCGTCTCCTCGCACGGTCCTCTCCCTGGGCCGGGTCGGGCAAGGCTCCTCAGCGGATGGTCTCGCCGCGTTCAAGTTGCGCCACCATCTCCAGGATTCGCTTCCTCCGGGTTTCGGGGCGTCTGGCGGTCTGAAGACGGTAATAGATCCGGTAGAGGGCCGTGCGCTTCAGCGTGGCGAAGCGCTGCTCCGCCACCTCGTTCAGGTGCAGTGCTGCGAGGAAATCCTCCGGGATGACCATGTCGGCCGCCCCCGAGTACGCCTGCGCCCAGCGCCCATCTTCGCGCGCTGCCTGGACGTGTGCCAGGCCGGGCGGCTGCATGCGCCCTTCAGCGATCAGCCGGTCGGCGAGGTCACAGTTGCGGGTCGACCAGCTGGATTTGGGCCGACGAGGTGTCAGGCGCTGGACAAACGAGACCTCGTCGAGCGCATTGCGTTGACCGTCGATCCAGCCCCAGGCGAGCGCCGCGACCACACAGTCGTCCCAGGTGACCGTCGGGGTGCCCGAGCCTTTCTTGAAGATGCGCACCCACAGTTCCGTCTTCGCCGCATGGTTCTCGCTCAGCCACGCCTCCAGCTGTTCGATGGTCTCGAACGCGTGATGTTCAGTGGCCTGCCTGCCCTGAGTCGCCCCGCCCATGCGCCCACTCTTGCACAGGCGACGGGCGACCCGTCATGGGGTGAAGGCGGACGGCGTGCCAAACGATATTCGTAAGCGGCGGTGGCTCCGGTCAGAGTGAAGGCGTCAAGTGGCAGGGTCAGGTCTCCCGGTCCAGCGTCGTGACCCGGTTGCTGGTCTGCCGTCTCGGGTGAAGCAGCGAATGCGCGCTCAGGAAGGCCACGCGGGTGATTACCGAGCGGTTCGGCGTGCAGGGGGGGCGGCCCTGGCGACGTCCTCCCCACCGGTGATCGTCGGGGCCCACACCCAGTGGAGGTCAGGGGCAGGCCGCGTGGCCTGCCCCTGACCCCCACTCCCGCCCCAGGACGGCGGCGCGCCGGGCGTCAGGACGCCTGATCCTCCGCCTTCTGGCTGTGGTACTCGCTGATGTGGTCGTACACGTGCTGCGGAAACTCCAGGTCACGGTACACGTTGCCTTCGTCGGGGTTGTCTGCGTCCGGCAGGATCGGGAACGCCTGCTTCTGCTGGTACTCCATGATCTTCTCGCGGCGCGGCGGGTTGTAATCGCGTTCCTGTACCTGCTGCACGAGCGCGCGGGCGTCCGTCTCACTGAAGTCTTCATCGCGGGCCAGCAGCTTCACCAGCTCATCCTCCTTCAGGAAGTGCCGGGCGACGATCGCGTACACCAGACGTCCGTAATGCCCGATGTCCTGCTTGTGCTGGAGGGCGTCGGTCAGGTGGGCCATCATGTGGTTCTGCTGCAGATCTTTTAAGGTCATAACTGCCTCCTGCTGTTCAGGCTATGGCGTAATTCTGCCCTGGGTATGACCGGCACGTGAAGGCCGCTTTGGAGTGGCCGGTTGGCTTGCCGTCCTGCGCTGCATCCGTGGGGTGGACCGCAGCGTCGGCCCCTCTTCCGACTTCATTCGCCAACGGAGCTGCAGGGGTCCCCGGGCCCCTGCGCGTGCTGCGGGCGGTTGGGGGCTGTGCTGTGTGGAGGCGAGTCTCAGCAGCACGTCAAGCACCGGACCACCAACCGCCCGCCCCCGCGGGCGCCCCCGCTGGCAGGGCGCAGGGACCGGAAGCGGGCAGCGCAACCCAGGACACGATCAACGCCCAGCGCCATGCCGCCGGGGCGAGCTCAGCGGCTTGGCACGCACCTGGCCTCCTGGTGGCCCAGCCCGGGGAACTGCACCGCGCCTCGAGGGCCCAGCCTGGGGCTCGCGCGTGCGCGCTCGGCGCTGCAGGCCTGCTGCAGGACGAGGCCATCGATGGGCGCCCGCGGGGTCAGACGCGGCATGCCTCGAGCCAGGATTCGCCGTACCATGAGGACCAGCCATGCGACCTGCCAGCGGGGAGTCACGTCGTTCATGAGGAGGGCCCAGGCGGAGGAGGGCATGCCCCTGAGCCGACCCCCACGGCTGGAGCGATCACTCCGTGGGCTCCAGGGGCGCGAGCGGGAGCTCGGCGTGTGTGCTGCCCTGCTGCAGCGCCGCGACGTGCGCCTAGTGACCCTCACCGGCATGGGTGGCGTGGGCAAGACCCGGCTCGCGGTCCGGCTCGCCCACGACCTGCAGGACGCCTTTGCGGACGGCGCCTGCCTGGTGTCCCTGGCCGCCGTCACGCAGGCGGAACTGGTGCCGCAGGCGGTCGCCGCCGCGCTCGGGGTGGGCGGCGAACAGCTGGCGGTGGAGGCGGTGTTCGCCGCCCTGAGGTCCGCCCGCATGCTGCTGGTGCTGGACAACCTCGAACACCTGCTGGACGCCGCAGGATTTGTGGCTGAGCTGCTGCTGGAGGCGCCGGGCGTCTGCATCCTCGCGACCAGCCGCGCGCCGCTGCAGCTGAGCGGCGAGCACGAGGTGACGCTCGGGCCGCTGGGGCTGCCGGAGGCGAGCGACCTCGCGTCCGACATCGCCCTGCGCTCGGTCCCCGCCGTGGCGCTGTTCGTGGAGCGCGCCTCGGAGGTGCGGCCACAGCTGACCTGGGACCTGGAGGCCCTGCAGCGGGTGGCCCGGATCGTGACGCGGCTGGGCGGCTGGCCGCTGAGCCTCGAGCTCGCGGCGGCCCGCCTGCGCCTGTTCTCGCTGGACGCCCTCGGCCGCGCCCTGGAGGCGCCTCTGGAGGTGCTGACCCGGGGGCCCCGCGACCTGCCGGCCCGGCAGCAATCGCTGCGCGCCACGCTGGACTGGAGTTACGGCCTGCTCCGCCCGGAGGAGCAGCGGTTGCTGGCGTGGCTGGCGGTGTTTCCCGGCACCTTCACGCCGGAGGAGGTGGGGGCCGCGCTCGGCGCGGTGGGGCGGCTGGATGTGCTGGCGGCCCTGGTCGAGCACGGCTGGGTGGGGCGCGCGGCTCAGGATGGCGGCCTCTCCCTGCTGGAACCGGTGCGCGAGTACGCGCTGGAGAAGCTCAAGGAGGCTGACGCGCTCGACGCGGCCCGGGAGGCGCACGCGCGGTTCTACCTGACCCGGCTGGAAGCGCAGTTCGCGGCCGGGTCCCCGCGGGCCGACCGGGCCCGGTACCTCACCTGGGTCACCGCAACCTACCCGCATTTGCGCTCGGCGCTCAGCTGGGCGATCGCGAGCGGAACCACGGCGCTGGCCCTGCGGCTGGAACGCGGCCTGTATCAGTTCTGGATGGCGGGCAACGGGCTGGTGGACGAGGGCCGGGTCTGGGCCGAGACCCTGCTGCTGCACGTGCAGGACAGCGACCAGGCGACGCGGGCGCACCTGCACAACGTCATCGGGCACCTGGCATTGATGCAGGGAGAGCCGCTCAGCGCCGCGCTGCACCATGAGCGTGCGCTGGCGCTGGCCCGGGCGCTGGGCAACCCGGTGCTGGAAGCGAACACCATGCTGCTGCTCGCCCAGGCGCGCCAGTTCAGCGGTCCGGACCTCTCGCAGACGGAGGCCCTCATCCGTGAGGCGCGGGCCCGGTACACGACGCTGGAGGACCGTTCCGGGCAGCAGGGCGCTACCATGAGCCTGGTGATGGTCCTGCACGCGCAGGGCCGGGACGCGGAGGCCCTGCAGTGTGTGGACACGCTGGCGCCGGAGGTGCATCCGGGCCACACGCCCCTGCTGCGTGTGCAGGTGCTGGTGTGGAGCGCGTGGCTGCGGATCCGGCTCGGCCAGACCGCGGAGGCCCCCGCGTTGCTGGCGGACGCCCGCCGGGTGGCCGAAGGGCTCCCGTCCCCCGTGGCGCGCTCGTCGGTGGAGCGGGTGTACGGAGAGTGGGCGCTCGCCACCGGACAGCCGGGGGACGCGCAGGCGCACTTCACGCGGGCACTCGAAGAGGCGCGGCGCGCCAGCGTCCCCGGCGTGCTCGCGTCAATCACCGAGGCGCTGGGGCGGGCGGCAGAAGCCCTGGGGGACCCTGAGGGCGCGGCTGCGCTGTACCGTCAGGTGGTGGAGCGGGACGCCGGCCGGGTGGCGCCGCAGGTCGCCGAGGCCGCGAGCGCGGCCCTCGCACGGTTGTCCCAGGCGACCGGGCGTCAGGGAAGCGCGCCGCAGCATCCGGCCCGGACCACGCCGCTCACCGACCTGACCGCCCGCGAGACGGAGGTGCTGGCGCTGGTGGCACGCGGGGACACCAACGGCCAGATTGCGGCGGCGCTCGGCATCACGCTGCCCACCGTGAACGCCCATCTGCGCACCATCTTTTCCAAACTCGGCGTGGCCAGCCGGGTGCTGGCCACGCGGGTCGCGTTGGAGCGAGGGCTGATCCGGCAGGACTGAACAGCAGGGGCAAGGAACAGCAATGGGTGTCGGCGCAGGACCGCGTCCGGCCCGGCGCCGCGTGTGGGCAGGCCGCCGTGCTGCTGTCGGGCGAATGACCGGGCGGTGCGTTCGTCCGGGGGTGCGCCCAGGAGGCGGTTACCCCCGGACGACTCGGGTGTCGGGTCGGACCCGCTTGAAGCCGGTGGGCGCGAACTGGACCAGTGGACGCGCTTCGGCGCCGGTCGTCCCCGTGCAGACTCCTCCAGCGTGTAGGGCGCCTGTGCGTCTGTTCCTGCGCCTTGATGGTTCCCGGGCAAGGCGGGGCGAGCGCTCCGCGTCCCTGGGGTTTTGGCGCCGGGTCCTCCTGGACCGGGCAGTTCGGCGGGTCCGCGGTCAGATCCACTGGCGTCGCCCCGCGCGCCGGCCACGAGACGTGAGCGGATCAGGCGCCGGCCGCCGGCGCCTTGACGGCGTTGACCGGTCGGGGGCGCGGGGTGAGCAGCAGGGCGCCCGCGAGCAGCAGGACCGGAGGCAACGCCAGGAGCGGCGCGCCGAGGGTGGGCAGCAGCAGGCTGCCCGCCCAGCTGCCGAGGCCGATGCCGAAATACAGCACGGCGGCGTTCAGGGCCAGCATCAGGCCGCGCCGCTCCGGGAGCAGCCCGATCAGGCGCGCCTGCTGCGGCGCCTGGAACATGTTCCCGAAGATGGACCAGATAAAAAAGGCAAGCAGGCCAAGGACCGGGACGTGCGGAACGAACAGCAGTGCCGCGGCGACCAGCAGGCTGGCCGCGAGGCTGAGCTGCAGCACGCCGAGCGGCTGGAGGCGCCGGCTGAGCGGGCCGCTGGCCGCGTTGCCGAGGACGCCGCCGATGCCGAAGGCGAGGAGGGTGCCGGTGATCCACGCTGGGCTGCTGGCAAAGCGGGCGCTGAGGTACGCGCCGATCACCGCGTACGGCAGGAAAATCGAACCGATCTGCAGCATGGTGGTCAGCAGCGCCGGTGTTACCCGCGGCGCCTGAAGGGTGCTGAGGTACGTGGTCACGGTGATGCGGGTGCCGCGTTCCACATGCGGGACCAGCCGCCACACCAGCAGCGCGGCGCCGACCGCCAGCCCCGCGAGGACCAGCAGCGTCCCGCGCCAGCCGAGGGCGGGGGAGAGCAGCGCGGCGAACGGCACGCCCAGCACCGAGGCGAAGGTGAAGCCGCCGAAGACGATGGCGAGCGCGCGCGGCTGCTCCGCCGGGGGGACCAGCAGGCTGCCGGTGGCCGACGCGACGGGCCCGAGGACGCTGGCGCCGATGGCGGCGAGCATGCGGGTGAGCAGCAGCGCGGTGAAGCTGGTGGCGGCAGCGCCCAAGGCCAGCCCGAGGGTCAGCAGCGTGAGCCCGGCGAGCAGCAGGTGTTTGCGCTGCAGGTGCCCCGCGACGCTCTGGGCGAGCAGCGCGGTGACCGCGAAGGTGAGGGAGAAGGCGGTGACCAGCTGGCCCGTCTGGGCGGCCGTGACGTGCAGGGACGCACTGATCGGCCGGGCGAGCGCCACCACCGACAGCGAGGCGGTCCCGAGCGTGAAGTACGCCAGCGCCAGGGCCAGCAACGCGGGGAGGGGCGACCGCGGCTGAGGTTTCGCGACATCCTGTTTCATAATTGAATTAAATACGTGACGTCACGAAATGTCAAATGGTAGACTGAGGCATGACCATCCGCGCCCCCGGACGACCCCGCAACGCGGCGCACTCCGACCGAGCAAAAACCGCCGCGCTCGAGCTGCTCGCGGAGGAGGGCTACGCCGCCATCAACATGGAAACCATCGCCCAGCGCACCGGCATCGCCCGCCAGACCCTCTACCGCCGCTGGCCGCACAAACGCGCCCTGATCCTCGACGCCTTCGCAGATCAGGCGGATCAGCTGCCGGACCTGCCCGACACCGGCGACCTCGAAACGGACCTGAAGACGCTGCTGCGCGCCACCACTGCAAAATTCAACAGCCCCTGCGGTTCCACCAATCGCGCCTTCGTCGCCGAAGGGTTGCAGGACCCGGCAGTGATGACCGACCTTTGGGGGCGGCACTTCAGCAAACGCCGCCGGCAGGTCGCAACCCTTCTGCAGCGCGCCCGCGCCCGCGGCGAGCGGCTGGCGCTGGACGACGACACCCTGACGGATTTGCTGCTCGGCCCGCTCTGGTACCGCCTGCTGATGCAGCACGCGCCGCTCGACAACGCGTTCGCGGATGCGGTCGCCGCCGACATCGCCCGCCGCGCCCGGATGACCTGAGCGGTGCGCCCCCTGGCGCCCTCACCCAGCAGGCGCCCGTCCAGAACAGGCGGCACGACATCCGGTCCGTCGGGCGGCATGTGGACGTGATCCTCATGGGGCCACCTGCCTCAACCCGCGTCTGGACGGGCGAGCACGTCCTTGAACTGCGGCGCTTAGGCCCTCGACCGCTTGACGAGCGCCGCCACCTGCGCTTCGACCTCAGGCGTCATGTCGATCAGGGCAAAGGAAGTTGGCCACATCAGCCCGTGATCGAGACGTGCCTGGTCGCTGAACCCCAGCGTGGCGTATCTCGTCTTGAATTTCTGCGCGCTCTGGAAGAAGCACACGACCTTGCCGTCACGGGCATAGGCGGGCATGCCGTACCAGAGCTTCGGCACCAGTCCCGGCGCGGTGGCCCGGATGATGGCGTGCAGCCGCTCAGCGATCAGCCGGTCGTCCCCCTGCATGCCCGCAATCTTGTCGAGCACGGCGCGGTCCGGGTCCAGAGGGTCGCCGCGGCGCCCGGCGGCTCTTCGCTCCACGGCGCGCTCCTGCATCGCGGCCCGCTCCTCATCTGTAAAGGTCCTGGATGTTCCCGCGGGACCGGTGACCCGCCTGGCGGCCTTCGTTGTGGGACCAGAGGTGGTGTTCGTCATGAGGATGCCAACTTTCAGTAAATGGGTGGGTGGACGCGTTGAGGCGGGCTGCTGAACGTGCGGACGCGCTGTTCAGTCGGGTGGTGCGCCCGCTCTGCCGTGATGATCCAGCGCGCCGATGGACGCATCCTGACGTGGAGGCCCAGGTGGTCCAGGCTGCTCGTTGGCTGGAGGTCGACACGCCGGCGTCCGTTTCGAGGTGACTTCACGGCCCAAGGCGTGAAGCGCCAGCCGATCCAGGTGGAGGCAGGAATTGGCCGTCTCCACCCGGATGACACCGCGAGCCCATCTGCCCGGCCACTGCGCCTAACGCCGCTCCTGGATGCGGATCAGGTTCCCGGCAGGATCGCGGAACGCGCAGTCACGCACCCCGTACGGGTGCTCGGTCGGCTCCTGCACCACCTCAGCCGCACCGGCCTGGATCCGCTCGAAGGTGGCATCCAGGTCAGCGGTGGCCAGAATGACGCGGGCGTAGGTTCCCTTGGCCATCATGTCCTCAATCACCCGCCGCTCCTCGTCCGTGATGCCCGCCCCCGCCGGGGCCGGCGGCTCCAGCACGATGGACGTGCCCGGCTGACCAACCGGGCCGAGGGTGAGCCAGCTCATGCCGCCATAGCGGACGTCGTTGCGGATCTCAAAGCCCAGCAGGTCACGGTAGAAGCGGATGGAGGCGTCCGGGTCGCTGTGCGGCAGGAAGCTCTGGTGAATGCTCAGGTCCATACCCTCACTCTAGGCGCTGACTTGAACGGGCGCTTCTCGATTCCTGACCGGCTGGAGCAACGCCCCGCTGCCCGAACGGGGCCAGCGAGAGGGGTGCTGCGGTTGATGCCGGGAAGACAGGAATCCGGTTCAAATGGAGCTCAGTTCATGTGCTGTCCTGCCGTCGGCACGCCCTGCCCTGCGGGGGCCACCCGGCTGATGTTCGATTCTGCAGCTACTCGTCGTAGGAGAACGTCAGGTAAGGGTTGAGCCTGTCCACCCCCGTGCCGGGGGTGGTTACGAACACATCACCCACATATCTGGGCGCGTCCGGTGGGAGCGCTGGAACGACGAAGGTCAGCCGGTTCCCATCGATCACTATGGGCTTCAATTCCGAGTCCGGGCCATTGCCGAAGTGAACAACCGAATCTGCCGTAAAGCCAATGCCCGTCACGGTCACCACCGTGCCGGCCCGTCCATGGTCCGGCGACATGGCCGAGGTGCGCACGGCGCCCTGATCCATGGTCAGCAGCTTCGTGGTGGTGTTGCCGGAGGTGTCCTCGGCCACCAGGCGGAGGTGCCGTGCACTGAACGGCAGGGCCTGGACATACGTCGACCAGTTGTAGGCGTGCCGTGGCTCCTGATCCTGCACGGCACACGGTGCCGTGGCGCTGGGTGGACCCGGGTCGATGCTGAACTTGCCGGTGTTGTCGGCCGGGTCGGTGCTGTTCAGCAGTTCGTTCGAGTCGGCGTCGTAGATGCGCAGACGGCGGACCGACCGCTCGTCCTGCGCCAGCCCCAGCAGGAAGTACTGACTGGAGGGCGACTTGACATTGAAGAAGCAGGCGCCGAGGACGGGTGGTGTGGTGTCCGGCAACCCACTTGCCACGCAGGAGATGATGGGGTTGACCCAGTCGGCATGGTCGTAAGAGTTCCCGTCCCCCGCGTCCGTGACCACCAGGCGCAGGTTCGACCGGCCCGTCAGGTCCGCGGTGATGGTCTGGATCCCGTCGCTGCCCCGCAGGACCCCGCTGTCGGCCAGCTTCACCCCGTCCGCCCACACCTGGAACACCACACTGCCTCTGTTTCCCACCTCGTCATCGACGCCCACGATGGCCGAGAAGCGGGTACAGGTGGCGCCCGTTCCGGCCAGCGCGTACCTCAGTTCGGAGGTCGAGTGCACGCCATACCCCTTCATGAACACCTCGCCGCCGAGGGTGAGCGGGTGGCCGTCCAGCTGCGCGCGGCCACCGTTGCTGCGGTTCACCTCGATCGGCCCCCAGCCGCTGCTGGCGTACGTGGGGGTCTCGTAGTACAGCGTGTTCACGCCCGGCGTGAGACTCAGCGCGGAGACGCTGCTGGAAATCCACGGCTGGGACGGGTGGGCCGCGTACTCGGCAGCGTAGGGGTCCAGACTGGGCGTGGCGGCCCGTTGACCGCACGCGGCCAGCAGCAGGGACAGCACGATGGGTCCGACGAATCGGTTCATGTGACCTCCCGGCCCATCGCCAGACAATGAATTGTGTGGCGTCCGTGAGCCTTGACCAGCTTAAACCTTCTCAAACGTGTCTGCGTTCCCATGCAATCATCATGTAGAGTTCCTGCCCTTCATTGAAGATTCAGGCTTATTGAATTAGAAATATGGTTGCTTTCAGAGAAAACCCAACAGTTCCAGCACCTCGACTGAGCGGTTCAATACGGACTCGCCCTTCTCTTCCCACAGGATTGAAGAACCCCCCGACTTTCCATGGTGAGCGGCTGATCGACCGCCATGCTCATGTCATTGATCCGGCCGCTCTATGCCCACAGGTGCAGGGGCACGCATCAGGGTTGTCCCTCCGAATGAACGTTGTTCTGGAGCATGGCGGTCTCCGGACCCCGGTGAAAGAGGTCCTGGGCGCGCACCTGATCGGTAGGCAGTGGGCCATCCTAAGGCCCATCTCCAGTTGACGACTGTGGGTCAACGACACGGAAGCGTCGGCAGCGTCAACAGATGACCAACCCATCCGGTCATGGGGGCATTTGTTTTCTGGGTTGGCCAGGTCTCTTGAAGTCTGCCCCCTGCTCGTGCCTCAACGCCAGCCCGGCGGCGGTGCAGTCAACCGACACCGGCACGGTAGACGTGACGCGACAGCGGCGGAGTGCACCTTCGGCATCCCGCGTGGCTTACGGCGTCTCGGTCGCCTCGTCCTCTCGGAACAGACCCGTGGGCAGGCCATCGATGCTGCGCACGTTCTTGCGTCGCCAGTAGTCCGTCAAACCGTCCGGCCCCCACGCTTCCGCCTGCCGGGTCAGCGCCGTCCGGTCCTCTTGAAACGTCATCACTGGAACCCCGAAGCCGCACGAGGTCTGGACGAGTTCCACCCGCACCTCGATGATCTGTCGTGCGCCCGGCAGCATGGTGAAATGCGCCGCCCGCCGGTCGAACTCAGGTGTCCCGGGCCGCAGCACGCGGCCCACGCCGTACAACCGCAGGACCAGGGGCGCACCTTCGAACGCACAGAACATCAGCGTGAACCGCGGTGACACGCGGAGGTGGGCTGCGGATTCATTGCCGCTGCCCGTAAGGTCCAGGTAGGCAACTGTGGCATCGTCGAGGACGCGGAGGGTGTCAAGGCCCTTGGGGGAGACGTTCACTCGTCCGTCGGGCGCGGCGCTGGCCGTAAAGAACAGCCTCTGCTGCTCGATAAAGGTCACGTGTTCCGGGAGCATCCGGGCAAACTGCTTGGCCACAATCCCTCCTCCCGGGCAGTATAGGAGACGACTTGCGCCTCACCTGACGAAAGGAGGCAGTGGGGGCTTGCTGTACGCCGATGAACTTGTCGGTGGTCCGTCGCCGACCAGTGTTTCGCCGTTTTTCTCACTGGAACGACCGTGCTGGCCGCACCAGGTGACTCGCGGGCCTGGTGGCGCTGGCTCTCCACCTTTCCCACCTGGAACCTGCCGCCAGGCCGGCCAGCAGGGCGACTGGACATGCTGGCCCGTCCTACAGGCGTATGCTTCCCGGAATGCCCGCCTTCTTGCTGTTGTCCCTGCTGCACGGCCTGAGGTCTGCCTGCGTCCCCGCTGGACGGACGCTGGAGCCGGCCATGAAACTGTACCTGTTTCTGGCCTTCGGGCTGCTGCTGCTGCTTGGCGCCGTGTTCGTGGTGGTCGAAGCTCTGGGCGTGCCGCTGCTGACCGATCCCACACCCTGGTTGCGGATGGGTGGCGTGACCGGCGCGCTGGTGGGAACGGCCCTGCTGGTCGCGGACGTGCTGCTGCCGGTGCCGTCCAGCGTGGTGATGGTCGGGTACGGGTCGCTGTACGGCGTGCTGATCGGAACGCTGCTGTCCCTGCTCGGCAGCGTTGGCGCAGCGATGTTCGGGTTCCTGCTGGGGCGCCGGGGTGGGGTCTGGCTGACCCGGTTCTTCCCAGGCGACGCCCGCCAGCAGGCCGAACGGGTCCTGGGCCGGTACGGGCTGCTGGCCATCACCGTCACCCGCCCGGTACCCCTCCTGGCGGAGACCCTGGTGGTGCTGGCCGGAACCGCCCGGTTACCCGCGTGGCAGGTCGCGCTGGCGTCCGCGCTCGGGTCGCTCCCGGCCGCCCTGCTGTATGCCGTGGCCGGCGCGACCGCCGCGCGGACGTCCTGGCTGTGGATGATCGTCGTGCTGATCGTGTCCACCGCATTGATGTGGCTGGTCGGCCGACTGCTCGAACGCCGCCTTGTGCGCACCGGTTGAGCAGGGGTCCAGACTGAACCATCCCCGCAGGCAGTGGAGCGCGAGGAGACCGGCGAGCAATCAGCCGCGGACCCTTTCCGAAGGTGTGGGGAACGCCCTGAAGCAGGCCGACGCCAAGGAGCTGTCAGGCGGGCACGTCCTGAGGAGACACAGGGACCGGACCCCGGAGTTTAGAGCGACGCTGGGGCGTGAGCTGGTAGCTGTTCCTGCCGCTGGTGCTGCTGGGTCCAGGCGGGGACTTGGCTGCTGCGCGGCGGCCACAGGCCGGCCCCACTGGGCGTCAGCACGTCCGCTGAACGGCACGCCACTCCGTTCCTGCAAGACATCCAGGCCATCGAACAGGGGTTCGCTTCGGCGGCAGTGGCGCTTTCTGGTCACCGTCCGCCATGAGGAGCGCCGGATCGGGCAGAAGATCCTCGACCTTTACAGCGGGTGCGGCTGGAGCTCCACCACGGCAAGATCGCCTCCACCCTGCACCAGCACGGCCGCAGCGGGTAACCTTCCCCTCAACGTTATCCGCATCCCCTGACGGCCACCAGTCCAGGGGCCACAGGTCTACACCGCCGCGTTCATCTGCAGGGCCACGTGCCGGCCACGGCGTGATCCGGCAGGCTTAGGACAGGGTGCGCCTCAAGATCCACAAGCCCGGGCGCGGCTTGAACCCCAGACGGCGGTTCACACTCAGCATCGGCGCGTTGGTGCTGAGGTTCTGCGTGAACATCTCCGTGAACCCCGCCGCGCGCGCCCGGCGAATCACCTCCACCTTCAGCGCCCGCGCCACCCCCATCCCTCGCGCTTCCGGAGCCACCCCCGTGAAGAAGTTGAGCGCGCCACGCGGATGCCGCGCCAGCACGCAGAGCCCCAGCCAGTCCTCGCCCCGCGTCGCCAGCACGATCCACGCCGGCCGAAGGTTGGGATCCTGGCGGAGCACGTGCCGAATCTGCTCGACGGTCCACCGCGGCTCATCCTGGTAATCCGGCGATTCCCACATCCGGTCCGCGAAGAAGGTGTACAAGCGTGCCCAGTTCGCCTCATCGCGGCCCAGCGTGTCCATGTCCTGCCAGGTGATGCCGGCACGCGTTCGTCGGCCTTCCAGATCGGCATGGGCTGCGTCGTCGAAAGCCGGGAGGTCGAGAGAGGATTCGAAGCGGTGAAAGCGCAGGGAGAAGCCGCGTCGATCTGCCCAGGCGCGTGAGTCCGGGTTCAGGTCACGCACGCTGACCTCCAGGCGTCCAGCACCCTGGGCCCGTGCACGGTCGAGGGCGTGATGCAGCAGCGCCGACCCATAGCCACGCCGGCGGGCGTCAGGGGCCACGACCAGGAGCAGATCGAGTGCTGTCGTGGTGAGCGGCGGGCCGTATAGCGCACTTATTCCACGGACGCGGCCGCTGGCCTCTTCGAGCACCCAATCCTGAAAGAAGCCGGAGGTGTGTCGGAGGTCGTGCATCCGTTCAGCGAACGTGTCGGGGGTGTAGGGCGTTGGCACGTTCGTGTTGATGATGTCGACAATCGCCGGGCGGTCATCCGGGGTAGGTGCGCGGATCGTAAAGGGCGGGGGGGAGGTGGTCATGACCCATCATGACCATGCCGGGTGGACGCGGCAATCTCCCCCGGGCCAACACCAACACGCCCCAGAGTTATTTTCTGGCGGTGATCTTCTGGCGGGTCATGGCGCCCCACTGGCCTTTCTTCTGACCGAGCTTGAGGGTGGCGCGGAAGCGCACCCAGGCGTGCCACTGCCGGAACCCGAAATTCTCCAGCAGGGCGGTGAGGAGCAGCTGGAGGCGGTGCTGCGGGCGGGCGTAGTGCACCCGCATGAACAGTTCGATCGAGAGTGCCGCAACGCTCACGACCGTGCCGTACAGCAGCGCCAGCAGCAGGAACAGCAGCACGAAGGTCAAGTTGAGGTGCCCGGTGAGTGCCAGGATCAGCATGAACGCGTACCCGCCCACCTCGATCAACGGCGAGAGCGCTTCGAACAGCAGGTAGTAGGGAATGGCGATCATCCCGATGCGCCCGTACTTCGGGTTGAACCACATCCGGCGGTGGTGCAGCAGGCCCTCCCACAGGCCGCGCTGCCAGCGGTCGCGTTGCGAGCGCAGCACCTTCCAGCTGTCGGGCGCCTGGGTCCAGCAGACCGGGTCCAGGTCGAACTCGACGTCGTACGGCTGGCGCTGGTCGCGCATCCGGCGGTGCAGTCGCATGACCAGTTCCATGTCCTCGCCCACCGTGCCCTCCAGAAAGCCGCCCGCCTCGATCACCACGCTGCGCTTGAACAGCCCGAACGCGCCGGAGATGATCAGCAGCAGGCCCAGGGCGCTGAAGGTGGTGCGCCCGGCCAGGAAGGCGCGCGCGTACTCCACCACCTGAACGCGTTCAATCCAGCGCTGCGGAAGCTGCAGCTCCGTCACCCGGCCGTCCTTCAGGACGCTGCCGTTCATCACCCGGACGCTGCCCCCGGCGGCGATCAGGCGGTCGTTCTCCACGAAGCGGCGCGCGAGCCGCAGCAGCGCCTCGGCGTCGAGGAGGCTGTCGGCGTCCACCGCGCAGAACAGCGGGAAGGTCGCGTAGGTGAGGCCGACGTTCAGCGCGTCGGCCTTGCCGCCGTTCTCCTTGTCGATCACCGTGAGGTTCGGCCGGGTGCGGCTGCGGTAGATGGTCCGCACCGGGCGGGTCGCCAGCGTCTTCGAGGCGTTGCGGTTGGTTTCGATCAGGTCATACGCGCGGATCAGGGTGGCGAGGGTGCCGTCGCGGCTGCCGTCGTTGACGACAATGACCTCGTACTCCGGGTACTGCAGCGCCAGAAACGAGTCCACGCTCGCCTGGATGGTCTCCTCCTCGTTGTAGGCGGGCACCAAGATGCTGACCGGTTTGTAGAACTCGCGGTTGAGCAGTTCGGTCAGGCCGACGCTCTGTCGCCGGCGGATGTGGTAGCTGAGTTCGCGGGTGGCGACCGAGACCGCCACGGCGTAGAAGGTGTTCAGCACCGTGAAGTACACCAGAATCAGGACTTCCAGGACCTCGATCATGGCAGGGCGCGGGCGCGCAGGTCGGCCAGGGTGTCGTTGGCGATATCGCGGGCGTAGCGGTCCGGGTGCGCCGCCCCGGCACGGGTCAGCACGGCCCGTCCGGCGTCGCTGCGGCCCAGGCCATGAGCGGCCGCGCGGCGCACCCACCAGTGCGGGTCGCCGATCAACGTCCACAGGTCCGGTTCCGGGAGCGGCTGGAGCAGGGCGGCGGCGCTGGTGGCCTGCAGCCGAACGAAGGACACCGGGTCCTGGGTCAGCGCCAACACCGGCGCGTGGGCCGCGGGCGGAAGCTGTCCGCTGCGCGACAGCACCTTCAGGGCGCCGGCCCGCAGTTCCGGGTGCGCGGCGTGCAGCAGCGGCATCACGTCCGTGTGCAGCTCGGCGGAGCGGCGCCGGGCCAGCACCTCCAGCACCACCAGCTGCAGCGTCGGGGACGATTGAAGCAGCAGCGCGCGCGAGAGCGTCAGGCCGTGGCCGTCCATCAGGGTCAGGGCCTCCTGCGCCTGGCCGACGCTGAAGGTGCCGCCGGTCAGCGCGGCGTGCACGGCCAGGCTGGCGCTGTGCTGTTCCGGGTGGCCCGCCGGCAGCCGGCCGATGGAGCGGGCGATGGCCAGCAGGGCCAGGGAGCGCACCTCCGGATGGCGATGCCCCAGCTGGCGGATCAGGGTGTCCAGCGCGTCCGGGTCGCGCAGCAGGGCGAGGCGCTCGATGGCCTCCGCGCGCAGCAGGGTGGAGCTGATGGGGCGGTTGAGGTGCCGCAGGTCCCGGGCCAGCCAGCCTTCCTGGCGGTAGAGGTCACGCAGGCGATCCGAGTCCTCGCCGTGCATCGCGTCGCGCAGCTTCAGCAGCGTCGCGACGCCGGCGCGGTCCAGCGGCCGTGGCGTGGGCTCGCCAGCGTACACCCACGCAATCAGGCGTTCGCTCCACCACAGTTCGCCGCTGTGGCTGGAGGCGGCGCTGCGGTGCGCCAGGGCCAGCTGCACGAACTGCAGGCCGCTGAGCACCACGCAGAACAGACCGCCGGACACGCAGGTGAACACCAGCAGCGGCCAGGTGACGCCACGGTGCGGCTGCAGGTGCGTTTCGAGCAGGGTGAAGCCGGTGGCGAGCATCAGCAGCGTGAGGATCAGGCTGATGGCGAGCGCCAGCAGGCCGAAGCCCAGCATGGCGAGTCTGGAGTTCAGGGCAGCAACCTCTGGACCGTGTCGACGAACACCGCCGGATCAAACGGCTTGGACAGGTACGCGTCGCCGCGCACCCGGCTGGTTTCGATGGTGTGCTGCTGGGCCATGCTGCTCATCACCAGCACGTTCGTGACGGAGCGGTCGATATGCTCCAGCAGATTCAGGCCATGGCCGCCGGGGAGGTTCAGGTCCAGGACCACCACCCCCGGGGCGAAGCGGCTCAACGCGGACTCGGCTTCCGGGAGGTCGGCGCACTCGACGACCTCCAGCCCGCTGCGGTGCAGCAGGAACCGCTGGAGGGTGCGGATGGCGGTGAGGTCCTCGACCAGCATCACGGTACCGGGATGGTGTGGGCGGGAGGCGGTGCCGGGCATGCTTCAGTGTGCTCCCCGGGGTCTGTCAGAACACTGACCACACCCCGAGTGGAGCCCGGCAGAAGCCCGCACGGTCCTGCTCACCACCTGCCCTGCGGGGAACGCTCACGCTTTCACCCACAGGGGGGCGGACCGGACCCACATGCGCCCTCCACCCGAGCCGTGGTGCACCGCACGCCATGTCCCGCCGATGAACTGCAGGGCTCCCTCAAGGGGCTGCGGCATGGATCCGGGGACGCGCTTGCCTGTTCGTCAGGAGCAGGCCCGGTGGACGGGGCACCATGCCGCTCACCCGCCGCCCTGCGGGATCAGGCCGGCTCGTAGGTCAACCGGATGACCTGCTCGTCCATCCGGTCGGCGGCCATCAGGCGCAGCGGTGGCCGCTGACCGGCGAAATACGGTGTGCCGTGCCCCAGCACCACCGGGTGCACGTACATGCGGTACTCGTCGATCAGCCCGAGAGCAGTGAGGTGGTGTGCCAGTTGTGGGCCAGCCACCTCGATCCGCCCGTCGCGCTCGGCTTTCAGTGCGCGGACCGTCCCCTCAACATCAGCGGTGATCAGCGTGGCGTTCGGACCGACCGACGTCAGAGAGCGTGAAACGACCCATTTTGGCCGGTTGCGCCACGCCGCCGCGAAGGCGTGTTCCTCGGCGTCCCATTCAGGCTGATCCTCGTCCCAGTACCGCATCACCTCATACATCCGGCGGCCGTAGATGCCGCCCGCCTGCCCCTGAACCTCTTCAATGAAGTGGCGGAAGAGCGTGGAACTTGGCAGAAACGCCTGATGATCCACGTAGCCGTCCAGTGACTGGTTCATTCCGTACACGAGCCTGGCCATTCTCTTGTCCTTTCCTTCCACGGCGTGGATCCACCGTGCGGATGGCGAGCGTGATTGAAGGGGAGAGGGGCCTGTTCACATGGGTACGGGCGGATGACGGGGGTCGCCCCGCTTGACTCCCTCTCCGGATCGTGGGGCCGTTGCACCCAGCCGGAGTGCTTGCTGTCTCAGCTGCTCCGATGGAGGTCGGGTGCCGCAGGCCACGGCCAGTTTTGAGCGCCGCGCTCAAGCTCCCCATCCCGCACAGGGCCCACTTGGAGCGGTGCGGCCGTTGTGAAGCGCCAGGACCGCCGCCCGGAATGCGGTCAAAATGACCGCAGTCGTCAGCGTCAGGCATCAGGTCAAGGCTTGCGATCCATCCTGGTGGGTGGCCGGCCGCACGCTTGTGGGCTGACCGTGCCGGATCATCCACCGGTCACTGGGACGATGGAACCTGGTCGCCTCTGGCTTCCGTGTCACGCACATAGGTCAGGAGCAGTACCCCGTCCCCGAGCTCCTTCGATGAGGCAAGCTGCATCGTCAGCCGGTCGCCGCCTCCAAACAGCCGTTTGCCGCTCCCCAGCACCACCGGATACATCATCAGCCGCAGTTCGTCGACCAGGCCGTGGCGCAGCAGCGTCTGCACGAAGGTGCCGCTGCCGTAGGTCAGCAGATGGCCGCCGTCCTGCGCCTTGAGTGTCTGAACCGCCTCCACGACATCACCGTGGAGGGGAGTGGCGTTCCACGACAGGTCGGTGAGGGTCGTGGTGGCGACGAACTTTGGGAGGTGGTTCATCCGCTCGCCGAACGCCCCGGTTTCGGTCGCGTTCGGCCAGTACCGGGCGAAGCCCTCATAGGTCACGCGGCCCAGCAGCAGGGCGCCGGCGTCAAACAGTTCGTCGCGCTTAAACGTGCTGTCCTCGGTGCGGTAGCCCTGTCGCCAGGGTGTGGCTTCCTCGTACACGCCGTCGAGGGTCAGAAACTCAGTGACGATCAGTTTACGCATGTGGACTCCTGAGCGAAAAAGGGAGAGACCGTCGGTGCTCGGGGCCCCGGTGGGCACGGTCTGGCAGCGGCGAATCGGGGCGTGTGGTGCGACGATGTCAGGGGCGCACCGGACGGCTTTTCGTCAGGGCACACCTCCTGATCAGGGACCGGAGGCCGAATGTGGACGCCATCCACATTACTATGCGTACGGCGAAACTTCAAGGACAGATACGCCTGCCACGTAGATCCGCGTCGGCGGTTCATCGGCCACGGGCACCTTCCAGTCTGACGAAGAGCCCGTGGACCACAGTGCGCCCGCAACCCAGGGGACCAACGATGCGCTGGCGCTCCAGCATGAACCGGGGCCGGCAGCAAGACCAGGTGCATCCACTCGCTTCGGGAACGAAAAGCGCCGTGGGCCGCGGGATCGTGGCGGCCGTGCCGCCGGGCCTCAGCCCAGGCGGAGCAGTCACTACAGGACGACCCCAGGAGGGCGAGCCAAGCACGGACCGTACGCCGAGCATCACCGCAACGGAGAGAAAGTCATCGGAAGAGCTTCCGCACCTCGCTGGCCTCCACGGCTGGCCCCGGAACGGCGGAGGACACCAGGACGTTAGATGAGGGTGCGTCAACCCCCGGTCAGCGGAAGGGAATGCTTGAACTGGTCAGCGCCGCTCACGGGCAGATGACCAGCGAGGTGGGCCCCACCGGACCTGCTGAGCCGGATGCAGTCCCTGCGATTCCCGCCTCAAGTTCATGCAGCCTCGGCGGAACCCCACCCTGCCGGGCGTCCACGGACACGCCTGAGCGTCCCGGGTTCCTGTGGACCTTCACCGTCTGGCCGTCGCCGTGGCCAGGATCACTCCGCCCACGGCATCCATCGACGGAGGACCCGCGGCGATGAACCGCCTTTCCCGCACAGCACAGCGGGTGGACAGGGCACCTCCCCGAGGTCAACGAACCCGAATGGACCGCACAAAGGCGTCAAGCCTCGTCAGCCGTGGGTCATCCATCAGGGCGTCAAGCTGCCGCTTCGTGCGTGCCACATACCCATTCCAGGCGGTGTTCGCCCGCGGTTCGTCGCCCGACGACAGCGCGTCGAATACGCCCTTCAGCTCCGGTGCCGAGGTGCCCAGGGGCAACTCACGCAACGGGACGCCGTACTGCAGGGAGACATAGTGCTTCCCGTCGTTCGTGAGCCCCTGGAAGGTGTAGAACACCTGTCCGCGTGTGACGGGCGCGACCTCCTGGCTGAAGGCGACCAGAAACCGCACGCCCCGTCCACCAGGAAAGTCCACGTCGTTCACCGCTCCGTTCAGGAGCTGCGCGGCCGGCACCAGCGGCAGGAACGGCAGCTCACCGCGAATCCGGTTCGGTGCAGGGTGGCCCTTCAGCAGCGTGCGGAGCGAGTCGATCCTGGCGCGGACCTTCCCGGTGTCCTGAGCGAGCAGACCAGCGACCGGGTACACCTCGAGCAGCCGTACGGTGCTGCCGTCCCTGGGACCGAACGTGGCCTCGACATGGGCTGGCTCGCCGGGGGCGAGCTGGTCTTCTCCGCGTTGTTCAGCGGGCACATGCCGTACGGTGGCGGGCAGGCCGAGCAGCCGGGCGTCAAAGGTCACGTGGGGAAGGGCCGGCGAGGCCGCGAGCGCGGTCGTGACCGCAAAGGTGAGCGGCAGGAGCAGTCTCATGGGGCGAGCGTACCGGCGGGACGATGACTGGGGCATGATCCCCGGGCCCGTCATCCGTGTGCCCATCGGACGGGCGTCAGCGTGGGATAGCGGCGGATCGCCTGGTCTTCGCTCAGCAACTCGCCGTCGCCGTCCGGACTCCACACCACCTCCAGGCGCAGGAGCTGTCCACTTTCCACGCCGCAGAGCGTCTGCAGCGCCGTCTCCACGTCGCGCGCTGTCTCCCCTGGAGCTTCGGGGAACGTCAGCCCGGAGGTCGAAGCGCAGACGGTGACGGCCAGGTACAGGCCGCCCACCTTCCCTGGGGTAGAGGGTTCGTGCCGGTAGCCGTGCGAAGCATCACCGTTCTGGTACTGGCTGGTGGTCTGCGTCTCGAACGCGGCGCGCGCGGTCGTCGCCCACTGTCCCACCAGCGAGTTCGCCGCGTCCTCCCCCACCACCGCCTGACGGTCCACCGTGCCGTACGCCCAGTCCTCCCGGTCGTGCAGCACCAGCTGCGCGCTTTCGCGCAGCAGCGTGATCAGCGCGTCCTGCGCGTCCGGGTCGTGGCGGCGGGCAAGGCGCTGCAGCGAGCGCTTCACGTCCTCGCCGTGCTCGAACAGCACCTGAATCCGCACGGCCATGGCGTTCCGTCGACGTCCCGCCCACGCCTCGTACAGCGCGGCGAAGAGCACGAACGCCAACAGCGTCCCCACCACCAGGAGGATGGCCATCAGGCTCCAGGAAGAATCGGCTGGGGACGTCGCCGTCGTCTGGGTGCCGGTGACGGACGATGACGTGCGGACGGAAGGGCGGGGCTGGGGAGAGGGCCGTGGGACGGCCTGACCGGGGGAAGTCGCAGCGGAGGACGTGCTGGAGTGAGACGTCGTGCCCCCGAAGCCTCCCCCGGTCACACCGAAGGCGCCGCCGAGCAGCAGGGCGGCCAGCAACGGCAGCAGGCGAAGGGGCCGAAGGACGGGTCGGGCGTGCGTGGAGTGTGGGTGCATGAGGGTCACCTGTGCTGCCTGATGCGGCAGAGAGTTCCATCCGCCGGTCCCGCTGTTCGGCCGACGGGCCTGGAAGGACATGTTCGGCTGGTCCCGCACGAATCGAGTCTGGACACCCGCGGGAGGCGTTCGGAACGGAACGCGGCTGGAGGTCCGTCGGCGGTTCGTTCAGGCGCGGCGGTTGCCCTGCCCGTCCACGCTCACGTGCCGGCGCTGGAGCGCGACGGGCCTCGCCGCTCAACCCGCCCGTCCGGTGGGGCCCCTCAACGTCCACTGGACACCAGGGGCAGACGGGCCACGAAGGCGTCCACGTCCTTGACGGCAGGGGTGCCGCTGATCGGGCCGAACGAGGTCCCGGCGACGTAGAGGGCGTCTCTGGCCAGCAGCACCTGGGCGCCGTAATCCGACTGTGGCGTGCCGAACAGGCGCGTCCACCGCCGCTCACCCCCGGCCGCGTACCGGCTGACGAACACGTCGTACTCGCCCTGCCCCCGCTGGTCGTAGAGGCCACCTTCGGCCTCGCCCGTCACCAGGATGTCCCCCTCCCCGGTGATGGTCACTTCCGCAGCGCTGTCTGTGCCGGTGCCACCGAACTGCCGAACCCACTTCGTCTCGCCCTGCGGGTCCACGCGGATCACAAACGCGTCGGTGTTGACGCCATACGCACCCGGTCCCGCCGACGTCTGCCCGGGCAGCACGACGTCGGTGCGGCCGGCGAGCACGACCATGTCGCCGCGCACGGCGAGTCCGGTCACGTACGACTGCCCCCCTGTGGCGTAGGTTTTCGCCCACAGGAGCTGGCCCGCGGCGCCGAACTGCGCGAGGAACCCGTCGTTCCCGGCAAGCTCGTCGGTCCCGACGCTCCCGGCCGCGTAGACGTGCCCGCCGGCATCCACGGCGATCCCCCCAGCCACGTCATCGAACCCGTCGCCGAGCTGATTCATCCACATCACCTCGCCGCTCGTCGAGAGCCGGGCGACGAAGGTGTCCTGCCCGCCCTCGGACGTGTTGTCCGGCAGCCGGCCCCGCGTCTCGCCCATGACATACAGGGAGCCGTCGGCCCCCAGGGCCACGCTCCGCGCCAGGTCGTCGGCCGAGGAACCGAACTGCCGCACCCACGCCACCTTGCCGTCCGGGGTCAGCCGGGCGACGAAGGCGTCCTGCCCCCCGGCCTGTGCGCCGGACTGCAACTCGCCCCCCGTCGCGCCCGCAATGAAGATGTTGCCGGCGGCGTCGGCGGTCATGCCGAAGATGTTGTCCTTCTCCAGGGTCGAGATGGCGGCCGTCCACACGACCTTGCCGCCTGGGGAGAGCTTGCGAACGACCCCCTCGCGGTTGCCCAGGGTGCCGAGCATGTCGCTGCCCGTCGCGCCCGCGACGATCAGATTCCCCTGGGGATCCTGGGTGAGGCCCGCGACGGCGTCGTAGGTGGCCGAGCCGATGGGACTGACCCAGGTCGGCCCCCAGGCCGCCTGCGCGGCGAGGGCGGTGGGAACTGCGGCGAGCAGCAGGGTGAGGGCGGTCAGGCGGGGTCTATGCACGGCCATGCTCCTTGGACAACCGCTGGGGGTGTCGGATGTGCCCGCACCGTATTGCGCTCAGGATGGCTGGCGGGTGGCGCGGGCGGTGCAGCTCGCGCGCCAGCTCAGCGTCTGGTCATGGTGAGGGAGCCGGTGCCCAGGTTCTCCCGCTTGCCACGCACCTGACCCTGGTACCGGTCCCCGGTGAAGCGGCCACTCGCCACGAGTTCAATCGTCTCGTCCGCGTCCCCGGCCAGGTTGAGGGCCAGCTCACCGGTCGCGCTGTTGCCGTTGATGGCCTCAATCGGTGAGGAGTGATAATCGATGCTGCCCAGCAGCCGGGGAGAGTCGTCTTCGAGCGACACCACCGCGCGGTAGGTCCGCCCGCCGAGCGTCAGCACCACGTCCCAGTCGCCGGTGGCCGTCCACCGGGCCGGCGTGGGGCTGGGGGCGGGGGCCGCGGTGGAGTTCGGGGTGCTGTGGGATGGTGTGGGCGAGCCGGCGCTGCCCGGCGCGGGGGGCGTGACCGTTCCCCGGCCGGTCCCTGGCGTGCTCTCAGGTGGCGTACCGATGGGCCGGTTGAAGCGCGTCGTGCCGCTGCCCGAAGCGAGGCTCAGCACGTGCTGCCCATCCGGGTGGATCTCCACCAGGGCGCGCTCGGTGTAGGGCTTGACGGTGTTTCTGGCGGAGGACACCTTGTCCGGCGAGCAGGTGTAGCCGGTGGAGGCACTGGTGTTGGGTGTGAAGGTCAGCGTGGCGCCGCTCACCGCCACCGTACCCCGCTCCTGCACCAGGAGCTTGGACGTGCAGCCGTACGTGGTGACGACGAGCAGGCCGGTGCGCTCGTAGGTCAGGTTGGCGTTCATACGGAGGATGACGCTGGTGCCGCTGGCCTCGGCCCACTTGCCGGTGGTGACGTTGTAGTACTCCACGGGCGAGATGCGCCCACTGTTCCATTCCCCGCGCAGCTCGGCGGGCAGGGCTGTGGACGTCTGGGGGGCGGTGGGCGTCCGGCGGTCCCAGGTGGAGGAACTCTGGCCGGTGCCGAGCGTCAGCCGGTTCCCGGCGACCTTCCACACGTCGCTCTCGGCCGCCCCTGGTTGTCGGGTGGACGAGACGCCCGGGAACCGCTTGCAGCCCGAATTGAGGGAAGCCGGGGACATCCCGGTGATGGTCTTCAGGGATGAAGGCGTGAGGGCGATCCTACTGCCCTGCACCTTGAACGTGCCGCGCTCGGTGGTGACGTCCAGCGATTCGCAGGCGATCAGCAGCGTCGACATCGGCGCGTAGCCGGGGATGTGCGTCATGGCGAGCTTCGTGAATTCGTACGTGCCGTCCTGGCGGAACACGAAGCGTGCTGAAGTGCCGGTCGCCAGCGCGGGGGTGCTGTACGCCTCTCCGGGCAGGTGCGCGCCGTTGAACCACTCACCCACCAGGCTGGCAGGTACGCCTGCGGCCGAAGCCGTGCAGGTGGGCAGCGCAATCAGGAGCGCGGGCAGGACGAATCGGGTGAAGCTTCTGGGCCGGGCGGTCGCCTGATGCATGGTCATCCTCCATTGGGTGCTCGCAGCGGGCGAGCGTAACGGCACGGTAGAGGCAGGGCGATGGCCCGAGGATGACGTCGCGCCACGGTGCGTGGCCGGTTCAGGTGAGATCCGGCAGCACCAGCGTCAGGGCTCGCCGAGGGGAACCCGTCTGCTCCGCCCGCTCGTCCCGTGAACCGGCCTTTGACCTCGCGCCGATGCTGCCTGGCCACCGTCCACGGTCTTCCCGCCGAACCACGGAAGGAGCGCGCCGCTCCGTTCAGGCCACGCCCGCGTCACTGTCGTCCCAACCGCCCCACGGCAGCCCGGAGGAGCGGCCCATCAGTCCGCTGCAGGCTGCCGTTCCTGCCTTCCTGCCGGGCAGCGCCAGAGCGGCGCCGTGATCTCCATGGATGTTCCGGGCCGGTGCAGCTCGGATCGCTCACCGCCGGCGGTCAGGCGGCCATCCCGTCACCCGCTCGCTGGTGTGGTTCTCCCGGCCGGGCCTCCGGCAGTCCCGCGGCGCCAACGGTCCGGGATGACCATGCCGTTGAGGAGAAGCGCGCCTCTGGAACCCGGGCGCAGGTGAGCCGGGCCGGGCGAGCCGGCGCCTCGACGGAACCGTGAGCACCGTACGGAGAATGGAGTCCCGGCAGCGTCCGTTCCCCACCGCGGCACCGCGGGGCAGGGTTGAATCTGCTCCGTCCTGGGCAAGGAGCAAGCCGGGACCCCCCGCGCCCAGATCGCACAACTACGAATGCAGTGCCCAGGGCGAAGCGCCCAACGGGGACAACCCTCTTGACGGTACATCGGGAGTCCAGGCCCTCACCGGCCATCGGTCAGCCATCCGCACCTGCCTATCGTGCCGGCATGAACCGAATCCGACGATGCATGCTGAGTGTCCTCACGCTGGTCCTTTCCGGGGCGGCCCTCGCCCAGTCCGGCGCTGACCCGTCGCGGCTTCCCCTGCCCGGCGCGGTGCAGCTGCAGGTGCGCGGCCATGCCCTGGCGGTGCGCTGCGTGGGCGCCGGCTCACCGACCGTGGTGCTGCTGACGGGGCAGGGGGTTCCGGCCGTCTCCTGGGCCGCGGCGCCCCCGGCTGAGCTGCAACCGGAGGTCATGCTTCATCCGCCCTTCGGGGCCCGGCAGCCGGTGCAGCCGGCCGTCGCCGGGGCAGCGCGCGTGTGCGTGTACGACCGCCCGGGGCTGGGGAGCAGTGGGCCGCTGAAGGACGCCTCACCCCGGAGCATCGGGGACGCCGTGGGCGACCTGCACGCCCTCCTGGCGGCGCTCAGTCCGGACGCCCCGGTGGTGCTCGCCGGACATTCGGTGGGCGGCCTCATCGCCTTTGAGTACACCCGGGCGCATCCGGGGCGGGTCGCTGGCCTGGTCCTGATCGACGCGACTCACCCGGATGAGCGGTCCAGACTGTCCTGGCTGTTTCCAGCGAACGAGGCGGCCGAGGACCGGACCATCGCGCGCCACCCTGAACACCTCGATGCCCGTCCGGCCACGTCCCAGGGAGTGAACGCCGTCCCGCCCGGCGTGTTCGGCGACTTGCCGCTGGTGGTGCTGACCCGCACCCAGGGCCTGACCGCGGCGGAGCTTCCGCCGGTCGGCCCTGGGCCTTCGCCGAAGTCGCTGGGGCGCTGGCGACGGGACCTGTGGACCATGGCGGCCGAGTACGCCTCGGCGTCGTCGGTTGGAACGCTGATGACGGCAGGCGCCAGCGGGCACTTCATCGGCTTTGACCAGCCGGACCTGGTGGTGACGGCGATTGACCAGGTGCTGCGGGACGCGCGTGCCCGCACGAACGGGGCGGCGCGGTGAACCAGCCGGGGCGCGCGCTCGCCCCCGGTCCGCGCTGCGTCCCCCTCCACATCCTTCCCCCAGGAGACCACCATGAAGATGACCAAGACGCTGCCCCTGATGCTTTCCGCCGCGCTCCTCGCCACAACGACCCAGGCCTCCTCCAGCACGCCCACCCCCTGGGTCATGCAGGGCACGGTCCGCACCGCCGCGGGCCAGCCGGTCCCTGGCGTGCCGGTCGGCGCCGACAACGGGTACTTCGACGGCTCGGAACTGTGGACGGTCACGGACGCGCAGGGCCACTACCGGCTGGACCTGAAGGGCACCCTCGGTTCGTGGCAGGCGGTCGCGCGCATCAAGCGTACCTACCACGGCCGCGCCATCGACATGACGCTCGAACCCGACAACAACGCCGCCTTCGGCGGCAAGGACGGTGCGGTGCGCAATTTCACCTGGCGCCTCTCCGGACGAACGCCGGACGGTGGGCTGTACGGCGCGAGCTTCTACGCTATCAATGGCTTCGAGCGTGATGGAGAGATCGTCGATTTTGGTGACCTCGAGGTGACCCTGACGCCCGAAGGCCCCCTGTTGGACGGCAGCAAGGGCC
This sequence comes from Deinococcus sonorensis KR-87, assembly GCF_040256395.1. Taxonomy (NCBI): domain Bacteria; kingdom Thermotogati; phylum Deinococcota; class Deinococci; order Deinococcales; family Deinococcaceae; genus Deinococcus; species Deinococcus sonorensis. Next base: position 320,504 of record NZ_CP158297.1, on the reverse strand, counting down.
AGCCGATCCGCGTGAAGTACACGGCCCCGCTGCGCGACGTCCCGCTGGGACAGTACCAGGTGACGGCCCGGTCGCTGTCGGGGAAGGGCCCCGTGTGGGTGCGTGCCAGCGGCGGCGAGTACGCGCCGAGCGCCGTCGTGAACCTGGTGTACCAGGCCGGGACCGGCGAGGTGCTGAGCGTGGACGTGATCCATCCGCGCTGAACGCTCGGCCATACGAGGGGAGCGGTTCAGCGGGACCGTGGTCGCTCTCCATTCACATTCCCCGTTCCCCTGTCTGGAGTGATTTCTGATGCTGACGCGCCTGCTGTCCCTGCTCGTGATGGTGCTGCTCTCCGCTGCTTCCGCGGCCACGGCTCCCCTGGTGGCCAACATCGATGGCGACCTGTGGTCCTGGACCGCTTCGTCCGGCTGGACTCAGCTGACCCACTGGGGTCACAACGGGTCTCCGGTCCTGTCCCCGGACGGCCGAATGGTCGCCTACGCCTCGGTCACCGAGGAGGCCGTCCGCGCTCACGCCATGGGGTGGAGCCCCACGAACATCTGGCTGCTCGACCTTGCCAGCCGCACAGCCTCACGGCTCACGGTGCAGCCCCCAGGCGCCCGGGGAGCGGAGGGGCTGGTCCGCTCCACGCCCACCTGGTCGCCGGACGGGCAGTTCCTCGCCTGGACCCAGAAGACGGCGGGAACGCAGCCCGCGCGGCACACGCTCGTGGTGTATTCCCTGTCCAATGCCGCGACCCTCGTTGCGGCCACAGCGGCGCGCACGCTCAGCGTGTCCCCGGCGCCGGCGGGGGTGTTGTGGAGTCCCGCCGGGCTGATCGTGCTCGGCGAGATTCCCAGTGGTCCAGCGCACGGGCTGACCCCGCTGGAGTTGAAGCCGGGCGAACGCGGCACGTTCGGCGCCTCGGTCCTGACCGCCGCGGGCGACGTGGTCCGGCACGTGATTCTGCCTGAGGCCGGCGCGCCCACCCACCTGACCCGCCGGGGCAATGCGGTGTACCTGGGCAGCCTCGAGGGGAGCCCGCTCGTGAGCCTGACCGGTGGGGCTGACGTGGATCGCCTGGCGCCCGGCGCGTTGGACACCACCCCGGAACGGATGGTGGCGGTCCGCGCCCCGCAGGGGCTGGCCTTCCGCTTTCTCATGCGCGAGATGACGATGATCTGCCAAGTGATGCGTGCAGGGAAGGTGATCCGCCAGTGGCCGTGCCAGAACGTCAGGCTCACTGGGCCGGACTTCGATGAGGGGTTCGAGGTGACCCTGGCCCCGGACGGGCGGCAGGCCGCCTATGTCCGGGACGGCGCCCTCTTCGTGCACGACGGGCACACTGAGCGCCGGATTCTGGAGCTGCAGGGTCGGGACGTCTACGGCCTCGTGTGGGGTCCGGTCGAATTCCGGCTGCCCTGACAAGCGCGTCATCCGTGAGCCACTCCGCCCGCCGTACGCTGCGGCCATGCTGAGACGCGCTGCCCTCCTCCTGCTGACCATCGCCAGTCCCGTGCTCGCCGCGCCCCAGGGGCAGCTGGCGTACGTGCGCGAGTTCAAGCCGTACCTCGAGCCGCGGGTGGGTGCCAGGGCGCGGGTCCTGCCGCATCAGGGCGAGGTGTACCGGCTGGACATGTCACCCACGACCGGCGACGTGGCGCTGCTGGAGGCGCGGGGTGGCCGGAACAGCCCGGAGCTGCCCCCGATGCGGGGTCTGCTGCTGTCCCCGCCGGACCGACAGCCCCGCCCCTTGCCGGCCGCCTGGACGGCTGTGCGCGCCGAGTGGCTGTCGTGGTCGGAGGACGGGCGGACGCTGCGCGCCTGGGACGAGAACGGTCGCGCGCTGGTGTGGACCCGGCCCGGAGCGCGCACCACGCCGTGGCCGGAGGCCTCGTCCAGTCGGGATGGGCGGGTGGTGGCCCGCGCCACCGAGAACGGCGTGGTGTACATGGTGAGCGGCACGCCGGAACGGGCCATCTTCACCACCGGCCGCCCCGGAGCCTTGATGGATGCGCTGCGGGCCCAGCGGCGCTGGCCGGAGGTCGCCTCCTTTCTTCAGGGATACGACCCAGCCCAGACCCGGGATCGCCAGAACTGGCGCTTCAGCGCGCCCGCCGTGTCTCCGGACGGTCAGGCGGTGTACTTTGCCGCGAACCTCGGGCAGGGCGACCAGGATCTGCACAACAACTTCACCTTCTTCGTCTTCCGCTTCGCGCTCAGGAGTGGCGGACTCCTCGCACTGGGCCGGTTCGGTGGGCAGTACGGGGAGACGCCGGTCCTGCGCGTGTCGCCGGACGGCCGGCGGCTGCTGTTCGTGCAGGAGGAGTACGAGAGCGCTCCTCAGCAGCCCGTCACGGTGAAGGCCCTGGACCTCGTCACCCAGACGGCGCGCGACCTCACGGCGACGGACGGCGGACGTGGCGACCTGAACCGGCTGGACGGCTTCTGCTGGCTGGCAGACAGCCGGCACGTGGCGTACAGCGTGGCCTCCTACCGCACGGAGGATGCCTTTGACGAGGGCTTCGAACTTCTTCCACAGGCGTACACCCTCCATGTCAAGGACGTCGTGACCGGCACATCCGTGTACCGGGTCCCGGGGGCGACGCAACCGGGCTGTGGTCCGCGCTGAAGGCCGGGCACCACGGTGAACCGCCGGCCTGGCCCGTGCTGGCGGGGGTTGCTGCTGTGCCGTTCGACAAGACCTCGGCCCCGCCGTTCCTGATCGGGCGCCTCCCCACACATTCGCCCCTGAATCTTCACCAGCTCTTTAGACTGCTGCCATGAAGACGACGGCTGCTCTGCGGGGACGCGCTGTGTTCGCCCTGCTGCTGATGGTGGGGTTCTATCTGCTCGCGCTCGGCCTGGCGGGCGCGCTGCTTTCGGTGCCGGTGCTGGAATGGTCCGCGGGGCGAGTTCACCTGCGGCTCGACCTGTTCGCGTTGATCGCCGGCGTCACGATCCTGTGGGCGATCTTCCCGCGGCGCGAGCGCTTCGAAGCGCCGGGCCCGCGGCTCCGCGCGGCGGAGCATCCGCAGCTGTTCGAGGAGATTGAACGCGTCGCGCGGGCGACCGGACAGCGCGCTCCAGACGAGGTGTACCTGGTGCCGGACGTCAACGCCTGGGTCACCGAACGCAGCGCCCCCTTTGGCCTGCGGCGGGTGCGGGTCATGGGTCTGGGGCTCGCGCTGATGCGGCTGCTGAACGTCTCCGAGTTCCGGGCGGTGCTCGCGCATGAGTTCGGGCATTACCACGGCGGCGACACCCGCCTCGGGGTGTGGCTCTTCGGGGCGCGGGTCTCGATGGGCCGCACCGTCAAGTCGCTGTCGGCGCAGTCGTCGTGGCTGCACCTGCCGTTCCTGTGGTACGGGAACGCGTTTCTGCGCGTCACGCACGCCTTGTCGCGCCAGCAGGAGTTCGTCGCGGATGCCCTGGCAGCCCGCACCGTCAGCCCGGCGGCGCTCGGCGAGGGCCTCAAGCGTGTGCATGGGGGAGGGCTCGCCTTCGACGGGTACTGGTCGAGCGAACTCGCGCCGGCGCTGAAGTCAGGGGTGCATCCGCCGATCGCGGACGGCTTCGCCCGCTTTCTGCGCGTGCCGGCGCTCGCGGCCGTGCTGGAAGAGCGCGTCGCGCAGGCGGTGCAGGGCGGGCAGACCGATCCGCTCGACACGCACCCGCCGCTGCACGAGCGCCTGGCGGCGATCGCGCCGATCCCGCCGGGAGAGGCGAGCGTCGACGACCGTGACGCCCTGAGTCTCCTGACACACCCGCTTCAGGTGGAGCGGGCGCTGCTGCGTCACCTGGCCGGCACGGACGCCGACGCGCTCGAAGGCGCAGCGTGGGAGGACGTGGGCGAGCGGGTCTACCGCCCGTTGTGGGCACGGGTCGTTCACGACCATGCCGCGGCGCTCGCGCCGCTGACCGCGCGCCGTCTGCCGGCCCTGCTGTCCAACCCTGCGGCGCTGAATGACCTGGCCGTGGCCCTGGGCGTGCCGGAAGGGGAGGAGCGCCCCGGGCGGGTGCGGTGGATCCTGGCAGCGGGGGTGGGCGGCGTGCTCGCCGGTGCGGGCGCAGCGGTCACGTCCCTGCCGGGTGAGCCGGTCCGCCTCGAAGCGGCGGGATGGAGCTTCGACCCGCATGCCTTCGTCGCGGCGTGCCTGCAAGGGGAGGCGGCCGCCGGTCCGTATCTCGCGGAGCTTCAGGCGGCGGGCGTGGCCGACACCTCACTCGCCGCCGACTCGCCCCACGAGTCCTGAACGCAAGGCGCCGCCACATGCAGGACCGGGGAAGCCGCTCCTCGCGCAGGAACACCGGGTCCGGGGCGGTCATGGCCGCTCCGCACCGCGTCACCTCCGGAAGCGCCTGGGAGCAACACGGAAATTCTCCTTTGCCATCACCGTCTGTTTCGCTGACGGCGGACGCACCTGAGCAAAGTGTGGAATTTTTTAGCGCAAAATGTGGCTCTATAAAATAATCTTTACCCAAGGGTGCTGATGAACCGGGCTCATGCCTCCCAGGAGGCAGAGAAGCCGGTGAAGCCGTCCGTGATGGGCGCCCACCCTGAGCATGCACGACAGCCGTCCTGCATCCCATGCCGCGGGACACGGCCAGGCCCCGTCCTGGGCGACACGTGCCCAACGCCCCGCCCTTTTCTGGCACATCTACGGTGGAACCATGCATAAACCTGTCTCGCTCGCGCTCCGCTGGCTGCTCCTGAGTGTGTCGCTCGCCGCCTGCGGCGCCACCACCCCCCTGCCCCACACCAGCACCGTGGCCATCGTGCCCGAGTTCGGCGCGCAGACCGTGCAGAGCGTCGGCGCGCCCCGGATCCAGACCCTCGCCGGCGCCTTCGTCACCGCCGGCGCCTTCGTCACCGCGGGTGCGTTCGTCACCGCCGGCGCGTTTGTGACGGCCGGCGCCTTCGTCACCGCGGGCGCGTTCGTGACGGCCGACCCGAGCGTCTGGACCGCCGCGCTGGACCTCTCGACCGTGCCCAGCGGCCCGAACAACACCTTCACCGCCAACGGGCCCATCTGGCAGACAGTGGGCCTCCAGCAGGCCCAGCAGCAGACCCCCCAGCTGGGCGACGGCATCACCGTCGCGGTGATCGACTCGGGCATCGACCTGCCGCACGCCGCCTTCACCGGGCATCTGAGTGCCAGCCGCCGGGACTTCCTGGACGGCGATGACGTGCCGCAGGAGGGCGGCAGCCCCAGCGACATCGCCTTCGGGCACGGCACGGGCGTGGCGGACATCATCCTGCAGGTGGCGCCGCGCGCAACGATCATGCCGCTGCGGGCCCTGCAGCCGGACGGCAGCGGCGACACCCGCGAGATTGCTGCCGCCATCCGGTATGCCGTGCAGCACGGCGCGCAGATCATCAACGCGTCGGTCGCCAGTGAACCGGACGCGGACCTGGACGCGGCGCTGAGCGAGGCGGCCGCGGCGGGCGTGTACGTGGTGCTGTCGGCCGGCAACACCGGCGCGAGCCCGGTGCTGTATCCCGCCCGCACCGCCAGCGGCACCGGCGCGACCGCGGCGTCCACCCTGTCGGTCGGGAGTTCCAGCACGTCGGGCGTGCGGTCGAGCTTCTCGAGTTACGGCGAGGACCTGGAAGTGCTGGCGCCGGGGGAGGGCGTGGCGACGGCGTACCCGGGGAATCACGCGGCGGTGTGGCGCGGCACGTCGTTCGCCGCGCCGATGGTGAGCGGCGGGCTGGCGCTGGCCCTGAGCCACGCGGGAAGCGCCGGCGTGAACGTGGCCGCCCGGCTGAGTGACACCGCCACCAACGTTGACCGGGTGAATGCCGCGTCGCTGCTGCCGGGCAAGTCCACCCTCGGCTACGGCGAACTCAACATCGCCGCCCTGGTCGCCTCCCTCCAGTAGGGAGCCTGTCAACCTTCTGTGAGAGTCCACCTGTCACGCTAGAGCCATGCCCTTCCCACGCAGCGACCGTTCTTCTGGGCGGTCGCTGCGTGGCTTGTCGTCGTCCACTCCGCCACAGCACCCGAGGCCCAGCCGTTCATGACCGACCACCCCCACCGTTCCGCCTTCCTTCCCCACTCAGGTGGAGAGGACCGCCTGACCTTGCAGGACGCTGCGGCCCACGACGCTGATCCAGGGCGCCGCGCTGCCGCGCAGCTGACCGCCGCGCAGCAGGCCCTGGCGAAGGACCAGGGCGACCTGGCCGTGGCGTCCGCTCTGGAGGCAGCGCGGCTGTTCACGTCCCTGCATCAGCACCAGCAGGCGTGCGAAGCGAAGGTGATCGCCCTGCGCGTCCACATGAACACCAACGACGTCGCGGCGTTCGATCAGCTGGCCGAGCAGCTGATCCTCGAGGGAACAGCGTGCGGCGCGTGGGCCGTGGTGGCGGACGCGCATAACCTTCAGGGCGGGATGCAGTTGCGGCGCGGCCAGCTGGACGATGCGATCGCCTCGCTCGAACGCGCCTCGACCCTACGGCGGGACATCAACGACCAGGCCGGCTACGCCGGGAGCCTCAACAACCTCGGCCTGCTCCACCAGCGGGCCGGGAATGCCGGGCGGGCCATCGAATACTTCCTGGAGTGCGTGGCGTTCATTCGTGCGTCGGGGCTCTCGCTCGACCGGCAACTCGGCGCGTGCCTGATCAACGTCGGCGCCCTGTACCGGTCCATGCAGCTGTTCGATCAGGCGGAGCGCTACCTGCGGGAGGGCCTGGAGACGGTCCAGCGCACCGGTGACCCGCGCATGGAACTGGCCGGCCAGGTCGCCCTCGCGGACGTGGCCCGCGACCGCGGCGACCTGAAAGGCGGGATCGCCGGCTACCTCAAAGCGCTGGCCCTGGCCGAGCGGCTCGGGGCCCGCGAGGAGGAGGCCGAGGTGCTCGACAGCCTCGGCCGCATCTACGCCACCCTCGGTGAGGACGCCCTCGCCGCCCAGATGAGCCGCAAGGCCCTCGATATCGCCTCCACGTTGCAGCTCGCGCTGGTCCAGGTCTGGGCCACCCTCAGCCTGGGGCACCTCGCCCTGAAGTCGGGCGACGCCCCGGCGGCCCGCGCGCGCTATGAGGACGCCGAACACCACGCCGCGCTCGCCGGATTGAAGAGCGAGGTGCTGCAGGCGAAAGAGGGCCAGGCGCGGGCCAGCGCCGCCCTGGGCGAGTACCAGCGGAGCGCCGGGTTGTTCGAGGCGGTGCTGCTGGCCGAGCGGGCCGGCCATGCCGAGCGCGAGGCGACGCAGGTTCGTGAGCATCAGGCGCGGTTCGACGTGGAGCGCGCAAATATGGAGGCGGACACCCAGCGTCTCCTGCGTGAAGCGTCCGAGCGCGCCCGGGAGGACGCCGAGGCGGCCGTCCAGCACCGGACCAAGGAACTGGAGTTCGCGCAGGTGGAGGTGGTCACGCGCCTGGCAGCCGCGGCCGAATACCGCGACGACCAGACCGGACAGCACACCTTCCGCGTCGGTCACGTCACCGCTCACCTTGCGGAGCGGCTGGGCGTCCCCGCGGAGGACGTGGACATCCTGCGCCTGGCGGCGCGCCTGCATGACGTGGGGAAGATCGGCATTCCGGACGCGATCCTGCTCAAGCCCGGACGGTTCACCCCGGAAGAGTTCGAGATGATGAAGCAGCACACGCTGATCGGCGGCCATATTCTCGCCGGCGGTCACTCGCAGCTGCTGCAGGTCGCCGAGGAGATCGCGTTGACGCACCACGAGCGCTGGGATGGGCGCGGGTACCCGAACGGGCTGGGCGGCGAGGACATTCCGCTGAGCGGCCGCCTGGTGTCGGTCGCCGACGTGTACGACGCGCTCACGAGCGAACGGCCGTACAAAGAGGCGTGGACCCCCGAGGCGGCCCTGGCGGAGATCGAGTCTCAGGCCGGCCGGCAGTTCGATCCCCGGGTGGTGGAGGCCTTCGGTGACATGGTCCGCAGCGGGGCGCTGGAGCGCCTGAACGCGGCGGGTGGCCCGCACCGGATGGGTCCGGGCGAGCCGCGGGCGGACCAGGGGCGTGCGCCGTCTGCCCAGCTGACCCGGCGGGCAGCCCGGTCCCGGCCGGACGGCGTGGAGCTTCGGCTGAACCTACTGATTCAGGACGCGTGGGACAAGCGGCACAGCAATCCGGCGCTGGCGCAGGCGCTCACCGAGGCGGCCGCCGTGCTGGCCGAGGAGGATGGCGACGACCTGGCGCGCGCGTACGTGCAGCGCCATCAGGCCCTGACCCTGCTGGAGGCCGGCGACCTGGAGCGGGCCGCGCGTCTGCTCGGCGACGTGATCGCCACGGCCCGCGCCCACGCGGACCGCACCCTCGAACGCGACGGCCTTCACCTCCTGGTCGACGTGTGCAGCGCCGCGGGCCTTCAGGAGGAAGCGCTGCAGGGAGGGATGGCCGCGGCGGACCTGTCCGCGAAGCTGGGCGACACGGTCGGGGAAGCCCATGCCCGGACCCGCCTGGGACTCATTCAGGCGCGCCTGAAGCGTCCGGAGCAGGCCCTGCAGGCCTTCGAGGCGGCCAGTCAGTTGTCCGCTGCAGCCGGCGCGCAGGGGGAACTCGCCACCAGCCTGTACCACCTGGGCGACACGGCCCTGGACCTGGGGAACATCAGTCTCGCCGCAGCGTGCGCGGACCGCAGCCTTCAGGCGGCACAGGAGAGCGCTCAGACGGACGTGGAACTGCTCGCGCTCGGTCTGCTGGCGCGCGCCAAGGACAACTCCCTGCTGTTCGACGAAGCGGCCGCGCTGCATCACCAGCTGCTGTCCTCCCCGCACCTGGACCGCAATCGTACACCCGAGGCGTGGGGCTGGGCCGCCCTCTCCGCAGCCGACAATCAGGCGGCACGGGGGGACGCGCCCGGCGCGCGCGCCAGCGTTGACCAGGTGGTGGACGTGGCCGCCCAGCACCAGCTCCTGGACCTGGAGGTGCGCGCCCACAGCCGCGTGGTCGAACTTCTGCTGACGTCCGGCGACGCCCCGGGGGCGCTGGTGCAACTCGAGCGCGAGCGTGCGGCTCGGGAGCGCCGGCGCTCCCTCCACCACACCACCGAGGGCCGCGGTGAGGCCATCAAAGCTCTGGTGACGCCCGTCCTGGCAGTCTGAGCGTAGATTTCAGCGATGAAGCGTCCCCACGGCGAGGTCTTCACCACCGCCGGTCGTCTACCCCCCCAGCGGATGGACTGACCCGGCGGGGGACCCGCTGGGCTCCAGTTGACCAGAAGGCTCGCACGGCCGGGCGCGCATCACCACCCTCCACGTCACCGGCGCCTGGGGTGAGGGAGCGAACCATCCCTCAGACGACCGGGCACGATGGTGCGCCCGCCTGACGATGCCGCGCTGGCCTCTAGAGGCATATGACATTCAGGTGACCCATGGAGCCCAGCGCACCGGCCACCGCGCCGGCAGGCCATGTCCGTCCATCCGGGCCGAGCGGGGACTCCTGGCGGTTTTTGCTGCGCCGCGAAGCGCCATCCTCAATGCAGGTCCCAGGCACCCGTCAGGTACTGCACCCGCAGCCTCCGGGCCATCTCCAGCAGATTGACGTACTCCAGCTCCGCGGCCGTCTGATCCTGCGTGACCTGCACAAATTGCTGCCGCAGGTACTCGAGCCGGACCTGACCCCGCGGATGCGGATGGTCAAAGGCGGCCAGCACAGCTTCCGCGATGGCCCGGTTGGTGACGTCGAAGAGAAACCAGTGGAGGCCAGACCGGGGCGTGGGCGTGGCGGTCCGCAGCGCGGGGATGGCGTCGTCCTCCGTGCGTCTGGCCCACTCGGCGTCATGGCGTGGGTCTGCACTCATTGGGGCAGTGTGACGGCCAGGGGACTCCGGGACATGCAGCCGCACTGAGTACGACATCACACAATCAAGAGCAACCCTTCGGCATCAATTCATCGCCCCTTGATCCGCTCAGGCGAGCGAGCCGCTTGAAGGACATCACGGCCCCGCCGCACACGGCGATGGCGGCTGGACGTTCAGGACACCCGCGGCACGGCTGCAGCCAGCGCGGCTTCCCCGTGCAGACTCAGGAAGGCCCGCACGACCGCCGGGTCGAACTGACGACCCGACTGCGCCTGGATCTCCCGGACCGCCGCGTCGGCGCTCCACGCCGGTTTGTAGGGCCGCTCGCTGATCAGCGCGTCGTAGACGTCGCATACGGCGAAGATGCGGGCCACCAGCGGAATCGCCTCTCCGGCCAGGCCGTCCGGGTACCCGCCGCCGTCCCAGCGTTCATGGTGATGCCGGATCACCTCCAGCACCGCCGTGGCCAGGTTCGGAATGCGGCAGGCCAGGTCCCACCCGCGGGTGGTGTGCGTCTGCATCACCGTCCACTCGTCCGCTGTGAGCCGCCCGGGCTTGTGCAGGATGGCGTCCGGGACGCAGAGCTTGCCGAGGTCGTGCAGGTACGCGCCCTCACGCAGCTGATCGAGGTCGCTGCCGCGCAGCCCGAGCGCCTCCCCCAGCCGGCCGGCCATCTCGGTGGTGCGCTGGGTGTGCCCGTGCGTTTCCAGGTCCCGCGCTTCCAGCGCGATGCCCAGCGTCAGCAGCCCGGCTTCGAGCGTCTCGCGCACCTGCTGCGCCACCCGCCGCAGCTCCAGCGCGTGTTCCAGCCGCAGCGCCGCCAGTTCCAGCACCTTGCGCATGTGCGGGGTGATGGTGTGCCAGCGGTGCACGGTGCGCAGGGTGATGCTGGCGACGATCCGCCCCTGGCTGAACACCGGCGTCATGATGCCGCTCTTGACGCCCTGCTCGACCATCAGCGGAATCACCTCCGGCGAGGACGGGTAGTCGGTGCTCCACGCGGTCCGCTGCGTGCGCTGCACGGTCCTGAACGCGCCCGCCAGCGGCTGGGGAGCGCCCAGTGCCGGCAGCGGGACCGGCAGCCCCGCGCGGATCGCCTGGTGGGTGGCGGTGTACGTGGCGCCGCCCGCGTCCCACACCTGGAACACCGCGTGGTCAAAATCCAGCAGGGTCAGCAGCCGCTCCAGGGTGTACTGGGTGATGTCGTCCGGGTCGTCCAGCATCTCGAGCTGCTGCGAGAACGCCACGAAGTTCAGCACCTCCCCGTCGTCCGGCAGCACCGCGTACAGGCGGTCCTTCTGCTGCTGCAGGCGGTCGTCCGCGATCGCGAAGGCGCGTTCGAAGGGGGTGCCGCCGGGCCACACGGCCAGGCCGGAGCTGTACGCCGGCACGCCCGGCTGCGGCGCCGGGGCGTGCCGCAGCGCGTGGTCAAGGGCCCGGGTCAGCAGCCCTGGATTCTGGCCCGGCGCCAGCAGCACGAATTCGTCCCCGCCCCAGCGGCAGATCAGCCCGCCGGCCGGCAGCGCCTCCTGCAGCAGGTGGGCGACCTGGCGGATGTGCAGGTCGCCGCCGGTGTGGCCGCGCACCGCGTTCATCAGTTTGAGCCGGTTCAGGTCCACCAGCGCCAGCACCGCGCCCTGCGTGCAGGGATGAGGGGTGGCGAGCACGTCGAGGAACGTCTGACGGGTCAGGCAGCCGGTCAGCGCGTCGTTCGCGTCCCGCGCCGCCGTCCGGACGTCGCGCAGCAGCGGCCGCACCTGCACCAGCACGCCCCCGTGATGCGGATACAGGGTCAGGTTGATCCAGCGCTGGTGGCGGCCCCCGAACGTCTCGAACTCGGCGCGCTCCTGCCGGTCGATCGCCTGCTGAACCGCGTCGATCAGGTCCTGACCGGGCCGGACCGGCAGCCCGTCCTCGAAGCGCTGGCCGAGCAGCGCGTCCGGCGTGCAGTGCCAGGCGGCGAGCGCGAAGGCGTTCACGAACGTGAACCGCCGCTCCGCGTCAAGGATGTACAGCACGTCCTGCACCGCGTCATACGGGTGCGGCTGGACCACCTTGTCGAGCGGGGAGACGGATGCACGCATACGGGCAGGGTACCGCCGAGCCTCACACAGGCGCCTGACAGCGCGCGGCGGGACCAGCACCTTCATGTGGCTGAACGGGTCACGAGACGGTCAGGAGGGAAAACGCTGCCAGTGGCCCTCGGAAATGACCGCCATCACCCCATCCCGTACCGTGATGGCGGTCTGGTCATCCATGCCGTACGTCGGGACCGGCACTTCGGCCGCCATGCGTTCCACCTTCGCCGCGGAGCTCTCCGGGTGGTTGCGGTGATTCAGGTGCGGCAGCACCGCGAAGTCCACCAGCCCGAGCCCCTCCTGGATGACGAAGGGCGCCTGCGGGTCGTCGTACGTTTCGCCGTACACCGGGGCCGTCACCATGCTGCCGGCGCTGATCCCCACATAGACGGTGTCGTGCAGCGACGGCAGCAGGTCCGCCAGCCCCGATTCGCGCATCCAGCGGCTCAGGTACACGACGTCGCCGCCATACACCAGCAGCGCGTCCGCCTGCTGGACCGCGTCAACCCAGTACTCTCGCTTGATGCTGGGGAGCGCCGTGAGGTCCAGGACGCCCAGCGACTTCCAGCCCAGTTCGGTCATGGGGTTGGCGGTCGCGCCGCTGAGGAACCGGTAGGCCATGAACGGCCCGCCGGGAAAGGGCAGGATCGCGGTGGGGATGCACAGGGCACTCGCCTCCGCGACGGGCTTGCCCAGCAGCCCCTCCAGGGCCGAGTGGATGCTGGGGTTGGTGATGCCCGCGGACGTCAGCAGCAGCTTCATGGTTCCCCTCCGTGTGGGTGCGACAGGCACAGGGCAGCGCGGCGGCTCCCGGTCCGGGTGCGAACACGGAATGCGTCCATAACGTAACCGCAACGACTCTTACTCTGAGAACAGAGTAGCAGATGCTTGAACTCCCGCCACCCTGAACGGCTGCAGGTGGACGGTCGGCGCAAGCGGGTGCAGGGGAGGGAAGCGGACATGGCTGCCCCGCCGTCCCTGGAGCGCGTCACGTTGCCGTGAAACGCAGCACCCGGAACGATCGGCGCGCCTCCTTGGAGGGTGGCCCGCGGTGCTCCCGCCGGTGGAACGCCAGCGAGGAGCCGTGGCCCACTGCGGCGGCGCGGGCGCCGATGCGCTGCTCGCTTCCCAGAGTTCTTCCAGCGTCGCGCCGCGGTTCAGAGCGCCAGGTACGCTGAGCGCACGCCCGGGTCGGCCAGCAGGGCCGCGCCGGTGCCTTCCTGCACCACGGCGCCGTTCTCCAGCACGTACGCCCGGTCGGCCAGGGTGAGGCTCTGCGCGACGTTCTGCTCGACCAGCAGCACCGCCACGCCCTCGGCGTTCACCGCCTTGAGGGCGCCGAACACCGTCTGGGTGACCTTCGGGCTCAGGCCCAGGCTCGGCTCGTCCACCAGCAGCACCTCGGGTCGGCCCATCAGCGCCCGGCCCACCGCCAGCATCTGCTGCTCCCCGCCGGACAGCGTGCCGGCCAGCTGCGAGCCGCGCTCCTCCAGCCGCGGGAACAGCGCGTACACCTGCTCGAGGCCCGCGGCCTGCCGCTGCTTCGCCTCGGCGCGCACGGCCGTGCCGAGCTGCAGGTTCTCACGCACGGTCATCTGCGCAAACAGCTCCCGGCCCTCCGGCACGTGCCCCAGACCCAGCTGCACCATCCGGGTGGGCGTGGCGCGCGTCACGTCCTGGCCGTCCAGGCGTACCCGCCCGCCGCTGGGCCGCAGCAGGCCGCTGACGGTGCGCAGCAGGGTGGTTTTGCCGGCGCCGTTCGCGCCGATCACCGCCACGAACTCGCCCGCGCTCACCTGCAGGCTCACGTCCCACAGCACCTGCACCTTCCCGTACCCGGCGCTCAGCTGCTCAATCCTGAGGTCCATTCACGTCACCTCCGTCAGCGGCGTGCCCAGGTACGCGCTCACCACCCGCGGGTCCTGGGTCACGTCGTGGTAGGGGCCCTCGGCCAGCACCTGCCCCTGGTCCATCACGATCACCCGGTCGGCCAGGTCCCGCACCACCGGCATGATGTGCTCGATGAACAGCACGCTCACGCCGCTGTCGCGGACGCTGCGGACCAGCGCCACCGCCTCCTGCGCCTCGGTGGGCCGCAGGCCCGCCATCACCTCGTCCAGCAGCAGCAGCCGGGGGCGGGTGGCCAGCGCGCGCGCCACTTCCAGCCGCTTGTCCTGCAGCAGCGTCAGGTCGTGCGCCGCCTTCTCCGCGTGGGCGATCAGCCCGGTGCGTTCCAGCAGCGTCCAGGCCTGCGCGCGCGCGTCGTGCAGCCGGGTGCCGGGCGTGCCGAACAGCGCGCCCACCGTGACGTTCTCGTGCACGGTCATCTCCGGGAACGGCCGCACGATCTGGAACGCGCGGCCCAGCCCCAGCCGGCAGCGTCCCTCCACGCTGAGCGACGTCACGTCCCGGTCGCCCAGGAACAGCCGGCCCGCGCTGGGCCGGTACAGCCCGGAGAGCAGGTTCAGCAGGGTGGTCTTGCCCGCGCCGTTCGGCCCGATCACCGCCAGGATCTCGCCCGGCGCCACCGAGAAGCTCACCCCCTGCACCGCCTGCAGACCGCCGAAGCGCTTGCTGAGCTGCTCGGCGCGGAGCACCGGCGTCATACGTCCCCCCCGGGCCGGCGCCGCCGCAGGCCCATCAGGCCGCGCGGCAGCCACAGGATGCTCAGGATCAGCACCAGCCCGTACACCATCAGCGAGCCGTCCTTGAGGACGGTGTGCAGCAGTTCCTCGCTGCCGCGCAGCACCGTGGCGCCCAGCACCGGCCCCAGCGTGGTGTACAGCCCGCCGAAGATGCTGGTGGTGAGCGGCGCGATGCTCGTCGCGACGCTGAAGGTCTCCTGCGGGTTGATGAAGAAGGTCTTCCCGGCGTACAGCACGCCCGCCAGCGCCGCCAGAAACGAACTCAGCGCGAACGCCAGCAGCCGGTAGCGCACCACCGGCACGCCCAGCACCCGCGCGACGTCCTCCCCCTGCCGCACCGCGCTGAACGCCAGGTGCAGCCGCGAGAAGCGCACCGCCAGGCTGCACGCCACAGTGAGCAGCAGCACCGCGAAGGCCAGGAAGTACTGCCCGCGCGGAGAGCCGGCCAGCAGCGCCGGCACCAGCATCCCGTTCGCGCCGCCCGCCAGACTGTCCGGCAGGTTCTGCACCACCGTGCGCAGCACCTCGGTGAACGCCAGCGTGGCGATCGCGAAGTACATGCCCGACAGCCGCAGCGTCACGGCGCCGAGCAGCACGCTCACGGCCGCCGCGATCAGCGCGGCGAGCGGCATCGCCACCCCCCACGCGAGCCCGGCTTTGCTCAGCAGCGCGAAGCCGTACGCGCCGATGCCGTAGAAGGCCGCGTGCGCCAGCGACAGCTGCCCGCTGCGCGCCAGCAGGTCCCAGCTGAGCGCCAGCACGCCCGCCACCACGGTGAAGTACCCGATCTGCAGCAGGTACTCGCTGCGCGCCCCGAACGGCAGGAACGGAAAGGCCGCGGCCAGCAGCAGGTACGCCAGCAGCGGCCACAGCTGCCGCCAGCGCCCGGCCCCGTGAGCGGCGCGCAGCACCTCGGGCCGGGCCGTCACCGCGCCGCTCCGCGCAGCGAGCGCCCGACCAGCGCCGCGAAGATCATCAGGAAGAACACCGCGTCGCTCCAGCCGCCGCCGCCCGGCACGTACGTCTGCACCAGCGCCTCCGTGACGCCCAGCAGCACGCTCGCCCACAGCACCCCGGTCAGGTTGCCCAGGCCCGCCATCACGATGATCGCGAAGGCCTTGAGGCTGAACACCAGCCCCACCGTCGGGCTGGCGAACAGCGTCGTGGCCACCAGCACGCCCGCCACGCCGCTCAGCGCGCACGCGACCGAGAAGGCGATCAGGTACACCCGGTCCACGTTCAGGCCGATCAACGCCGCACCGCGGCGGTTCTGCGCCACCGCCCGCATCTGCTGCCCCAGGCTGCTGCGGTACAGCAGGGTGTACAGGCCGCCCAGCAGCGCGGCGGCCAGCAGGAACGCCACAAGTTTCGGGCCGCCCACCGTCAGCGGGCCCACGGCGAGGCTGCTGCCCTGGTACCCGGTGCTGAGCGTGCGGGTGTTCGCGCCGAACAGCAGCAGCGCCAGGTTCTGCAGCACGATGCCGATGCCGAAGGTGAGCAGCATCTGGTTGAGTTCCGGCGCGACCAGCACGTGCCGGATCGCGACCCGGTACGTCAGCGCGCCGGCCGCGAACACCGCCAGTGCTGCCACCGTCACGCTGATCAGCGGGTCCACGCCCAGCACCGCGCTCATGCCGTAGGCGATAAACGCGCCGATCATCAGGTACTCGCCGTGGGCGAAGTTCACGATGCCGACCACGCCCACCGCCAGGGCCAGCCCGGCGGCGACCAGCGCGTACACGCCGCTTTGCAGCAGGCCGTTCAGCAGGGTTTGCAGGAAGAGATCCACAACGTTCACTCCAGACGCGAGGGGCTTAGCGGGTGCTGTTGTACTGGATGGTGCCGCGCGCGAATTTCACCGGGTACACCGGCAGGCGCGCGCCGTCACGGAACTGGAAGTCCAGCCAGCTGCCGGCCTTGAAGCCCTGGTACTTCGTCTTGCCGCTCTCGCTGAAGGTCAGCCGGCCGAACGGCGTGTCCACGTCGGTCTTCGCCAGTTCCGCCGCCACCTTGTCCTTGTCGGTGCTGCCGGCGCGGTTGATCGCGTCGGCGAGCGTCTTGAGGTTCACGTACGCCAGCGGCGCGAAGTACTCCTCGGTCACGCTCCCAAACCGCTTCTGGTACGCCGCCACGAAGCTGCGGCTGGCCGGCTGCGGACTGCTCGGCAGCCACAGGCTCAGGCCCGCCACGCCCTGCGCCAGCGGGTTCTTCTCGAAGCCCACCGGCCAGGACGGCGGCGTGCCGTACACCATGCCGACATTCAGGCCCTGCTGCCGGATCTCCGTGGCGAGCGGCAGCGCGTCCACGTCATACCCGATCCAGTGGATGATGTCCGGCTTCGCGGCCTTGGCCTTGCTCACGAACGGCCCGAAGTTGCCGCTGCCGCTCTTGAACTTCTCGCTCAGCACCACGTTGAAGCCGTTCTTCTTCAGCAGCGCCACCAGCGAGTCGATGCCGCTCGCCCCGAACGGCCCGTCCTCGTAGGCAATCGCAATGTTCTTGGCGCCCTTGCTGCTCTTCAGGTAGCGGTAGTACGCCAGCACGGCCGTCACATTGTCGTACGCCCACGGGTGGTAGTGGAAGAAGTACGGGTCGCCCGCGAACGCGTCCTGCACCGTGACGGCCGCCGCGCCGATCCAGGCCATGAAGGTGTTGTACTGCCGGGCCGGGCCGCTCACGGCGATGCTGGTGGCGCTCGACACGCCGCCCGCCATGAAATCCACCCGGTCGACGGTCACGAGCCGCACGAACTCCGGCACCGCCTTGGCGGGCGTGCTGCCGTCATCCGCGAAGTCCAGCTCCAGCGGCTTGCCGAGCACCCCGCCCGCGCGGTTGATCTCCTCGAGCGCCAGGCGGTACCCGTTCTGGGCCGCCTGCCCCGACACGCTGCCGGACCCGGACAGCGGAAGCAGCACCCCGACCTTCACCGCGCCAGCGCAGGAGAAGGCCAGCATCATTGCCAACGTGAGAAAGTTTTTCATGTTCGCCGGCAGTGTAGACGCGGGGCGTTACGGCCGCGTCACAGTGACGCGCCGGGCCGGGTGTGACCGGGCCGTAACGCCCCGCCGGTACCGTGCGGAGGTGACCTCCCCAGAACGCTTCGTCTTCGAGACGCGCACCTCGCTCTCGGGCAGCGCCGCGCTGCCGGTGCAGCTGGGCGTGGAGACGCTCGGCACCCTGAATGCCCGGCGCGACAACGCGGTGCTCGTCTGCCACTACTACACCGGCACCAGCCACGCGATGGGCGAGGGCGGCTGGTGGGCGCCGCTGATCGGGCCGGGCCGGCCGCTCGACCCGGACCGCTTCCTGGTGGTGTGCATGAACAGTCTTTCGAACGTGCAGGCGCGCGACCCGCAGGTGGTGACCACCGGCCCCGACTCGCTGCACCCGGACGGCACCCCGTACGGCGCGCGCTTCCCGGCGTGGACGCTCGCGGACCTGTTCTCGCTGCAGCTGGAGCTGATGCGGCAGCTGCAGCTGCCCGCGTGGCACGCGGTGGTGGGCCCCAGCTTCGGCGGCATGCAGGCGCTGCAGTGGGCGGCGCGCGCCCCGGAACTGGCGCCGCGGGTGGCGGCGTTCGTCACCAGTCCGCACGCCGGGCCGGTGCTGCGCGGGGTGTTCCAGCCGGCGCTGCACGACGCCGCGCAGCGCGGCGACGACGTGACGGCGGCGCTGCGGCTCATCACCTTCTTCGGGCTGGGCGCCGACGGCATCGAAGCGCAGTTCCCCGGCGGGCTGGACGACCACCTGCAGGAGCGTGGCCGCACCGCCAGCCTGCGGCACGTGCTGGACATCGGCCGGGCCGTCGGCACCCACGACCTCAGTGAGGTGGCCGAGTGGCCGCAGCTGTTCGCGCGCTGGCGGCAGCTCGGCACCCGGCTGAGCACCGTGAACGTGCAGGGCGACCAGTTCTTCCCGGCGGCCGAGATGCGGCGCTTCGCGGCGCAGGCGCGGGCGGCCGGGGTGGACTTCACGCACCGCGAGGTGCAGAGCCTCGCCGGGCACCTGGCGTGTCTGCAGGACCCGCAGCCGTTCGGCGAGGCGCTGGACGCGCTGCTGAACAGCCCGCCTGCCGCACCCCCACTCACCCCGGAGCCGGAGGAGCGCCCGACATGGCGCTGAGTGCCCGGCGCGCCGGACACGGCCGGCCGCTGCTGGCCCTGCACGGGAACTTCGCGTCCAGCCGCTGGTGGGACGACCTGCTGGCTGAGCCCCCCGGCGGGTGGGAGGTGATCGCGCCGGACCTGCCTGGGTTCGCCGGCACGCCCACCGACCCGGACGTCAGCATCCCCGCCTACGCGGACGCAGTGTGGGCGCTGATGCAGCAGGAACACCTGCACGGCGCGGTGCTGCTGGGCCACTCGCTGGGCGGCGCGGTGGCGCTGGACCTCGCCGCGCGCCACAAGGCGGCCGTGGGCGGGCTGGTGCTGGCGGCCAGCGCGCCGCTCGGCGGGCTGCACACCCCGGAGGAAAACTACCCGGTGCTGGCGCTGCTGCAGCACGACGACCAGCTGCGGGCCCTCAGCATCGGCGCGCTGTTCCCCACCCGGCCACCCGAGACCCTGCCCGACCTGATCCGGGACGCCGGGCGGATGCACCCCGGCCACTACCACGGCAACGCGCGCGCGCTCGCCGGGTGGCAGGTCGACCCCGCCCGGCTGCGGGGCCTCCCGGCGCTGGTGATGGGCGGCGCCCTCGACGCGCTGATCACGCCCGCGATGGTGCGCGAGCAGGCCGAAGCGCTGGGCGTGCCGCCGCACCTGCTGCCGGGCGGCCACGGCTTCCCGCAGGAGCACCCGCAAACGTTCCTGACCGAGCTGAGCGCCTTCCTGCAGACGCTCTCCTGAGGCCGGCGGTGTAGATTCTTGGAAGTTCACCCGCGACAGCTCACCACCCGCCTGGAGGGGTGGGTCTGCGGGGGTGGTTGGAGGGGTGAATGACGAAGGAGTATGAGAGTGCGGCGGCAGCGCTGCGGGGGGTGGTGCAGGACGGGCAGACGCTGGCGGTGGGCGGCTTCGGGCTGTGCGGCGTGCCCGAGGCGCTGATCCTGGCGCTGCGCGACAGCGGCGTGCGCGACCTGACCGTGGCCAGCAACAACGCCGGCGCCGACGGCTTCGCGTTGTGGGAACTGCTGCAGACCCGCCAGATCCGCAAGATGATCAGCAGCTACGTCGGCGAGAACGCCGAGTTCGCCCGCCAGTACCTCGCCGGCGAGCTGGAGCTGGAGTTCACCCCGCAGGGCACCCTGGCCGAGCGCCTGCGGGCCGGCGGCGCCGGCATCCCCGGCTTCTACACCCGCACCGGGGTCGGCACCGTGATCGCCGAGGGCAAGGAGCACCACGAGTTCGACGGGCAGACGTACATCCTCGAGCGCGGCATCCGCGCGGACGTGGGGCTGGTCAAGGCCTGGAAGGGCGACCGGGCCGGCAACCTGATCTACCGCAAGACCGCGCGCAACTTCAACCCGCTGGTGGCGATGAGTGGCCACGTCACCATCGCGGAGGTGGAGGTGCTGGTGGAGGTGGGTGAGCTGGACCCGGATCAGGTGCACACCCCGGGCATCTATGTGCAGCGGCTGGTCCACAACCCCACGCCCCGGAAACTGATCGAGAAGCGCACCGTGCGGGAGGGTTGAGATGAGCTGGAGCCGGGACGAGATGGCGGCGCGTGCGGCGCAGGAGCTGCAGGACGGGATGTACGTGAACCTGGGCATCGGGCTGCCCACGCTGGTGGCGAACTTCATTCCCGACGGGGTGGACGTGATGCTGCAGTCGGAGAACGGGCTGCTGGGCATCGGGCCGTTTCCCACTGAAGCGGAGCTGGACAGTGACCTGATCAATGCGGGCAAGCAGACGGTCACGGCGGTGGCGGGGGCGAGCTTCTTCTCGAGCGCGGAGAGCTTCGCGATGATCCGGGGGGGGCATGTGGACCTGGCGATCCTGGGGGCGATGCAGGTGAGCGAGCGCGGGGACCTGGCGAACTGGATGATTCCGGGGAAGATGGTCAAGGGGATGGGCGGGGCG